>NZ_JBNCLY010000012.1:0-147693 GCF_049844915.1 Gordonia sp. DT30 | reverse complement strand
CGAGTTCTCAACGAACACACACCCACCAACACCACCCCACACAGGAGCGAACTTCGGCGAGCTTGTTCTGTTTCGGATTCCGTCACCCGATCAAGGGCAACTCGTCCAGTGTGCCAGATCCCCGTGGCATCCGCAACCCTGCGGCTGCGAGCCTCCGGAACCCGGCTCCCCGATCAACATCCCGTACACATCACTGCGCATGGTTCGATTTCTCGGGGTCGGTCTGCGTCTGCCCGGTTTCCTCTCCCCGCCGAACTTCTCTCGAAGCCCTCCGGGGCGGCGCCGCGGCGCGCTGACTCGGATTAAGTTACGCACCGACCCGTGACGAATCAAATCGCCTGGTCAGAACTCGCTCCGGCAACGATCTCTGCAGCTCAATGCACATGTCACGCGGCGCGGTCCGGCCGTCGCCGACCGTTTCTGATCCGAGTCGGGTGTTGTGATCTGAGCCACGTGCACCTCGCACTCTCCGAACTTTGCCCTCTCCGAATTTCACCCTCTCCGAACGGTCAGCATGTACGCCCGCTCGGTCAGTTACGGTTCGAACGCGCGGGTCATAGCGTTTTCGTCGTGAGCGTGACGACGAATTCCCTGACAACGGGTCCGGGCCCTGGGGTTGCCGGTCTGGCGAGTGCCCGAACGTGCAGTGCCGGGCCGGCGACCGGTCGCCGGATCTCGGTCCGGCGGTCGGAGATTCTGCCGGCGGCCATGCACCACCTCGGCCGGATGGCCTGGTCGCACCACGATGGCCTGCGTCGGGACGCTGCGGAATCGGAATCGCTCGAGCTGGTCCACACCTTCACGACCGCCGAGATCTGCGATGACGTCATGGTTGCCGCACTCGACGAGCTCATCGGCGCAGATGTCTTGCACGGACAGTGGGAGTTCGAAGAAGCCGCGGTCGGACTGATCCGATCCTCCAGCGCTCGCAGCGGCGACGCCTGGGCTGCGTTCTACGACAACTCACTGCGCTCGTTGCGGGATGGCACGGCGTCGTTCGCCCCGGTACATCGACGCGCCCGGTCGCTGATCAGCGGTTCGAGCGTGCTGGAGGTGGGGTGTTGCTTCGGTCTGTTCGCGCTGCAGTGCGCCGAGACCGGACTGACGGTGTCTGCCTGCGACATCTCGGCAGGCGCCATCGACTTGCTCACCGCGGCAGCCGATCGCCGCGACACCCCCCTACGTGCCGTCGTCGGTGATGCGACCGCACTGCGGTTCGTGGACGATTCGGTCGACACCGTGACCCTGATCCACCTTCTCGAGCACCTCGGTGCCGAGCAGGCCCGGACAGCGATCACCGAAGCGTTGCGGGTGGCACGGCGCGCAGTGGTGATCGCCGTTCCCTACGAGGAACATCCGAGCGAACACTTCGGCCATCGCGTCACACTGGACGCTCTCGACCTGCAGCGATGGTCGGAGGAGGTAGATCATGCCGGAGCCGAGATCTTCACCGACCGTGGCGGCTGGCTCATCCTGACCCCAGGTCCGCCGAGCTGACCATCCGCGCCGAGCGGAACGGGCGTCCGAAACCGACGCTGCCGCGACGACCGGTCAGATCAGCCCACGCTTGCTCGCGATGTACACCGCATCGGTGCGCTTGGTGACGCCGAGCTTGCGGATGATGTTGCGGATGTGGAACTTCACCGTCGATTCAGAGATGAACAACGTCAACCCGATCCGCTTGTTGCTCATTCCATCGGCCAACAGCCGCAATACTTCTCGTTCCCGCTCGGTCAGCGTCGCCGAGCTGGCGCCGTCACCGGACACCGTGCGCAGGACGATGGCCGCGCTGCGCGGATCGAAGGCACTGCCGCCGCCCGACACCGACTGGATCGCACGCACGAGTTCGGTGGTGTCGACGTCCTTCACGACGTACCCGCGTGCCCCTGCCTTCACCGCACGGACCACCAGGTCGTCGTCGAGGAAGGTGGTCAACACCAGACTCGCCACCTCGGGGTGGCGGGCTGCGATCTCGGTGATCAGCCGCAGCCCTTCGTACTCGGTACCGGCCGTCAACTTGAGGTCGACGACGACCACGTCGGGTTGCGTACGTTCCACTTCGACGAGTGCGCGATCGAACGAATCCGCTTCGCCGACAACCCCAATCGTGTCTTCACGCTCCAGCAGCGACCGTATCCCGGCACGAAGTAACGCATGGTCGTCGACCAGCATGGTGCGGATCACCCCGATCGCGGTGTCCGAGTCGTTCATCTGGTGACCTCCTGTTGCGTTCGCGGGTCCACGCAGGCAACGGGACTCACGTTCATGCGATCGACGACGGCGCCGACCGGGATCTGGACCCCGACGCGGACGCCACCCATCCGGGATCGGCGGATGCGGAACTCGCCGCCGAGGTCGCGGGCGCGAGCGGACATGTTCGCCAGTCCGCGGTGCCGGCCGGCCAGGTCGCCCAGCGTCGCCGCGCGCATCACGCGGCGCATGTGGGCCGGGTCCCCCACGCCGTTGTCGTCGACGGTCAGGGACACGTCGTGATCGCCATAGGTGAGCACCACCCGTGCCGTCGTCGCCTCCGCGTGCACCACGGTGTTGAACAGCGCCTCCCCCGCGATGCGCAGGATCGCGTGCTGCACGTCGTCGGGCAGATCGCGCGGGCGGCCGATCACCCGCACCTCCGCCGGCATGTGCATCGAACACAGCTCGTCGATGACCTCGGCCAGACCGGAGCCCTCGACCGACGGCGACTGATTCAATGCGTAGATCACCGATCGCAGCTGCTCGACGGCGTTACGCGTCAGGGTGCCCGCGACCTCGAGTCGCTCGGCGGTCTGGGCGTCGCATTCCATGCGGCAGACCTCGATCTGCACGCCCGCCGACAGCACCGACTGCGTCACCGAATCATGGAGTTCGCGGGCGATGCGCTCGCGTTCTTCGGTAACCAGACGCTGCCGCATGACCGCCGACAGTTCACGTTGCGTGCGTTGCAATTCGACATTCTGTACCGCCAGATCTGCGGCCTGTTCCCGCGCTTTGGCATAGGCGCCCTCGGCGCGAGCGAGCTGATGACGGCTTTCCTCCAGCAACGCCGCGTTGAGCAACGCCACCACCGCCTGCCGCGCCAGGATGCGCATCACGACCAGATCCGCCGAGTCGACGACGTGCCGGGGCCGTGTCCACGCCGACAGTCCCCCGACGACCCGGCCGTCCAGGTGCAGCGGGACGTGCAGGCGATGTTCCTCGACGACCGGCCGGATGAGTTCGCCGAGCTGATTGCGCAGGATGTCGTTGAGCCAGTTCAACACCTCGTCGGGCAGGTGACTGGGAATCCGCGCCATCTGCACACCCTCGAATGCGTAGGTGGTGCCGTCACCGGCCATCATCAGGTGTCGCGGGCCGGTGCGATCGAGTTCACCGTCGCAGAGTGCAAAGACCACCCACTCGGCGTCCAGATGTTCGGCGACGGCGCGCACGACCGAGAGCACGAGCGTTTCGGGTCCTTCCGCGGTCTGCACCAGCGCACGCGAGATCCGGTCCAGGGCGCCGACCACGCGTGCCAGACGCTTCTCCACCCCCCGGTACTGCGCATAGTGCGAACCCTTGACCGAATGCAGGCCGATCAGTGAGTCGAAATCCGGGTAGGGCGAGGGGCTCGGTGACAACGAGGTGCCATCGTCTTCCGGAACGTCACCGGGAGCACTCATAGCGCCTCGCGATAGAGGCCGGCGACCTCGGCGGCGCTCGGCGCACGCGGGTTGGTCCGCATACAGGCGTCGAGAAGCGCATTCGCGGTCAGCGCGTCGACGTCCGCGTCACCGACGCCGACCTGCGCGAGGCGTCCCGGCATCCCGACCCGCCCCGCAAGTCGGTGTACCGCATCGGCGAATCGATCGGCGGTCACGTGTGCCGACGACGACACCGGGATGCCGACGGACTCCGCGAGGTCGACGAACGGCGCCGGATCCCGCTCGGCGTTGAACCGGATGACATGGGGCAACAGCACCGAGTTGATCGCGCCGTGCGGAGCGTCGCACAGGCCGCCGACCGGGTGGCTCATCGCGTGCGTGGCACCCAGGATCGCGTTGGTGAACGCCATCCCGGCTTCCAGCGCGGCATAGGCCATGTCGAGTCCGGCAGCCTGATCACCGGGGTCGTCGACGAATCGCTCGATCGATCGCCAAGCGGTGGCGATCGCGCTCAGCGCGGATCGATCGGTGAGTCTGGTGTGCGCCAACGATGCGTATGCCTCGACGCAATGGGTGACGGCGTCCATCCCGGATTGCGCGGCGACCTCGGCGGGCAACGTGGCCATGACGTGTGGGTCGATCACCGACACGTCGGGTACGAGCCCCCGGCCGATGATCGTCACCTTTGTCATCCGGTCCACGTCGTTGACGATGCAGAATTGCGAGACGTCCGAGCCGCTGCCGGCCGTGGTCGGCGCGGCAACCAAGGGCGGCAAGGGCATTCGAGCGCGATCGATGCCCTCGTAGGACAGGATGTGCCCGCCGTTGGCGGCCAGGATGGCAACCCCCTTGGCGGCATCGATCACCGATCCGCCGCCCAGTGCGATGATTCCGTCCGACCGGGTCTGTTCATAATGCTCGAATCCCGCCGCGATCTGGTGCGCCCGCGGGTTCTCCGAGACCTCGCTGTACGACGCCACCGTGAGGTCTGCGGCGCGCAAGCCTTGCACCAGTCGCGGATACCACGGGGTGGCCACCAGATTCCGATCGGAGACGATCATCAGCCGGCGCAATCCCAAACCCGCAGCTGCGGTGGGGATCTCGTTCAGCGAGCCGGGCCCGATGATGATCTCGGGGGTGTGGAACTTCACGACCGGAATCCGCGCGGGCCGACCGCGGCGGTCTGCGAACCCGCTCGGCGGCATCTCAGCCGGCGCCGCGTCGGTATCGGCGTACATCACCCGATCACCCACCTCGTCACACCTGGATCGTTGCGCCGATCCTACGCGGCCGGACACCGCTCAGGCACCGTATGCACTGACCGAGACCTGCTCGAGAGCGGCCAGGTCGTGAACGACGTGGACTCGATCGCACAGCGTCGCGTATGCAGGCAGATCACAGGCACCCAGACCCCATGAGTAACTGGGCTCGGGGGTGATCCAGATGGTCTCCCGTGCTCGCCGGGTGATCTCCTCGAACGCCGCCAGATTCGGTTCACGGCCGTTGTTGCGGCCGTCGCCGAGGACGATCACGGTGGTCCGGCGCGTGATCGCCCCGCCGAACTCGTCGAGGAAGCTCTGCAGCGCCGACCCGTAGTCGGAATCGGCATCGGTATCGAGGACCCCGCCCGCGGGCAATCCTGAGACCACCAGCGACAAGGCCTCCTCGGCCGGGTGCTCGGCGAACAGGTCGGTGATCTCGACCAGATCGGCGACGAATGCGAACGACCGGACATGGGCCACCATGCTCTGCAGCCCATGCACCAATTGCAGCGTGAACCGGGCGGCGCTGCGCACCGACAGCGACACGTCGGCGAGGATCAGCAATGATGGGCGATCCTCGACCTTGGCGACCGTGATCGGCCGGAACGGCACTCCGTCGAACCGCAGATTGGCGCGCATCGTCCGGGCCGCATCGACGGTGCCTCGGGCGGCGCGCTTGCGACGTGCCCGGGGCGCCCCATGCAGCGAGCGGATCAGCCGGCGGATCGATTCCTCGAGACCGGCACGTTCGTGTTCACCGATGGCCTCGCGGGCCTGCGCCGCCACCTCGCGCTCCTCGATCTCGTGGTCGGTGGCCATGAGCTGCTCGAGGTGATCGCGCAGCTTCTCCGGCAACCCGTCGAGCAATCCCGCCAGGGCGTTGCGGAGCCGCGCGATCTCCTCGGCGTCCGGTTGCGGACCCGACAGGCCGCCGGCATCGTCGAGCCAATCCAGCAACGCCATCTCCTGGGCCACCGAGAGTTCGGCGTCGAGCTGCGTCGGATTCCCGGTCACCAACTCCCCCGGACGTCCCGGATTGTGTAATCGCGACACCGTCAGCTGTACCCGGGCGGCCTGCTCGGAATTGGGTACCGAATCGGCCGACAGCACGATCTCGTCGGTGAGCGAGGCCAGGTCGAGCTTGTTGGCCTCCTGGTGCAGGTTGTACTGCTCGGCGAGATCCTCCGGGTCGAAGAAGTCGCGGATATTCGACGGCGGCCCGTGGCTGTGTCCTTGCTGTGGGGTGTCGCCCACCTCGTCGGACAGGGTGTACTCCTGAAGGTCGCCGGTGTCGGCGAGATCGTCATGGGTATGCGAATGGCCGTGCGCGTCGGCAGCTTCCAGTACCGGTCGCAGCGAGAAGAACTTGTCGAAGACCTCGTCGAAGGTCTGCTCGTCGCGGCGATCCTTGACCAGACAGGCGGCCAGCGCCGAACGCATGAGCTGCCGATCGGCAAGGATCTCGGCGGTCCCGACCGCCGCCATCGCGTCCATCGCCTCCGAGACACCGATGCGTACACCATGCAGGCGCAGCAACCGCACGAATCTGTGGACCGCTCCTTCCATGACGGGCCCCTAGAACGGACGCTTACGGCGCGGGCCGGAGCCCGACCGCGATCGGCCCGGGTCGTTGCCGAAGGAGCGGCTGCCCTGCGAGGCACTGATGGGCCGGGTGCCGGCGTCGCTCCTGGCCCCCGGTGCGCCGTAGTACTCCTCGCCGTGCCGGCCCGGCATGTCCTTCTCCGCCCGTTTGGCCGCACCGCTGTGCCGATCATCGGCAGAACCGACCGGCGCATCCTGCTCATGCGCGTGGTCGTGTTCGTGCGTGTGGCCGTGCCCATGGGAATGGCCGTGCGCGTGGTCGTGCGAATGGAGATGATCGGGAACCTGCGCGTTGGGGTCGACCAGGCGTGGCAGGGCGTCGAGCGCGCGGGTGAGGTCGCGTTCGTATTTGACGACCACGTTGGCGGTCTGACCGAGGATCTCGGCCGACAGTTCGTCGGCGCCGAGCACGGCGAGTGTCCGGGCCCAGTCGATGGCCTCGGAGATGCTGGGCGCCTTGCGCAGATCGAGTTCGCGCAGCCCCCGTACGATCTCGACCAGCTTGGCGGCCAGCGTCTCGGCGAGGCCGGTGTCCTTGGACTTGATGATCTCCAATTCCCTTGTCGCGTCCGGATAGTCGAGCGAAAGATGCAGACATCGGCGCTTCAGTGCCGCCGACAGGTCCCGGGTGTTGTTGGACGTCAACACGATCATCGGCTGATGCTTGGCGACGAACGTCCCGATCTCGGGCACCGACACCTGATATTCGGCGAGCAATTCCAGCAGTACCGCCTCGAGTGCCTCGTCGGCCCGGTCGACCTCGTCGATCAACAGGACCACCGGCCGTTCGCTGCGGACCGCCTCGAGCAGCGGACGAGAGGAGAGGAACCGTTCGGAGAAGAACACGCTCTCCTCGGCACCGATCCGGTCGACCGCCTCGGCGAGGGTATCGGCGTCGGCGACGACCTGAGAGATCTTCTCGCGCAACACCTGGGTATAGAGCAGCTGTTTGCCATAGTCCCATTCGTACAGTGCGGTCGTCTCGTCCTGTCCCTCATAACACTGCAGCCGCAACAGGTCTCGTCCGGTCACCTCCGCAAGGGTCTTGGCGAGCTGGGTCTTGCCCACCCCCGCAGGCCCTTCCAGCAGCACCGGCTTGCCGAGCCGGTTCTGGAGAAAGACCGTGGTGGCCAGTCGCTGATCGGCGAGGTATCCGGCGTCGGCGAACCGCGTGACCACGTCGTCGACGTCGCGGAATCCGGCAGCCGGGACACTGTCGGGCACAGCGGTTTCGCCGGTTGCCGAGCCGGTCTCGTCATCAGTGGTCGCGGTGCAGGTGGGCATCGGTTTCTCCTGGTTCGGATGGTGTGCGGACGCTGATCAGTGGGTGGGTCACGCCGATGGTCGTCCAGACGGGGCGCCGGTGACCATCGGCGTGACCGCGGATATGCGGGGCGCGGTGGGGGGCGCGCGCCCCGCACATCGGTCTCTTGCCGGTGCGTCCTACGGCAGCAGCTCGTCCAGGTCGCCGTTGAAGCTGTGCTCGACGACGGGCCGGACGGTCTCGAAGGTGCACTCCTTGGGGTTGCCGGGCGTACACGCGTCCCCGAGAACGTGATTGGTGATCGCGTCGATGGTCGCGGCGTCGGTGGTGATCTCCTTGCGGTTCTCGTAATACTTCGTCGGGCCCGCGCCGAGCCGGTTCTTCGGATAGGAGTCCTGCCTGATGTCGGCGAAGCGCTCGACGATGCCCACATCACGCAACAGCCGGATCGACGCCTCGAGCGCGGCGTCGGCGGCCTGCACCTTGGTCATGCCGTGGGTGTCGACACCCATCGCATCGGCCATGTCGGCGAAACGCTCGTACATCACCGGCATGTTGAACGCCCACACCCGCGGAAGCGCGATTGCGTTGTTGAGGCCGTGATGGGTGTCGAAGAACGCCGACACCGCGTGGCTGATGGAGTGGATGATGCCCAGCCCACCGGAGTTGAACGCCTGCGCGGCGATGTACTGCGCGTACATCATGCCCTCGCGGCCGGCGAGCTCGGTGGGATTCCAGGTCGCCTCACGCAGGTGCCGGGCCGTCATCCGCACCGCGTGCAGCGCATTGCCCATCGACGGCGGGAAATTCAGCCGCGACACGTACGGCTCGGAGGCGTGCGCGAGGACGTCGAATCCGCATTGCGCGGTGAACGCCACCGGGCAGTCGTAGTAGAGCACCGGGTCGTCGATCGCCAGCGTCGTCACGGCCGCGTCATCGAAGGCGACGTACTTGTGAGGCTTGTCGGGATCGGTTGTGGTGTCGGTGATCACGTAGGCCCATGAGGTCTCCGACCCGGTGCCGGCGGTGGTGGAGACGGCAATGTGCGGCGGATTCTTGGGGTTCTCGCTCTTGTTGAATCCCTCGAACTCGTTGACGTTGCGGCCGTCGTGGGCCACCGAGATACGCGCACCCTTACAGGCGTCGTGGGCCGAGCCGCCGCCGATGGAGATGAAGGAGTCGCACTTCTCCGAGTTGTACAGCGAGACCGCGTCCATGACGTTGTAGTCCTTGGGGTTGGACTCCACCTGGTCGTAGAGGACGACCTCGAGGCCGTGATATTTGCACGACTCGACGATCTTGTGGACGGTGTCGCTGCCTCGCAGACCGGTGGTCATCACGAGGGTCTTCTGGAATCCGAGCTTGAGGGCCTCGGGCCCGATCATCTCGTGCGCGCCGGGACCCATCATCGCGCGGGGGAACGGATGAAACTCCTTGATGGGGAACGGCTTCAGTAGTTCATCAACTTGCATTCTGACTGACCTCCTTGGTCCGGCGCACACCGCGTGCCACCGCCTTGAACGTCGGCGACGTTACGCGCGTCACACCGGGGTACAGGAGGGCCCGAGCAGCAAACCGTCCCGTGGCGCTCCGAGTGCCCACCGAAGGTCAGGACCTCCCCTGACCGGACGACCAGGGTGGGCCCCGGGCATCCGGTCAGGGCGTGGAATCGGCTCGGGCCCCTGATCTCTCGTGGTCATCGCGGCTTCGGCGGGCCCGTCGGATCGACTCGATGTCGAATCCCCAGGGCAACTCGAGCCGATGTGCCGCGAGGAGCGCCGGGTCCGCCAGGATGTCGTCGACGGCTCCGTCGGCGACCACACGGCCGGCGTCGAGGACGATTGCGCGGTCACACAATTGCGCGGCGTAGAGCAGGTCATGGGTGACGACAAGCATCGTCGTACGCAGACCCAGCAGGGTGTCGGCGAGTTCTCGGCGCGCCACCGGATCGAGGTTTGCCGACGGTTCGTCCAGCACCAATACCTCTGGGTGGCAGGCCAATACACTCGCCAGGGCACCGCGGCGGCGCTGCCCGCCGGACAGGTGATGTGGGCTACGGCGGGCATGTTCGGTCATCGATACCGCGGCCAGGGCCGCATCGACGCGACCGGCGAGTTCCTCGTCGCGCACACCGAAGTTGGCCGGCCCGAACGCAACATCTTCGGCCAACGTGGGCATGAAGAGCTGATCGTCGGGGTCCTGGAACACCAGCCCGACGCGACGGCGGACCTCGCGCAGCGTGGGCTTGCCCACCCGCACGCCCTGGATCGTCACCGCCCCGGCACTCGGCAGGAGAACTCCGTTGAGCTGCAACATCAGTGTCGTCTTGCCTGCACCGTTGGGCCCGAGGAGCGCGACGCGCTCCCCGGCCCCGATGACGAGGTCGATTCCGTCGACGGCCAGGTGCCCGTCCGGGTAGGCGTAGCGCAGTCCGCTGATCTCGATGGCCGGCGTCATCGCAGCCCCCAGGCGGTGGCGGCCACCACCGCCGCGATCAGCCCCGGCGTGGTGACCATCAGCCATTGGCCGGCGCTCGCGCGTGCCGATGACACCACACCGGGCATTTCCGGGATGGTCCCGGTGAAGCCACGTGACATCATGGCGAGGTGGACCCGTTCTCCGCGCTCATAGGTCCGGAGAAACAGCGCCCCAACGCCTTTGGCCATGGCACCGGCCTGGTGGAGCGTCCGGGGCGAGTCACCGCGGGCGGCCCGGGCGATGTGCATGCGCCGGATCTCGGCCGACAACAGGTCCATGTACCGCAACATCATCACGAAGATGGGGGTGATCGTCGCGGGCACCCCTAGTCGGGTCAGCGCAACCGGCAGCTCACGCGCGGGTGTGGTGGCCGCGAACGTCAGCGACGCCGCCACGCCGAGCGAGCCCTTGATGACGATGCCCCATCCCGCGTAGAGGCCCGGCACCGACAACGAGAGCCCCATCGCCTCGACCCGTTCACCACCTTCGGCGAACGGCAGCAGCACGGCGAGAATCACGAACGGTGCCTCGATCAGCATCCGCGGCGCCATCCACGTCAACGGAATTCGCGCGGTCGCCCCGACCGCGGCGAGGATGACCGCGAAACACAGGTAGGGCCAGAACATCTCGCGGGGCGTGGCGACCACCGCGAAGACGAAGACCACCAGGGCGACGATCTTCACCTCCGCGGGCGCGCGGTGCACACCGGAGGCCCCCACACGGTAGAGCGGATGCGCGTGACCGGCTCCCACCGTCAGACTCCCCGAGATGTGGGTGCGGCACCCGGTTCCGGTGGCCTCGCGGACCCTCCGCGTCGGCGGCCGCCGATCACCCAGAACAGTGCGCCCGCAATCACGAGGGTGACGATGACACCGATGATCCCGGCGATCCCGTTGGTGTACCCGATCCCCCGGAACGCGTAGTGCGCCAAGGGTGATGAGGCCATCGCGTGATCGGTGGCGTGCTGGGCGATGCAGGTGCCCGTGAGGTGCTCGGTCCCGTTGACGTCGGTCACCCCGCAGCCCTGCCGGGTCGCCGAGTCGAGGCCGTCCGGCGACGAGCTGGCCAGGTAGGACACCACGCCGGCGATGAGCAGCGCCACCACGGCGAAGACGACGAGAACCGTACGCCGCCGCGGGAGCCGCCGAGTGCCTGCGCCCTCCTCGTCCGATCCGCTGGCGCTCATGAGTCGGCTCCGATCATCTCGACGGCGGTTGTGTTGCGCCGCAACAGATACACCAGATCGGGACGGGCGCGGGCGACGGCCACCACGGTCGCCGCGGTGATCAATCCCTCGCCGATGCCGATCAGGACATGGGTGCCCCACATGTAGCCCGCGACGGTGCCGATCGAGGTCGTCGCCGCGCCGCCGACGGCGTACTCGACGACGAAGCCCGTCGCCGCGCAGACGGTGCCGCACAGGGCCGAGACGAAGGCGACCACACCGAGACGACCGAGCGAGGTCATATCGGTTGTTCGTTTACCGAAACCGATCAGTCGGAACACGAGCACCGCGATCCCGTAGCCGGCGAAGGTCGAGATGAGGGCCATGTTGGTGATGTTGGCGCCGAGCGCCGTGATCCCGCCGTCGGCGAACAGCAAACACTGCACGATCAGCACGATGGCGATGCACAGCGCTCCGGTGTACGGGCCGACGAGGATCGCGGCGAGCGCACCGCCGAGCAGATGTCCGCTGACGCCGGGCAGGATCGGAAAATTGACCATCTGCACGGCGAAGATGAACGCCGCGACCAGACCGGCCATCGGCACCGTCTTCTCGTCGAGATCGGTGCGTGCCCGCCACGCGGACAATCCCAGACCCACGATGGCGACGATCCCGAACAACAGCGATGTCTGTGCGTTGATGATGCCATCGCTCATATGCATGGCGACAGTGGTGGTGGACATGACCGGTGTCCCTTCGAATCCCGTGGCGCCGGCGGCGAATACGCGACGCGGTAGGAAAAACGTTAGGGGCGGCCCCGATATCTGTCCACTTATTCAGATGTTGAGGCGCTCAGACTGTCCGTCCGGTCAGGTGTCGCACTGGCCGCACACCACCGTTCGGCCATCCGGTGGTGGCGCAGCGAGTCGACGCCCGGTCAGGTGTCGAGGTGGCCCGCGCCGATCCAGTGCAGGAGTTCGTGGACGGTCTCGTCCTCGAGCCGATAGCTCACCGAGCGGCCCAACCGGGTCGAGGTCACCCACCCTTGATGGCGCAGTACGCGCAACGCTTGCGACACTGCGGTTTCGGTACGTCGCACCTCGGTCGCGAGATCACCGACGATGATGCCCGGCCGACGGTGGAGAACCAGCAGGATCTCCAGCCGATGCGGATCCGAGAGCAGGTCGAATCGGGTTGCCCACGCGGCCACGTCGACCTGCCCTGTAGTCGCGCCGGCGGGATCGGACTGCCGATGGCCGGCGCCGGTCCCGGAATCGGTGTTCATCCGCGCACCCGCTCGATGCCGCCCCCGAGGCGGGTCAGGATCTCCTCGAAATGCGGGTAGCCGCGATCGATGTGCTCGATGTCGTGCACCTCGGTCACCCCGTCGGCCACCAACCCGGCCAGCACCAGCCCGGCGCCCGCCCGGATATCGGAACACCACACGGGTGCACTGGACAGATGATCGATACCGCGGACGACTGCGTGGTGACCGTCCGTCCGGGCGTCGGCGCCGAGGCGGATCATCTCCTCGACAAACCGGAACCTCGCCTCGAAGACGTTCTCGGTGATCACCGACATCCCCTCGGAGATGGTGGCCAGACCGATCGCCATCGGCTGCAGGTCGGTCGGGAATCCGGGGAACGGGAGCGTCGAGACGTTGACTGCGGTCGGTCGCCCCACGTGGCGCACCCGGAATCCGTCGGGCAACGTATCCACCCGGGCACCGGCGTCGGCGAGTTTGGTCAGGACCAGCTGCAGGTGGGCGGGCGCAACACCCCGGACCGTCACGTCGCCCCGGGTCATCGCGGCAGCGATCCCCCACGTCGCACCGACGATGCGATCGCCGATCACGCGGTGAGTTGTCGGGTGTAGACGATCGACACCGGTCACCGTCAGCGTGGACGTACCCGCGCCCTCGATCCGGGCACCCATCTGCGCCAGCATGACGCACAGATCCACGATCTCGGGTTCACGTGCGGCGTTGTCGATCGTGGTCTGGCCGTCGGCGAGTACCGCGGCCATCAAGATGTTCTCGGTGGCCCCCACCGAGGGGAACTCGAGCGCGACTGGCGCGCCCACCAGCGAATCCGCCTCGGCCACCACGCAGCCATGCTCGATGGAGCTGTGCGCGCCCAGCGCCCGCAGCCCGGCCTGGTGCATGTCGAGGGGCCGCGACCCGATCGCGTCGCCACCCGGAAGCGCGACCACGGCACGTCGGCATCGGGCCATCAGCGGTCCGAGCACACACACCGACGCGCGGAACTGTTTCACCGCGTCGAAGTCGGCGTGATACTTCGGTTCGGCCGGGGCGTCGATCACCACGGTGTCGCCGTCGATGGTCACGACCGCACCCAGGCCGCGCAGCACGTCGGCCATCAGCGGCACGTCGGCGATCTCCGGTGAATTGGTCAATGTGGTCGTGCCCTCGGCGAGCAACGCGGCAGCCATGAGCTTGAGGACGCTGTTCTTCGCGCCGCCCACCGAGACCTCACCCCGCAGGCGGGCTCCGCCGGTCACCAGATAGCGATCAGTCACGCCAGACAGCTTATCCGCCGCCGCGCAGCGTTCCCGACGCCGTCGGCCCGCAGCCGCCGCAACACAGTCCGGTGACCCGGCAGCGGGCTGCCCGCCCATCAGTCGCGGGCTGCCCGCCCATGCACTCACCGACTACATTCGATAGGTATGGCCGTCCATCTGACACGCATCTACACGCGCACCGGCGACGACGGGAGCACCGGGCTCAGCGACTTCTCGCGGGTGTCCAAAACCGATCCGAGGGTGGTCGCCTACGCCGACTGCGACGAGGCCAACGCCGCGATCGGAATCGCACTGTCGTTGGGAGGTGCGGTACCCGAAGAAATCGCCGCGGTGCTGCGCACCGTCCAGAACGACCTCTTCGATGCCGGCGCCGATCTGTCGACCCCGGTGATCGACAATCCGAAGTATCCGCCGCTGCGCATCGAGCACGACTACATCGACGCACTCGAACACTGGTGTGACGCCTTCGGCGACGGACTGGCGCCGCTCGATTCGTTCATCCTGCCGGGCGGGAGTCCGCTCTCGGCATTGCTGCATCAGGCGCGTACGGTGACCCGCCGGGCCGAGCGCTCGGCGTGGGCGGCAATCGATTCCGACCCCGAGGCGACTTCGGTGCTCCCCGCGCGCTATCTGAACCGGCTCTCGGATCTGCTGTTCATCCTGTCGCGGGTGGCCAACCGGAGCCCACACGGTGATGGCGACATCACCTGGCTGCCCGGCGGCCGACGGCAACGGCCCTCAGCGCCGACACCATAGGCCGCTGGTGCCCTCAGGCGCTGCGTCGACGCTGGGACCGATCCGAACGCCGCGACTCGAGCCACGACTGGAATGCGGTGACTCCCCCGGTGTCCCAGGCGATCTCGAAATCCTTGCCCTCGCCGGATCCGAGGGATTGGTGCACCTCGAGGATGATCATGCCCTCGAGGATGTCGCGTTCGCTGCCGACGGCCCGGCGCCGTCCGGTGATCTCAATCGCGCGTCGCGGGAGCGTTTGCGATGGCCCCGGGCGCAGCGAACTCAACCGGAAGTACCGCAGGGTCTCGTCGGTGTAGTGCACGGTGCCGTGCCGCCAGCCCTCATCGACATCGCCGGGCAGCGTCCGCAGCAGGACAGGCGTCCCCCCACGCCGTAACTGACCCACGCGATAGGTCAGCAGCACACAGACAGACAGCGCGATCAGGAGCAGCACACTCAGCGCGATGACGAGCTGGGACAACCAGTCGCACCTCCTCGCGCACGGCCCGACCGCGGCGATGCCGTCGATAGGCGACGTGGCTGTGATCGCGCGGGGATCTCCCCCAGCATGCCATCCGATACGCGAGCACGACCGGCCACCCATCCTCGGGTGGCCGGTCGTGTCGTCACTGGATTGACTCCGCGAACTTACTTGACCAGTTGCTCTGCCGCGGACAACCTCGCCTGCGCGTGGTTGTACTTGTCGGTGCCGGGCTCGGCGGAATCGAGAATCGACCGCTCCGCGGTGATGTCGACCCCGTCGGCCCACTCGGCGGATTCGGCGAGAATCGTCACCGACTGTCCGGTCGTCGAGAGGAATCCGCCCTCGATTGCGGCAGCCTTACGCTCGCCGTTCTCCTCGACGATCACCACGTAGCCGCCGGGAACCAATTGGCCCAGCAGCGGTTCATGATTGGCCATCACACCGAGTTCACCCACGGTGGTGCGGGCGATCACAAAGGTCGCCTCACCGGAGTAGAGTTCGGCGTCCGCCGAGACCACCTCGACGTGAAAGGACTTGTCTGCCATGTTAATTCGCTACTTTCCGGCGATCTTCTCGGCAGCAGCCTCCACGTCGTCGAGACCACCGCAGCTGTTGAACGCCTGCTCGGGGTAGTGGTCGAACTCGCCCTTGCACACACGGTCGAACGCCTCGATCGTGTCCGCGAGCGGAACGACCGAACCCTTCTGACCGGTGAACTTCTCGGCGACCAGGAAGTTCTGGCCGAGGAACTTCTGGATGCGACGTGCACGCTGCACGGTCACCTTGTCCTCTTCGGAGAGCTCGTCCATACCGAGGATGGCGATGATGTCCTGCAGTTCCTTGTACTTCTGCAGGATGCGCTTGACCTCGTTGGCGACGCGGAAGTGCTCATCACCGACGATCGAGGCCTCCAGGATGCGCGAGGTCGACGTCAGCGGATCGACGGCCGGGTAGATACCCAGCTGAGAGATCGGACGCGAGAGCTCGGTCGTCGCATCGAGGTGCGCGAACGTGGTCGCAGGCGCCGGGTCGGTGTAGTCGTCGGCCGGGACGTAGATCGCCTGCAGCGAGGTGATCGAGCGTCCCTTGGTCGAGGTGATGCGCTCCTGCAGCACACCCATCTCGTCGGCCAGCGTCGGCTGGTAGCCCACCGCGGACGGCATACGCCCGAGCAGAGTCGACACCTCCGAGCCGGCCTGGGTGAACCGGAAGATGTTGTCGATGAACAGCAGCACGTCCTGCTGCTTGACGTCGCGGAAGTATTCCGCCATCGTCAGCGCAGACAGAGCCACGCGCATACGCGTGCCCGGCGGCTCATCCATCTGGCCGAACACCAACGCGGTGTCCTGCAGGACGCCCATCTCCTCCATCTCGAGGTGGAGGTCGGTGCCCTCACGGGTGCGCTCACCGACGCCGGCGAAGACCGACGTACCGGAGAACTCGCGGGCGATACGGGTGATCATCTCCTGGATGAGCACCGTCTTGCCGACGCCGGCACCGCCGAACAGGCCGATCTTGCCGCCCTTGACGTAGGGGGTCAGCAGGTCGATGACCTTGATACCGGTCTCGAGGATCTCCGTCTTGCCCTCGAGCTCGTCGAAGGGCGGCGGCTTGCGATGGATGCTCCACTGCTCACCGTCCCGACCGAGGCCGGGGCTGTCGAGGCAGTCACCGAGGGCGTTGAACACGTGGCCCTTGACGACGTCGCCGACGGGCACCCGGATCGAGTACCCGGTGTCGGAGACCGGCGCGCCACGGACCAGACCGTCGGTCGGCTGCATCGAGATGGTGCGGACCAGATTGTCGCCGAGGTGCTGGGCGACCTCGAGGGTCAGGGTCTTGGCAACCGACTCCAGCGCCACCTCGGCGTGTAGGGCGTTGAACAGTTCTGGGATCGAGCCCCGGGGGAACTCGACGTCGACCACGGGGCCGATGATGCGGACGATCCGGCCATCGGCCGACCCCGCCGACTGCGAGGATGGGGTTTCTACTGCTGCGGTCATGGTGGTTGGGTCACTTCCTCTTCTCAAAGTTTGTGTCCGGGCGGAGAGATGTCACCGGCGGGCGGCTAGGTCGCGAGTGCACTGGAGCCGCCCACGATCTCGCTGATCTCCTGGGTGATCTGCGCCTGACGGAGTTGGTTGGCATCACGCGACAGCGTCGTCACGAGGTCTTCGGCGTTGTCGGTCGCGGCCTTCATCGCCGTACGCCGCGCACCGAGTTCCGAGGCCGCCGAATCGAGGAACGCCGCATAGATCCGGGTGGCGACGTACCTGGGCAGCAGCGAATCCAGCAGCGTCTCGGCACTGGGTTCGAAGGTGTAGTTCCGCGACTCACCCGCTGGCCCGGAACCGTCATCTGCGGAACCCTCGGTGACCACCAGCGGCGCCATCCGACGAACTTCGGGAACCTGCGAGAGCATCGACGCGAACCTCGTGTAGACGATGTGTAGCTCGTCCACACCTTCGAGGCTGCTCTCACCGTCGGGCCGACCGACTTCTTCGCCCGAGCCCGCATTGAACAGGTCGACCAGGAAGTTGGTTACTTCGGCGGCATCTGCGTAATCCGGCGACTGGGAGAACCCGCTCCAGGAGTCGCCCACGTCGATGCCACGGAAACCGAAGTATCCGATCCCCTTGCGACCGGTGACGAACAGTACGGGTTCCTTGCCCTCGTCGCGCAGAAGTGCCATCAGTTCCCTGGCCGCCCGCAGGACGTTCGAGTTGTAACCGCCGCACTGACCGCTGTCGCTGGTGACGACGAGCACCCCGGCGCGTTTCGGGTTCTCCCGCTCGACCAGGATCGGGTTGTCGAGGGTCGCGGCGTTGCTCGCCAGTTCCGAGACGACCTTGGTCATCTCTTCCGAGTAGGGACGGGCAGCCGCGATCCGGGCCTGGGCCTTGGTGATCCGCGACGTGGCGATCAACTCCTGCGCCTTGGTGATCTTCTTGGTCGACTGAACCGATCGGATACGCGAGCGCAACTCACGAATGCTTGCCATGAGTGTTCACCCTTCCTTTCGCGGAGTCCGTACGAGCGTCGGCGATCATCACTTGCGGATCTTGATCTCTTCGTGCGCGACGTCCTCGGAATCCATCGGGGCCGCCTCGGCCTCATTGACCACGCGCCGGCCGTCGTGGGTGAGGTAGCTCTTCTTGAACTTGTTGGTCTCGGCGACCAGCGCCTCGGCCTGATCGTCGCCGAGCACCTTGCCACCGGCGATCGAGTCGTACACGCCCTTGGCGTTGTGATGCAGATGGCCGAGCAGCTGGGTCTCGAAGTTGCGGACGTCGTCGACCGGCACCGAGTCGTAGTGGCCCTCGCCGCACAGGTAGATCGAGACAATCTCGTCCTCGACCGAATACGGGCTGTACTGATCCTGCTTCAGCATCTCCACCCAGCGCGCACCACGCTCGAGCTGCGCCTTGGATGCGTCGTCCAGGTCAGAGGCGAACGCCGAGAACGCCTCGAGCTCGCGGAACTGTGCCAGCTCCAGACGCAGCGAACCGGACACCTTCTTCAGACCCTTGGTCTGAGCGGCACCACCGACGCGAGAGACCGAGGTACCGACGTTGATCGCCGGGCGGACACCCTTGTTGAACAGGTCGGACTCGAGGAAGACCTGTCCGTCGGTGATCGAGATGACGTTGGTCGGGATGAACGCCGACACGTCGTTGGCCTTGGTCTCGATGATCGGCAGCCCGGTCATGGAGCCGGCGCCCATCTCGTCGGAGAGCTTGGCGCAACGCTCCAGCAGCCGCGAGTGCAGGTAGAAGACGTCGCCGGGGTATGCCTCGCGGCCCGGCGGGCGGCGCAGCAGCAGCGAGATCGCGCGGTAGGCCTCGGCCTGCTTGGTGAGGTCGTCGAACACGATCAGGACGTGCTTGCCCTGGTACATCCAGTGCTGACCGATTGCCGAGCCGGTGTAGGGAGCCAGCCACTTGAAGCCGGCCGAGTCCGACGCGGGGGCGGCGACGATGGTGGTGTACTCCATCGCGCCCGCCTCTTCGAGCGCCGTCTTGACGCCGGCGATCGTCGAACCCTTCTGACCGACCGCCACGTAAATGCAGCGAACCTGCTTGTCGGGGTCACCCGATTCCCAGTTGGCCTTCTGGTTCAGGATGGCGTCCACACAGACCGCCGTCTTGCCGGTCTTGCGGTCGCCGATGATGAGCTGCCGCTGCCCGCGGCCGATCGCGGTCATGGCGTCGATGGCCTTGATCCCGGTGGCCAACGACTCCTCGACGGGCTGGCGTTCCAGCACCGAGGCCGCCTGCAGCTCCAGTACGCGCTGGTCCTCCGCCTCGATGTCGCCGAGGCCGTCGATGGGCGCGCCCAGCGGATCGACCACGCGGCCGAGGAACTTGTCGCCGACCGGGACCGAGAGGACCTCGCCCGAGCGGCTGACCTGCTGGCCCTCTTCCAAGGTCTCATAGTCACCGAGGATGACCGCACCGATCTCATCCTCGTCGAGGTTCAACGCCACACCCAGCACGCCGCCGGGGAACTGCAGCAGTTCGTTGGCCATCGCGCTCGGCAATCCGCTGACGTGGGCGATGCCGTCCGCGGTATCGGTGATGATGCCGACCTCGTCGCGCGAGGCTTCGGCGTCGAACGACGAGACGTACTGCTCGATCGCTCCCTTAATCTCGTCTGCTGAGATCGTCAACTCCGCCATGGGTTCTCGTCTTCCTTGCTCAGTCCGTGCAGTGGTTCGTGGTGGGTGGTGAGTCGATATCGGTGGTCGCCGGTCTGCGGGTTCCGCGCGGCAACTGGTTCAACGCGGTAGTGTCTCGGCCGCCTTCGCCAGTCGGGTGGCGATATCGGCCTCGATCACCTCGTCGCCCACGCCGATGCGCAGGCCACCGATGATCGACTCGTCGACTTCGGTCTGCACCGAGATCGTGCGGTGGTAGATATTTCCCAGCACCGCGGCCAGGCGCGTGCGCTGCGACTCGGTCAGTTCGACCGCCGAGATCACGTGCGCGACCGTCTCACCGCGTCGTGCGGCAGCGAGCTCGGCCAGGCGCGCGACGGCAGCCTCCGACGGCTGACCGTGCAGCAGTGCGACGGTATGCGACAGCAGGTACCAGGTGTGCTCGCCTACCTGCTCACCGATGAGCGAGCGCAGCAAGTCGATACGGCCCTGCACCGGACGCTGGAAGTCGGCCAGCAGTGACGCCAGTTCAGGGCTCCCGTCCAGCAACCGGCCCACGCGGAACAGCTCGTCCTCGGTCTCCTCGAGGGTGCCGTCACGCTCGGCGGCCGCAAGGACCAGCACCGCGTTCTGACGCCGTAGCGCCGCCAAGAAGTCGGTGCTCTGCGACCAACGCTGCGCCGCCGCCGAGGCGACGGTGTCGACCACGATGGGGGCCACCTTGCCATCGAACAGGTTGTGCACCAGCTGCTTCTTGGCCGCCGGGTTGTCTTCGTCCTCCGTCAACCGTTTGCGGAGTACCGGATTGTCGAGGAGGAACCTGATAACCGATGCGAGGTCTTCCGACGCGGCCGTCAGCGACCTTCCGTCGAGCGCTCCGCCGGCCGATTCGAATTCGGCGCCCACGGCGCGCGCAGCGTCCCGGCTGGTGGCGTGCATCGAGTGCAGCCCGATCAGATCCGAACTCGCCGGCACCGCCGAATCCGGCTGTCCACCAGACGACATTCCGTCGAGCTCACCGATCGCCCGATCGATCGCCGCCTTCTGATTGTCGGCCGACGAGAGGTGTTTGCGCACGATCTCGCCCGCTCCGTCGACCGCGCTCAGTCCGAGTTCGGCGCGAAGTTGCCGCACCAGGCCGGTCCGAGCCAGTTCGGCTTGGGATTTGCCGTGCTCGCTGATCCGACGTACCTCGGAATCAGCAAGGGTCGTGAGATCCTGCTCGATCGACCTCGCGTCGTCGAGCGCACCGTCGTGCAGTTCCTGTGCCTCGGTCTTGGCCCGCTCGATGGCGCGGTCGTGGGCCGCCTGGGCGTCCTGCGCCCGCGCCTTCGCCTCGTCGCTGTCGACCATCTGCTGACTGATCGCGTCCTTCTGGGCGAGCACCGCCTTGCGCAGCGGGGGCAGGACCCATTTGATGAAGACCGCGACGATGACCGCAAAGCCGACGAGTTGTCCGATGAAAACGTCCACTGTTACTTCACCGTCTCTGTCTGCTGGGCCCCAGCACCGGCTGCGGCCACATCGGTTCCCAGGACACGACCGGCCAGCGCCTCCGACAGCCGGCTCACATCCCGCTTGGCAGTGGTGACCGCCGTGTCGGCCTCGACCTTGAGATCCGCCGAGATCTTCGCGAGCGCGGCATCGGCCTCTTCGGTGGCCTTGTGCTTGGCCGCCGACACCTGCTCGTTGCCACGGGCGCGGGCCTCGTCACGGATACCGGTGGCATCGCCACGGGCATCCTTCAGCCGCGCTGCGTACTCCCGGTCGGCGTCCTCGAAGCTCGCCGCCGCCGCCTTGTTGTCCTCGACCGTCTTGGCCACCCGCGCGTCGCGTTCGTCGAGCACCTTCAGGATCGGCGGGACGACGAACGCGCGGATGACGATCAGGACGACGACGAAGATCAGCAGGCACGCGATCAGCGTGCCGTTCGGGATGAGGAAGTTGGACGTCTTCTCCCCGGCTTCTTCTGCGGCGAGACTCATCATTTTGGATGTCCCCTATCGGGATTTCGAACTACTGCAGCTGTACGGACGACGCTTCGGCTCAGGATGCGCCGTAGGTCTGAGCGGGGTTGGCGAACACGAACAGCGCCATGAAGGCGAGGTTGATGAAGTACGCCGCCTCGACCAGACCGACGGTGATGAAGAACGGTGTGAACAGACGTCCCTGGGCCTCCGGCTGCCGGGCGATACCGGCGATGAGCTGCGAGCCGGCGATACCGTCACCGATGCCGGCACCGATCGCGCCGCCGCCCATGATGAGGCCGCCGCCGATCAACGCGCCCATGCTAACCAGATTCGGATCCATTGAGATCTTTCCTTTCGGGTGGAACTGGCACTCTTGGTTGCCAGGTCTGTGGGTCCGGTCGGCCGGGCCGACCTTGTCTATATAGGGGGATGGGTTTCGGGTGGCCGGCGCTTACCTCTCGTGCGCACCGGCCGGTGGTGCTAGTGCTTCTCGTCCTCCATCGCCTGACTGAAGTAGAGGATTGTCAGCAGTGCGAAGATGAATGCCTGGATGAGTCCGATGAACATGTCGAAGGCTTTCCAGATCGCGTTCGGTGCCCACAGGATGTAGGCGGGGAACAACGCGATCAGGGCGACCATGACGCCACCGGCAAACAGGTTGCCGAAAAGTCGGAGAGACAGCGACAGCGGCTTTGCGATCTCCTCGATGATGTTGATCGGGGCCAGGCCTGCGGCGTGTCCCTTGACCAGCTTGCCGAGGTGACGCAACGGTCCGCGCCGGCGCATACCGGCTGCGTGGTACCAGACGAACACAAGGATCGCGAGCGCGTAGGTGAAGTTGGCGTCACCGGATGCCGGCCCGATCAACTCGTGCGTCGCTCCGCTGCCGGTCGCGTATTGCACCGGCAGCACCGAGAACCAGTTGACGATCAAAATGTAGGTGAACAGTGTCACCGCCAGCGGCAGCACGAACGGCGCGATCTTCATCCCGATCGCGCTCTCGATCTGGTTGCGCATCTGGACTGTGATGACCTCGAAGTACAGCTGCACGGTGTTGGGCCGGCGCGAGGTCATCCTGGCCTTGACGAAGAATGCGAGCGCGATCACGATGACCGCGGCGATCGCGGCGGAGATGATCGTGTCCATATTCCAGGTCATGCCCAGCCACTCCACCTCTTGGTGGTGGCCGACCTCGATCTTGGCCTCGGCCAGGTACAGCGCGTCAGACGGTGCGGTCATAACTGCTTACGAAGTCCTTTCATCACCGGAATCACCGTGTTGAGTACCAGAACCACCTGGCCCAAAGCGAGTCCGAACATCACGCCCAGCCCCTCGGGCCGGACCAGAATGGCTGCGGCCAGGGCCAGCGCGGTGATCACACCGAGCCGCAGCGCGGAATTGACGGCCAACAGCTTTTTGCGGGGATCGGACTCGGCGGCGACTCGCGAGACGGCCATGGTGACCATCTTCGCGTTGAGCAGCACAGCCACGACCCCCACCGCGAAGAAGATCGCGAAGAGAAAATGTCCCACATAGATCGACACGCCCGCCACGATCATCGTGAAGGCGCCGGCAATGATCCCGGGGCGAACCAGACCGGTGGGTGCGGTCGGGTAATAGACGGGAGCCGAATCGGGGGCAGATGTCGTCATCGCCTCTCCTCACCTCTCCTTCGAACCCCGCCGTGGGGACGGCAGACGGCATCGAGCGTAGCTGATGGCAGCCGAGAGCCACCGCGCGTACGCTCCGCGTTGTTGAGACCCTACCAAGCCCCTGTGACCGCCCCACCAGGGGGCGACCGCATCGGAGCAGCTGGGTAGACCGGCCCGACGGGCCGATCCGTTGTCCGCGGCGCCGAAACGAGCGCCACCGAACTACTACCGGCAATAGTACATGGTCTTTACCTCCGGATTACCCGGCCCTGTGGAACAGTGGTCGCCGGTGGACAGTCATTGCCGCGGAGCGCGGACCACCGGTCCCGCGTGAGCCGTCCGCATCTGGGCAATGCGCCGCGACAGTCGCGGCGCCATGGTCGCCAACATCGCCAGGACGAGGCCGCCCGCGAATGCCGGGGCGACCACAGATATCGGGAACAACGTGCTCGCGGCCGCCGAGAACGCCAGGATCGCCACCCACAGGTAGATGATGATCGCGACTCGTCGCTGTGAATGGCCGAGCTCGAGTAATCGATGATGCAGATGCATCTTGTCGGGTGTGTAGAACCCGACCCCGGCCCGCGTCCGCCGGATGATGGCCATCAGCATGTCGAGCATCGGCACGAATACGATCGCCGCCACCAGGATCAGTGGAAGCAACAGTGTGAAGACGTCGGCCGAGCCATAGGCGTTGACCGCGATACGGCCCGACGCGCTGGTCGACGCGGCCGCAAGCATCAGTCCGATGAGCATCGCCCCGGAATCGCCCATGAAGATTCGCGCCGGCGAGAAATTGTGCGGCAGGAATCCCAGACATGCGCCGGCGAGCACCACCGAGATGAGTGCGGGCGGGTAGTAACTGACATCTCCGCCCCGGTCGCGCAGCAGTCCCAGCGAGAACAAGCAGATCGCCGATGCCGCGATGAATCCCAGGCCGGCGGCGAGACCGTCGAGACCGTCGATGAAGTTGATGGCGTTGATCGTCGCCACGGTGATGACCACGGTCAGCAGGCCGGATTGAAAGGGATCCAAGACGATCGTCCCGATGTCACCGAACGGCACCGGGATCTGCAACCAGCTCACCCCCATGATCACCATCACCCCGGCTGCGGTGAGCTGACCGACGAACTTGGTCAGCGCGTCGAGCCCCCACCGATCGTCGATGACGCCGACGATCACGATCACCGCACCTGCCGAGATCACTGCCCCGATGTCGTTGGTGTAGGCAAATCCCCGGTTGAGAGCCGGCAGGTTTGCCGCAAGAGCGACCGCGGCGACGATGCCGGCGAACATACCCAGACCGCCCATCCGCGGGGTGGGGATCAGATGGACGTCGCGTGCACGGGGCACCGCGACCGCGCCGACCTTGATCGCGATCACCCGCACCGCCGACGTGAGCAGGTACGTGACGGCGGCGGCACTGAGTCCGACGAGCAGCAACTCACGGAAGGGCACACCCGCACCGCCGCTGACCTCGCCCGCGGCCAGCAACGAGAACGCCTGCCCCATGCCGGGATCGACCACACTCATCGTGTACGACTCGCCGCCACATCATCCGGCGCCACATCATCCATGGCCGCGTCACTCATGGCCGCGTCACTCATGGCCGCGTCACTCATGGCCGCGTCACTCATGGCCAGGGCACGGTGAACTACGAGGGGATCGGGCACCCGATCAGGCTACCCGGCGAGCAACTCGGCGATCGAGGCACGGATCCGTGCGTGTTCGGCCGGGTCGGACAGTGCCTCGACCATCCATTCGGCGATCTGCCCCATCGTGTCCACGTCGCCGCCGGCAAGGGTGGCGATCGGCGTGCCGATGCGGATGGCCGAGCCCTCGGTCGCCGGACGTGGATCGAACGGGAGTACCGCCTTGTCGACCACGATGCCCGCCTCGTGCAGGCGTCGCTGCGCCTCGACGCCACTGAGGCCCGACGCGGACACGTCGACCACCGCGAGATTGGTGTCCGTACCACCACTGACGATGCGCAGCCCGCGCTCGGTCAGCGCGGCGCACAGCGCCCGCGCGTTGGCCACCACCGCACCCACGTGCACGGCGAACTCCCCCGACGCGGCCTCGGCGAACGCTGCTGCCTTTGCGGCGATGACGTTCATCGCCGGGGCTCCCTGGGTGAAGGGGAACACCGCCTTCTGCAGCGCCGGACCGTGGACACCCGCGCCGAGCAGCACACCGCCCCGCGGCCCCCGCAACACCTTGTGCGTGACCAGTGTCACCACATCGGCGTATGGGACCGGATTCGGGGCCGATCCGCCGGCGACGAGTCCGCCGAGGTAGGCGGCGTCGACCCAGAGGATGCAGTCCGCCTCGTCGGCGATCGCCCGGAGTGCGGGGAAGTCGATCAGTCGCGAATACATCGCCGAGCCCGCGATCAACAACCGTGGCCGATGAAGCAGTGCGAGATCACGAATCTGGTCGTAGTCGATCAGCTCATCCGATTCCGACACCGAATACCGAATCGGGTTGAACCAGCGACCGGAGAAGTTCGCCCGGGAGCCGTGGGTCTGATGGCCCCCGTGATCCAGGCGCAGCGACAACACCGGGTCGCCGGGCTGGGCGAATGCGGCGTACACCGCGGAGGCCGCCGCGGTTCCCGACACCGGCTGCACGTTGACGTATTCGGCACCGAACAACTTCGTCGCCCGGGCGATGGCAAGCTCTTCGATCTCGTCGACGACCTCGCATCCACCCTGATACCTGGCACCCGGATAACCTTCGGCGTAGGTGTCACTCAGTGATGTCGCAAGGATGCGGCGCACCGCCGGGCTCGCGATCGTTTCGCCGGCCACCAACTGCAATGTCTCTGCGCGACGCCGGGTTTCGCGGTCGACCAACGCACCGAGCTCCGCATCGATCGGGTCGCCGTCGATGCCGGCGTGGATCACCGCTGTACCAGATCGGCCGGCCCGACATCGAGAACCTCGGCGATGTCCTCGACGCTGACCGCTCCTTCCCGCAATATGCGCGGCGCGCGCCCGGTCAGATCCACGATCGTCGACGGCTGAGCCTTCGCCGATGTGCCGCCATCGAGGTACACCGACACGGAGTCGCCGAGCTGAGCGCGGGCCTGCTCCGCGGTGGTCGACGGCGGTTGGCCCGAGACGTTGGCGCTCGACACGGCCATCGGGCCGACCTCGCGCAGAATCTCGATGGCGACCGGATGCAGCGGCATGCGCAGCATCACGGTCCCCTCGGTGTCGCCGAGGTCCCAGGCCAGCGACGGCGCCTGCTGAACCACCAGCGACAACCCGCCCGGCCAGAAGGCCTCCACGAGCGCGCGCGTCTGGGAGCCGACACCGAGTACGAGGCCGTCGACGGTGTGCCAGGAGCCGACCAGCACCGGCACCGGCATGTCGCGGCCACGTCCCTTGGCCGCCAACAGCTCGGTGACCGCAGCGGAATCGAATGCGTCGCAACCTATTCCGTACAACGTGTCAGTGGGCATGACAATCAGCCGACCGGCCTTGGCAGCGCCGACCGCCGCGCGAATCCCGGTGGCTCGCTGGTCGGGTTCTGTGCAGTCGAAAAGTGAGCTCACCGATCCATCCTCGCACGCGCATCATCGGCGCCCGGCGCACTACTCTCCGAGGCCCATCCGGCGCGCCGTCGCGCGGTGACGAACCGCGGCCGTCCCACGAGATCTCGATGCACCTCCGCCCCGGCAAAGGCGCCGGTCGCCGCCACCGCCCCGACCACCGATCCGGAAGTGGAGTCGTCATGTTCGATACCGACCTGACCCCCTGGACACAAGATCTGCGCGATCACCTCCACCATCGGCGTGATCACCGACATACCGTCGTCACCCCCGAAGACCGCCATCTCGGGATCGGCGAGCACCTCGCGCGACACGGCGGCGTTCCGCGGGACGTATGGGGGGTTGCTCACCACCAACTCGACCGGGCCGTCCAAAAACGACAACACCGCGCGCGAATCCGTCGCATCGCCCACATGAATTCCAACGCGATCGCGCAGACCAGCCCGTTCAACATTGCGGCACAACCACTTCGCCGCCTCGTCCGACTTCTCCACCGCATGAAGCCGGGCCGACGGCACCGCGACCGCCAGCGCGATGGCGAGCGCCCCACTGCCGCTGCACAGGTCCACGATCGTGAGGGTCTCCCCCGGTCCGCCGAACGCCCCGGCACCGATCGCCGCCCGCGCTTGCCCGACCGCCCATTCGTAGAGAAGCTCGGTCTCCGGGCGAGGCACGAACACCCCCGGCCCGACCAACAGATCCACCGGGCCGAACGACGCCGAGCCGGTGAGATGCTGCAACGGAACCCGACGGGCACGAGCGCCGACGAGCTCGTCGAACTCGTGCGCGGTCACATCATCGAGGTCGTCGGCCACCAGCAGACGCCCCCGTGACACTCCCAGGACGTGAGCGAGCAGCCACTCGGCGTCGGCCCGCGGCGAATCCACACCCGAAGCCGCGAGCATCGCCGAGGCATCATCGATCGCGACCCGGACCGCTCGGCTCACTGCGCCTCGAGGCGGGTCCGACGATCCGCGGCGACCAGCGCGTCGAGCAACGCATCCATCTCCCCGTCGAGCACGGCATCGAGGTTGTTGGCCTTGAAACCGATGCGGTGATCGGTGATTCGGTTCTCCGGGAAGTTATAGGTACGGATCCGCTCCGAGCGATCAACGGTGCGGACCTGCGCGGCCCGGCCCTGCGCGGCCGCCGCCTGCGCCTGCTCCTCGGCCGCCGACTGCAGCCGCGCGGCGAGCACCTGCATGGCACGCGCCTTGTTCTGCAACTGCGACCGCTCGTTCTGACACGTGACGACGATGCCGGTGGGCAGATGCGTGAGGCGCACCGCCGAATCGGTCGTGTTGACGCCCTGGCCACCCTTGCCCGACGAGCGGTAGACGTCGATACGCAAATCCGACTCGTCGATCTGGACCTGTTCGGTCTCCTCAGGCTCGGGATAGATGAGCACGCCCGCCGCCGACGTGTGGATGCGGCCCTGCGACTCGGTGACCGGCACACGCTGCACCCGGTGCACACCACCCTCGAACTTCAACCGCGACCACACCCCATCGCGCGAGGCCTCGCGCGCCCGGATCGACAGCGTCGCTTCCTTATAGCCACCCAGATCGGACTCGGTGACACCGAGAACGTCGGCCTTCCATCCGTGGCGCTCGCAGTACTTCGCGTACATCCGTGCCAGATCCGACGCGAACAATGCCGACTCCTCGCCGCCCGCACCGGATTTGATCTCCAACACCACATCGTCGCCATCGTGGGGATCACGCGGCGCAAGCAGATCGGTCAACGTCGCATCGAGCTGGGCGGCCGTCTCCTCGAGACCCGGGATCTCCTCGGCAAACGCCGCATCATCGGCAGCCAGCTCACGGGCCGCCGAAAGATCGTCACGAGTCACCTGCAACCTGCGGTAAGTCGACATGATCGGCGCAAGCTCGGCAAAACGCTTACCGACCCGTCGGGCCGTCGAGGGATCATCATGCAACGACGGATCCGCGAGCTGCTGCTCCAAGCCGGCATACTCGGCGAGGACATCGTCGATGCTTGAACTGTTGGCGCGGACTCCGTCCGCGCGGGTATCTGCGCCTTCACGCACCGCTCTTCGTCCTCATCACGTCGTCGCTACGCTCCTCGTTCTTCGTCCTGCATCGCGGCGCGGCGCGAACACCCTACGCTTGGCGCGGACTCCGTCCGCGCGAGTGTTCACGCCCACCTGCACCGCTCTTCGTCCTCATCACGTCGTCGCTACGCTCCTCGTTCTTCGTCCTGCATCGCGGCGCGGCGCGAACACTCTACTCTTGGCGCGGACTCCGTCCGCGCGAGTGTTCACGCCCACCTGCACCGCTCTTCGTCCTCATCACGTCGTCGCTACGCTCCTCGTTCTTCGTCCTGCATCGCGGCGCGGCGCGAACACGGGCTTATCGGTGTAGTCGGCGATAGTGGCGCACAAAAACAGACGACGCCCGGCCGGTCGGTGGACCGGGCGGGCGTCGTCGGCGGGCCTACTTGGCGGTGTCTGCCTTCTTGCGCTTGCCGTAGCGAGCCTCGAACCGTGCGACGCGTCCGCCGGTATCGAGGATCTTCTGCTTACCAGTGTAGAACGGGTGGCACTGCGAGCAGACCTCAACGTTGATGCGACCGTTCTCGGCGGTGCTGCGGGTCTCAAAAGTATTGCCGCAACCGCACACGACGGTGGTCGCGTGGTAATCGGGATGGATTCCCTGCTTCATCTTGGTGTCCCTTTCTCATGGTCGCCGGGTCACCGACGTGGATCGTCGGTGTGAACCGGAACCGGACTCGACCGATCAGTATGCCACGCTCACCGCGTCCGACAGAAATCGCCGAACAGCGGCCATGACATGCGGGAACTGATCCGTACAGGCACTACAACAGGCCGCCCTGCGCGAACATTCCCGTGCCGCGGCGGCCACCGGAGCCGCCGCAGCGTGGGTCAATCGTCCTTCATCGCCCCCGGTGCGTTGGTCTGCACCTGCATCAGGAACTCGATGTTGGTCTTGGTCTTCTTGAGCTGGCTGATCAGCAGATCGATGGCCTGCTGTGAGTCCAGCCCGCTCAGCACACGACGCAGCTTGTAGACGATCCCGAACTCTTCAGGCGACATCAGCAGCTCGTCCTTACGCGTGCTCGACTGGTTGACGTCGACCGCGGGGAACACCCGTCGGTCGGCGATCTTGCGATCGAGTTTCAGCTCGGCATTGCCGGTGCCCTTGAACTCCTCGAAGATCACGGTGTCACCGGTGGAGCCCGTCTCGACGAGTGCCGAGGCGATGATCGTCAGCGAGCCACCGTTCTCGATGTTGCGCGCCGCACCGAGGAATCGCTTCGGCGGGTACAGCGCGGTCGAGTCCACACCACCGGAAAGGATGCGTCCCGACGCCGGCGAGGCGTTGTTGTAGGCGCGGCCGAGGCGGGTGATCGAGTCGAGAAGAACCACAACGTCCTTGCCGCCCTCGACAAGTCGCTTCGCGCGTTCGATGGCGAGTTCGGCGACCGACGTGTGATCTGACGGCGGGCGGTCGAAGGTCGAGGCGATGACCTCGCCCTTGACCGAACGCTGCATGTCGGTGACCTCTTCGGGCCGTTCGTCGACGAGCACGACCATGAGATGGCATTCGGGATTGTTGGTCGTGATCGCGTTCGCGATGTTCTGGATGATCGTGGTCTTACCCGCCTTGGGCGGCGACACGATCAGCGCGCGCTGCCCCTTGCCGATCGGCATGATCAGGTCGATCACGCGCGTCGACAACCGGTCCGGGGTCGTTTCCAGGCGCAGTCGCTGGTTCGGGTAGAGCGGCGTCAGCTTGCCGAATTCGGGTCGCTTCTTCGCGGCTTCCACCTCGGCGCCGTTGACCGTGTCCAGGCGCACCAGCGGATTGAACTTCTGGCGCTGATTGGACTGCTCACCCTCGCGCTGCACCTTGACCGCGCCGGTGATCGCGTCACCGCGGCGCAATCCGTTCTTGCGCACCAGGTTCATCGACACGTAGACGTCGTTGGGGCCGGCAAGATAGCCGGAAGTACGCACGAATGCGTAGTTGTCGAGGACATCGAGAATGCCCGCGACGGGTGCGACAACATCGTCCTCGGAGATCTGCGGCTCGCCCGAGGTGTTCTCGCGGTCGCGCCCACGACGGCGCTCGCGGAACCTACGACCTCGACGACGACCGTTCTGCTCGTCATCGTCACGGTTGTTGTCGCGGCTGTTTCCGCCGTGGCCGCCCTGACCCTGGCCACCTGCCTGGTTGCCACCGTCGCGATTCTGGCCGCCCTCGCGATTGTCGCGATTCTGGCCGCCCTCGCGATTGTCGCGATTCTGGTTGTTGTTGCGGTTCCGGGTCCGGTTGCGTTGGTTGCCCTGCCCGTCGTCACCGTCGGCGGACTCGGCGCGGTTGTCGCGGCGCTCGGTCCGAGCCGGCTCCTCCGCAGGCTCGCCGGCGGGCGTGGCAACACCCGCGTTCTGTTCTCCGACGGCACTCTCGGCGGACTTCTGCTCACCGCCCCGCTTCGGGGCGACACCGGCGTCCGCGGTGGCCACGTCGCCGGTAGCCGCCGGTGGCAACGCATCGGACCGGACGGCCGCAGCGCTCTTGGTCGAACGGGTGCGCGTGGGACGAGCCGCCGGCTCGTCGCCGGCGATCGTCATCTGCTGAGGGGACCTCGCCTTCGCCTGCTCGACGACCTTCGGCGAGCCACCCGCCTGACGTTCTTTGATTGCGGCGATCAGATCGCCCTTACGCATCCCGGAAGTCCCCTTGATTCCGAGTTCCCCGGCCAGGGCGCGCAGTTCACTCAGCACCATGCCGGACAAACCGGTGCGGGTGCGAGTCTTGGGCGCGGTACTGCCCGCTTCGGGGCTGGAGTCTGCGGAAGCGGGTGTCGTGATCAGGTCCGTATCGGTCACGGATGTCCTTTCATTCCCTTGCAAACCGTTGCCGCAAGGGGCTTCATTCCACCTTCGGCCCCGGAATATCCCGAGGTCCGCCAGGTATTCCCGCCCTCGGTGGACGGGTGAGAGATCATGGTCCGGGCTGCGAGTGTCACTCCTGTACTCGAGTGCGCCAGTAACTGCCGGCTCGAGAACGTGATGATCGGGTCGGTATCGGTGAACCGTTCGTTTCACTGTGGATCGGAGTTGCCGATCGCTGATCACCCGAGAACAAGGCTGAACGAGCCTTCGCGGCTAGACGAGCATATGATAACGCGCAGCCTCAGACTGAGCAACACGCCGTCTCGTCCTCTTGTTCCCGGCCGCCCCACGCCGGCCCGCGCAGCCAACCAATTCTGCTCCGGAGGCCAGACCACGTCAGCCTATCTCCACTCCGCCCGCGATCTCTACCGCCTGCGGGACGAATCCGAACTCGACGCCCAGGTCGCGGGCTTGCGCGGGCAACGCACCGGCACCGAGTACCAATACGCTCGGACCGGCACCCGACACCGTCGCCGCGTGCCCGCGTGAGCGCAGGGCCGCGACCAGCTCGGCGGTGGGAACCATGGCCTCGGCGCGGTATGGCTGGTGCAGGCGGTCCTCGGTTGCGGCGAGTAACGCGTCCGGGTCCTCGGTGAGTGCCACCACCGCCAGCGCAGCGCGACTGACGTTATGAACCGCGTCGGCGCGCGGCACCTCGTCAGGCAGCAACCCACGGGTATAGGCCGTCGAGGACTCCGTCGACGGTACGAAGACAGTCGCGCAGATGTCGGGGTGAACCCGCAGCTTGCGGGCCTGATACCGGGCGAGGCCGTCGACGCGTTCAGACCAGGTCACCACCGCCGAACCGAGTACCGAAGCCGCGGCGTTGTCGGGATGACCCTCGAACTCGCTCGAGAATTGGACCAGCTCGTCATCGGTGAGCGGCCGGCCCAGGCCCGACGCCGACAGCAGACCCGAGGCGGCGGCGAGCCCCGACACCGCCGCAGCCGCCGACGATCCCAGCCCCCGGGAATGCGGAATGACGTTGGCGCAGCGCACATGCAGGCCCGGCGCCGAGAAGCCGGCGCGCGCCAGGCCACTCAGAATGGCGCGGACCACGAGGTGATTGGCGTCGAGCGCCACTCGGTCGGCGGCCTCGCCGACGACCTCCACCGACAGCCCAGAGTCGGTGGTCACCACGCTCACCTCATCGTGAATGCCCAGTGCGATACCCAGGCAATCGAAGCCCGGTCCGAGGTTGGCACTGGATGCGGGTACCCGCACTCGAGTCGAAATGCCTTCGGGCAGCTGCCTATAGACGGTATCGGGGGTGACCATGCGGGGCTCAGGCGACGCCGAGCGCATGAGCCACCGCCACCGGATCGACCTCGATCGCCTCGACATCGGGCATCCCCGACAACGCCGTATCGGGATCCTTGAGTCCGTTGCCGGTCACTGTGCACACCACGGTCTCACCGGCGCGAATCCAGCCGTCCGCGCGCGCCGCGAGCAGTCCCGCGACGCTTGCCGCCGACGCCGGCTCGACGAATACGCCTTCGTGTCCGGCGATCAAACGGTATGCCTCCAAGAGCTTTTCGTCGGTGGCCGCCCGGAACTGGCCGCCGGAGGAGTCCTTGGCGGCGACGGCCTGATGCCAGCTGGCCGGGTTGCCGATGCGGATCGCGGTGGCGATGGTCTCGGGATCGGCGACGGGCGCTCCGCTGACGAGGGGCGCCGCACCGGCCGCCTGCACGCCGAGCATCCGCGGCAGCGACGAGGCGATCCCGTCGGCGTGATACTCCGAGTAGCCCTTCCAATAGGCGGTGATGTTGCCCGCGTTGCCAACCGGCAACGCGTGCACGTCGGGCGCGCGGCCGAGAACGTCGACGATTTCGAAGGCCGCGGTCTTCTGGCCCTCGATACGCGCGGGGTTCACCGAGTTGACGAGCTCGATCTCGGTGAATTCCGCGGTGGCCTTGCGGGCGAGTTCCAGGCAGTCGTCGAAGTTGCCCTGCACCTGGATGATCTTGGCGCCGTGCATGACTGCCTGGGCAAGTTTGCCCATGGCGATCTTGCCCTGCGGAATGAGGACGGCGCAGGTGATCCCGGCCCGGGTGGCATACGCGGCCGCCGACGCCGACGTGTTGCCGGTCGAGGCGCACAGCACGGCGGTCTTGCCGTTGTTGACCGCATTGGACACGGCCATGGTCATGCCCCGGTCCTTGAACGAGCCGGTGGGATTGAGGCCCTCGACCTTCAGGTACACCTCGCACCCGGTCAGCTCGGACAGATACGGTGCCGCGACGAGCGGGGTGGCGCCCTCGAGGAGGGTGACCACCTTCCAGTCGTCGCCCACCGGGAGCCGTGAACGGTAGGCCTCGATGAGTCCGGGCCAGCCCGAATGCACGGGCGCGAGCGGGGTTGAGGGGGCGTCAGTCATCGGTACCTTCCATTCGCAATACGCTCGACACCATCAGCACGGCGTCCATGTCTTTCAGGGCCGCAACACATTCCGACTGCGCACGGTCGGGCGCCCGGTGGGTCACGACGATCAGCCGGGCGTCGTCGCCTGCGCCTTCCTGCCGCACGGCGGCCAGACTCACCGAACGCTTGGAGAACTCGTTGGCGATCTGGGCCAGCACGCCCGGACGGTCGGCGACCCGCATCGACACGTAGTAGCGGGTGGTCACATCGTCGATCGGGGCTACGGGCAGCTTCGCGTAGGTCGACTCCAGCGGTCCACGACCGCCGTGAACCTTGTTGCGGGCGGCCATCACCAGATCGCCCAGCACCGCCGAGGCGGTCGGTGCCCCGCCTGCGCCTTGTCCGTAGAACATCAGCCGGCCGGCGCTGCGCGCCTCGACGACCACCGCGTTGAACGCACCGTTGACCGTGGCCAACGGATGCGACAGCGGAATGAGCGCCGGATAGACGCGAGCCGAAACCCGTTGCTTGCCATCGGCGTCCCGAATCCGCTCGCAGATCGACAGCAGTTTCACGGTGCAGTCGAATTTCCGGGCGGCGACGAGGTCGGCGGCGGTGACCGAGGAGATGCCCTCCCGGAACACGTCGGCGGCGGTGATGCGGGTGTGGAAGGCAATCGAGGCGAGGATCGCGGCCTTGGCGGCGGCGTCGTAGCCCTCGACGTCGGCGGTGGGATCGGCCTCGGCATATCCGAGCCGCCCCGCCTCGGCAAGGGTCTCGGCATAGTCGGCACCGGTCTCGTCCATCGCGGAGAGGATGAAGTTGGTGGTGCCGTTGACGATTCCTGCCACGCGTTCGACGGTGTCGCCGGCCAGCGACTGCATCAGCGGCCGGATCACCGGGATCGCGCCGGCGACCGCGGCCTCGAAGTAGAGATCGACCTTGGCATCGGCGGCGGCCGTCGCCAGCTCACCGGTGTACTCGGCGAGCAACGCCTTGTTGGCGGTGACGACCGACTTGCCGCTCTCGAGCGCCGCGCGGATCAGTCCGCGGGCCGGATCGATCCCGCCCATCAGCTCCACGACGATGTCGACATCATCTCGGGTGACCAGGGATTCGGCGTCGTCGGTCAGCAACTCGGCAGCTATGCCACGCGCCCTGGTGAGGTCGCGGACGGCCACCCCACGCAACTCGAGCGGCGCACCGACGCGGGCGCGCAGGTCATCGGCGCTCTCGTCGAGAATGCGCACGACCTCGGTGCCCACATTGCCCATGCCGAGCACAGCAAGGCCGATGGGGCGCCCGCCCGTGCTCGCCCCGGTGGGGTCGTGTGTCGGGTTCACCTAGGTCACCTCCAGCCTCAGGAAATCGTCGATGGTCTCACGCCGCAGAATCACCCGGGCCTGCGCGTCGGCGACGCCGACCACGGCCGGGCGCGTCACCAGGTTGTAGCGCGAGGACATCGAGTAACAGTAGGCGCCGGTCGCGGCCACGCCGATCAGATCACCGGGTACCAGGTCTTCTGGCAGCCAGCAGTCCTTGACCACGATATCGCCGCTCTCACAGTGCTTTCCGACGACGCGGCTCACCGCGGCCGGGGCCTGCGACACCCGTGAGACCAGCCGGACGTCGTACTCGGCCTGGTAGAGGACCGTCCGGATGTTGTCGCTCATCCCGCCGTCGACGGAGACGTAGCGGCGGATCGCACCGCCACCGAGTGCGACGTCTTTGATGGTGCCGACGCGGTAGAGCGTGATGGTGCCGGGACCGGCGATGGCGCGCCCGGGCTCGACGGCGATCGTCGGCATCGGCAGCCCGACCGCCGCCGACTCGCGGGCCACGATCTCGGCGAGCTTCTCGGCCACTGCGACGATCGGCAACGGGCGATCCTCGGGAACGTACGAGATACCCAGTCCCCCACCGAGATCCACGACAGATATCTGCGACGTCTTCTCGACGCCGAATTCGGCGACCACATCGTGGAGCAGTCCGAGAACGCGGTGGGCAGCGAGTTCGAAGCCGTCGAGATCGAAGATCTGCGAGCCGATATGACTGTGCAGTCCCACCAGCCGGAGGTTGTCGGTGGCGAAGACGCGGCGCACCGCGTCCATCGCCACGCCGCCGGCGAGCGCGAACCCGAACTTCTGGTCCTCATGAGCGGTGGCGATGAATTCGTGGGTGTGCGCCTCCACGCCGACGGTGACGCGGATCAGCACGTCGGCCACGAGTCCGCGTTCACCGGCCAGCGCGTCGAGCCGATCGATCTCGTTCATCGAGTCACAGATGATGTGGCCCACCCCCGCATCGAGGGCGGCAGCGAGTTCGGCAACGCTCTTGTTGTTGCCGTGGAACGCGATCCGTTCGGGCGGGAACCCGGCCCGCAGCGCGATGGCGAGTTCACCGCCGGAACACACGTCGATCGACAGTCCTTCCTCGTCGACCCAGCGCGCGATCTCGGTGCACAGGAAGGCTTTCGACGCGTAGTGCACACGGCCGTACGGGCCGAAGGCGTCGAGCATGTCCGCGCAGCGCGACCGGAAATCGGACTCGTCGATGACGAACAGCGGCGTGTCGAAGGTTTCCGCCAGTTCGGTGACGCCGACTCCCGCGATCTGCAACTCGCCGTCCTCGTCACGGGCGGCGTTGCGCGGCCATACCTGCGCCGGGATTTCGGCGAGCGCCGCCGGATCGTTGGGCTTCTGGGCCAGATGCGGTGCGGCCACCAGCTCCGCGTGCCGTGGCCCGGCCGGATGCGCGTTCACATCCGCTCCGGTGCGCTCACGCCGACCAGCTCGAGCCCATTGGCCAGCACCTGGCGGCTCGCCGCACACAGTGCCAGCCGGGCCCGATGGATGTCTCCGGGCTCCTCGTCGCCCTGCGGCAGCACCCGGCACCGTGCATAGAAGCGGTGATAGGTGCCCGCGAGGGTTTCCAGGTACCGGCACACGCGATGCGGTTCACGCAGGGCCGCCGCGGTCGTGACGACCTCGTCGAAATCGCCGATCGTCTTGATCAGGTCGCCCTCTTCGGCGGTGTCGAGCAGGTCGAGGTGCTCGATCTGCGGGGTGAGTCCCAGCTCGTCGGCGTTGCGCCCGAGCGCGGCGAGCCGAGCGTGCGCGTACTGCACGTAGTAGACCGGGTTGTCGTTGGATTGCCGCGCGAGCAGGTCGAGATCGATGTCGATGTTGACGTCGATGGACGAGCGGATCAGCGCGTACCGCGCCGCGTCCACCCCGACCGCGTCGACGAGATCGTCGAGGGTGATCACCGTGCCCGCCCGTTTGCTCATCCGCACCGGTTTGCCGTCGCGGACGAGGTTCACCATCTGCCCGATCAGCACCTCGACGGTGTCCGGATCGTCGCCGAGTGCGGCCGCCGCGGATTTGAGCCGCTTGATGTAGCCGTGATGATCGGCGCCGAGCATGTAGATGCACAGGTTGAAGCCGCGGTTGCGCTTGTCGCGGTAGTAGGCGATGTCGCCGGCGATGTAGGCGGCGTCGCCGTCGCTCTTGATGACGACGCGGTCCTTGTCGTCGCCGAACGCCGTGGTGCGCAGCCACCATGCGCCGTCGGACTCGTAGAGGTTGCCGTTGCCCTTGAGTTCGGCGATGCACTCCTCGACCAGCCCCGTCTCGAACATCTTGTTCTCGTGGGTGAAGACATCGAAGTCGGTCCCGAACTCGTGCAGGCTGGTCTTGATGTGGTCGAACATCAACGTGACGCCCTCGGCCCGGAACGTCTCCACCCGCTCGGCGGGCGGCTGGTCGAGCACAGCGGGAACCGTCTCGACGACCTGTCGGGCGATGTCGACGATGTATTCGCCTGCGTACCCGTTCTCGGGGGTGGGCTGCCCGAGCGCCGCGGCCTCCAATGACCGCGCGAAGCGGTCGATCTGGGAGCCGTGGTCGTTGAAGTAGTACTCGCGGGTGACCCGGCCACCGCGCGCGGCGAGCACGCGGCCGAGTGCATCGCCGACCGCCGCCCAGCGGGTGCCGCCGAGGTGGATGGGGCCGGTCGGGTTGGCCGAGACGAATTCGAGGTTGATCACCTTGTCGCCGAACTCGGTGCCGCGGCCGTACTCGCGGCCCTGCTCGAGGACCGTGGCCACCACCGTGTTCTGGGCGGCCGCGGCCAGCCAGATGTTGACGAAGCCCGGCCCGGCCACCTCGGCCTTGGCGATACCCTCCGCGGCCGCGAAGGCGTCGGCGAGCCAGCCGGCCAGATCGCGCGGTACGACGCCGAGCCGTTTGCCCAGCTGAAGTGCGACATTCGTGGCGTAGTCACCGTGGTCGGCGTTACGGGGTCGCTCCACGACGACGGAGTCGGGCACCAGCGACGCGTCGAGACCACGGTCGGCCACGACGGTGCGGGTGACAGTACTCAGCAACACGGCGAGATCGGCGGGAGTCACAACACACCATCCTATGGTCCCGACGCTGGTCGGGAACAATCGGCTCACCCGGTGCCCGGCCCCGCTCGCTCGCGCTGCGCGCCGTCCCGCGGATCGCCGTGCCTACGTCGCAGGTTCGAAGTCCTCGACGACGGGCTCGGCTCCCGCCCGGACGGTGACGAACGACCACTCCGGGATCTCCGCCCAGTGCGTGTCACGGTATTCCGGTTCCAGCGGCTCGGACACGATGATGCGCCCATCGTCGGGCAGCACGATCCGGCCGCCGTGATCGGCTGACGTGAGCCGCATGTGACCCACGGAGTGATACAACGTGCGCGACGACCGGTCGCTGGAATACCGGAGCGCGTGGATCGACTCGCCGGCGGCGGCACAGAACGTGCCGACGAACGGCTCGTCGATCCCGTGCTCGGCACGCGCCGCCTCGATGCGACCGACCATCCGCGCAAACGCATTCTTCGGGTCCGTCTCGAGGCCATAGGTCAGCGCGAGATGGAAGCACACCTCGGAGTCGGCGTTGCCCTCGACAAACGGGTACAGATCCGGCGAGATGTCAAAGGTCAACTCTCGCTTGAGTTCTGGAAAATGCGGGATTGCCCCGTTGTGCTGGAACAGCCATCGGCCGTGGTGGAAGGGATGACAGTTGACACGTTCGACGGTGCCGCCGAGCGCCGCGCGGACGTGTGCCAGGAACATCGGTGACCGGACTGCTCAGCGAGACGATGCAGGTTGCGATCACCCCATGCGGGTCGGATGTCGGCGATACCTGCCCGGAAAGTCGCGGTCGCCGTACCAACCGAAACCGAATCCGTCCGCGTTGGTCGGCCAGTCGTGGTTGCGCATCATCTTTGTCATCGGCGAACCGGGAAGGTAGAGCTGGCGGGCCTCGAAGCTCTGATCCACCAGCGAGTGCGACGGCCGCGTCAGCAGGTCTTCGAGGTGGATCGGTGAACCTGCGTAGGCCAACCAGCGACACATGGACCGACGGTAGCAATCCACCGGTGCCGGCAACTGCTGTCCATGGAGTCGGCGGCAATGGAATCGGCGGCAACGGAATCGGCGGCAACCGAGTCGGCGACAAGGGAATCGGCAACAGCGGAATCGGCGGCAACGGTCGGCGTCGGACTCTTCTGATCGTTACCCTTGTCCCATGATTCGTGCGATCCGTCTCACCAATGACGCCGACGGCCGTTCCCACGTCGAACACGGCCACATCGACCTTGCGGAGAACGGCACGCGGTCGGCCGCTGTCGACACCACGACGTCGGTGTACCAGGAAACGAGAAGCGGCGGTTCCCTGGGCTGGCACACCGCACCGCGGCGGCAGTACGTCGTCACCCTCGCCGGAATCCTCGATTTCGTGACGCGCGACGGCGAGAGGTTCCGGCTCGAACCCGGTGTGGTCCTCGTCGCCGAGGACACCGTCGGCAGCGGACACGAGTGGACCTTGGTCGGCGACGATCCATGGCGCCGTCTCTACGTCGGACTGGCCGAGGGCGTGGAGAGCGGATTCAGCGCCGACACCTGAGACGCGATGTTCACCTTCAACACCTGATCGCGGACTTTCTTGCAAGCACCTTTGCATAGAATGAGATACATGCCTTCGAGGAATCCGGCCATATCCGATGCCGGTCATGCTGTGTTGGTCTCCGTCGGCGCGGCCATCCGTCGCCGCCGACGTCAGCTCGGGGTGAGCGCAGCCGTCACGGCGGAGTCCGCAGGAATGTCCCGAGTGACATTCCATCGAATCGAAAGCGGAGCGGCGTCGGTCACGGTAGGAGCGCTCGTGAATGCAGCCGAGGCTGTCGGTCTGCACATTCAGCTGACGAATACTCGTCCGCAGCCGGAGAAAAGCGGTGAGGTGGAAACTGCGAATCACGTCGTTCCGGAAGAAGTGAGGGTGGGCGACTACCCACTGTTGAGTGCCGCGGCCTGGCAGCTCGATGCCGATTGCCGACTGAGTGGATTCGAGGCCCTGAGGACCTACGAGCGCAACTGGCGCCACCTTGATCACGCCGCCATGGGTGACGAGGAAAGATCGCTGATCCATGCCCTCGCCGACAAGTACAGCAAGGGAGTGCTTCTTGTTTAACCGGGACCATCACAATCACATCAAGACAGTTCTCGAGTCACTGAACAGCGAATTGTTCCTCGACGCGAGGTGCTATCTCGGCGGCGGGACGGCGATAGCGCTCCGATTCGGAGAGTTCAGACAGTCGTTGGATCTCGACTTCATGGTGTCCAGTACAGACGGGTACCGAGAGCTGCGAGAGATGGTCAAGGGCCCAGGATTCGAATCCCTCACAGTTCGCGAGCTACCTCTGCTGCGCGAGCCCATGGTCGATCAGTACGGGATACGCGCAATACTCGAAGCAGCAGGCGTGCCCATCAAGTTCGAGATCATTTCGGAGGGGCGCATCAGCTTCGAGACCCCTGGCCCCGACGACGAGATCTGTGGCATGAGAACGCTGTGTCTTCTCGACATGGTGGCGAGCAAACTTCTAGCGAACTCCGACAGGTGGGCCGACACTTCCGTTTTCAGCCGAGACCTGATAGACCTCGCCATGATCGAGCCCGATGACAACCTCATGGATGAGGCGGTCAGCAAGGCAGAGGGAGCGTACGGGGTGTCTGTGGTCAGCGACCTCGACAAGGCCATCGACTATCACCGCGAAAACCCTCACCGCCTCGATCGGTGTATGCGTGAATTGCAGATGGATTCCACACCGAAGGCTCTGCTGTGGGACCGCATGCAGCGCCTGTACCGGTAGAACGCTCTAGCGTCCCGGGAAAACGGATGGAATCGACGATGCGCCTGCATGAATCTCTTTCAAACACAGTAGGCGCACACCGGCCGGAGGCCGGAAGGGATGTCACGGTGCCCCCGGTAGGATTCGAACCTACGGCCTTCTGCTCCGGAGGCAGACGCTCTATCCCCTGAGCTACGGGGGCTCATCGGGGCGGCACTCAGCGTAGCGCACCAACGGGTGGCGACCCAATCCGGCTGGTCATGACACGCCGAGCACACCGTGCATCCGGACGGTGGACCCGCTGGTTCCGCGCAGCACATGGAGTTGGGTCGGGATGCGCGCACGCATTTCGTCGACGTGACTGACCACCCCGATCACCCGCCCGCCGGAGCGGAGATCGTCGAGCACGCCCATCACCAGATCGAGCGCCTCCGGGTCGAGCGAGCCGAAACCCTCGTCGATGAAGATGGTGTCGAGGACGCGTCCACCGGATTCGGCCGACACCACATCGGCCAATCCGAGGGCGAGCGCCAGTGAGGCGAAGAAGGTTTCGCCGCCCGACAACGTGGTCGCCGCGCGGACCGCGCCGGTGTATTCGTCGTGCACCTCGATGCCGAGGCCGCCGCGCCTGCCTCGCGGTCCCGCCGCGTCGGAATGGACGAATTCATAACGGCCCGACGACATCTGACGCAACCGTGCCGATGCCGCGACCAACACCTCCTCGAGCCGGGACGCCAGCACGTAGGAGTGCAGCGACATCCGACGTGCGTTCTGGCCGCGCCCGCCGACGAGATCGGCGAGGCCCTGTACCCGTGCGTGCCGTGCCCGCGCCGGGGCGAGAACATCCAGCGCGGCCCAGAACTGGGGCACGAATTCTTCGAGCCGGGTGGCGATGCGCACGGCCAGGGCGTGTTCTCGTGCCGCCGTGTCATGGTGCTGCTGGGCTTCGGCCAGGACTGCCGTCAAGGCGGCGGTGTCGACCGGATCGGCGGCCATGGCGGCGGCGACATCGGCGTCGGCGAGCGTTTCTTGTGCACCGGCCCGTGCTGCAGCGGCCCGAGAGAGCACTTCGTCCCAGCCATCGATCTGCTGCAGGGGTGCCGCAGCCGCGCGCACCGCGACGACGTCGGCGAATCCTGCTTCACCGCACAGCTTTTGCAGCCGCTCCGTAAGGTCGTCACAGCGCCGCTGCGCACGCCCCGTCTCGGCCCGCGCCTCACGCAGCCCTTGCGCACGCCGACACAGTTCGGCGAGCTCGGCGCGTCGCTGGGCCACCCCGACGCGGCCGCCGGTGGCGTGCGCGACCTCGGCATCGAGAGCCTCGAGTTGTTCCTGCAGCGCGGCGCGACGCTCCACCCGACCCGATCTCGAGGCGCCGATCCGGCCCAGTTCGGTCCGCCATCCCTCGACCTCGGCGTCGATGGCGTTGACCGCGCGTTCGAGCGTCGGGATCGACGCCACCTGGGCCGTCGCGTCGGCGAGTTCGCGGGCGAGTGCGGCGGATCGTCGATCGACGGCCTCCGCCGATGCATCACCGATGACCTCGACAAGATGTGTGCGGCGTTCGCCCAGCGCTACCAGCGCGGTCTGCGCGCGGTTGCGGCGCTCGGCGGCACGGTCCTCGGCGCGCGCGGCGGCAGATTCCGCGGTCTTGGCGACGTCGATCTGCTCGCCTGCATCAGCCGGGGCCGGATGCGCGGCCGAGCCGCACACCATGCAGGGTTCGCCGTCGACGAGCGCTGCGGCCAGCTCGCCGGCCATCCCGACGATCCGTTGTTCGCGCAGGTCGAGGTGATGCTCACGGGCCGCATTGTAACTATCGTGAGCGGTCTGCAATTCTGCTGTGGCCGTGGCGATCTCGGTATCCAGAACAGCGCGCGACTCAAAGGCGGCGATCATCGCGTCGCATCGATCACGCTCGGTGTGCAACCGTTGCGCCACCGCCTTTGCCTCGGTCGCCGCACCCAGGGCGGCCACCGCGGCGGCCCGCCGGGCCGGTGCCGCCTCGAGCAGCGGCGTCAACTTCTCGGATCGCTCATGCGCCGAGGAGATCTCGATATCGAGCCGGCCGATGTCGGCCTGCAGGGCGGGTCGCTGCCCGACTCGCCGCGCGAGCGGCTCCCACCGTGCCGACTCCCCCGTCCAACGGTCGATCGCCGCGTCGAGGTCGGCGTCGGGTGCGAGGAGTGCGGCGCCTTCGGGCAGCTCGGCGAACTCTGTTGCGGCGCGCTCGGTTTGGTGCTGAGCGGCAGCCACCGCCGAGGCGGCGGCGGCGTGGTCGTCGGCCGGGCCCACGATGGGGGCCGCGGCACGGGCGGCGCGCGCGGCAGTACGGACGGCATCGAGCTCGGCAGCGCCGGCGTCGAGCTGCGTCAACCGCGCGGCCGCACCGGCTGCCCGACGCTGCAGTTCGGCCAACCGATTTCCGTGCGTGAGCGCGGCTTGTGCGCCGTCGAGTACCGCCCGGGCCGCGGTCAGTCGTTCATGTGCCGACCCGGCCGATGTACGTGCGTCGGCGAGACATCCGTGCGCCCAGTCGTAGTCGGGTTCGGCGGGCATCTCGCAGTCCGCCACGGCCGCGATCTGATTCGCGATCCGCTCGACTGCGGCGCTCTTGTCGCTCACCAACCGCTCCGCCTGGCGAGCGCGGTCCTTGAGCCACTCCTCGACACCGCCGAAGCGCTCGGTGTCGAAGAGACGCTCCAACAACTCTTCCCGTTCCTCGGAGCTCGCACGCAGGAACCTGGCGAAATCCCCCTGCGGCAGGAGGACGACCTGAAAAAACTGGTCGGCGCTCATCCCGAGCAACCGGGTCACCGCCTCGCCGATCTCGGGTAGGCGCGTCAGCGCGGGACCCGAATCGTCGACCCACGTCAGCGTTCCCTGTGCCTGCTCCCTGGTGAACCCGGTCCCGCGCTTCTTGGGACGGTGGAACTCCGGTGAGCGTACGATTCGCATCCGCCGGCCACCGATGGTGGCCTCCACTTCGACCTCCGGAACCTGTTGGGCGGGAGCATGATCGGAGTGCAGGCGCCGACCCTCCTGGCGTGCGCCGGGTACCCGCCCGAACAGCGCGAAGGCGACCGCGTCGAGCACCGACGTCTTGCCTGCCCCGGTCTGTCCGTGCAGAAGGAACAAACCGTCGGCGGCGAGCGCGTCGAAGTCGATCTCGGTGTCCTCGGCGAAGGGCCCGAAGGCACACATCCGTAAGCGATGCAGTCTCATCGGTACCCGATCACGCGGTCTTGGGTGTATCGGCGTCGAGGTGGAACAGCGCCCACTCGTCGGTACCGGATACGTCCGCCTCGGGTTCACCGACCACGTCGCGCAACGCGCGTTCGATCAGGTCTCGTTCGACCGCATCGGCCTCGTCGCGAACGTCGGCGACGAACGCGGCGATGATCTGCGCGTCGGTGCGGCCGCGAACGCGTGACGCATAGTCCAGGCGCGCAACGGGTTCGGGACGTTCCCAGTGCACGTGCACCGTGTGCGGGAACCGCTCACGCAGACGCCGCATCGCATCGAGCGGCCGGATGGCGTCGGTGAGCGTTGCCTCGATGTAGTGATCGCACACGTCCGCATACTCTGCCGCGGTCAGCAGGTCGTCGAGAGTACCTGTCAGAGCGCTCAATCCGCGCACGGACGGCAGCTCATGCAGCCCTACGCCTGCTACCCCGCCGGCATCGAGATCGACGAGCCACACGCCCTTGCGGTGGGTGTTCTCGCCAAAGGAGTAGGGCAACGGCGACCCGCTGTAGCGGACTGCCGGGGTGATCTCCTGTGGTGAGTGCAGATGACCGAGCGCAACGTAGTCGATTCCGGAGAACGTCCCGGCGGCAACGGTTTCCACGCCACCGACGCTGATCGACCGTTCCGAGCCGGTACTCGCCGCCCCCACCACGAACGCATGCGCGGCGACCACCGAACGTACGCTCCGGGAGTCGGCATCGGCACGGACACGGTCCATCGCCGCCGTCAGCACCCCCTGATGTCCACACGGATCGTCGATTCCGAATTCGCGCCGGACGGCGTCCGGTTCGAGGTAGGGAATGCCGTAGAACGCCACCTCACCCCACTCGTCGGACAGCAGAACCGGGTCGTCGATGTCGGCGACCGACGTGCGCAGGTGCAGTCCACCGGCGGCGGCGAAAGATGATGCGGCACCGAGACGGGTCGCCGAATCGTGGTTGCCCGAGGTGATCACGATCTGCGCCCCGGCGTTCGCGATTCCCGCGAGGCCGTCGTCGTACACCGCGACCGCGTCGGCGGAGGGTACCGACCGGTCATAGACATCACCGGCCACCACGACCACGTCCACCGACTCGCCCGCGACGACCGAGGCGATGTCGGCGAGCATCTGACGCTGGTCGTCGAGGAGTTCGACACCGTGGAAGGTGCGGCCGAGGTGCCAGTCCGAGGTGTGCAGAATCCGCATGGACAACACCGTACGATCGGCCACCGACAGAACGGGGGAGGCACGAGCGCGCCTCCCCCGATCCCCTCGTCACACTGCGTCGGCGCCCCCGGCGCTCACACCCTCGGCGACCACACCGTCGGCGGCCGGAGCCACCGGTTTCGGCGCTGGGGCCTGATGTTTGGGCCGGACGAGGAACAGGGTGGCGACGACGCCGATGAGCAGGACCGCGGCGGGCAGGTACAGCGACTGCCCCATGGCCGTGGCGAACGGCTCCCGCACCGCGGCAGGCAACTGGCTCACCGCGCTGCTGTGTTCGGTGGTGTTCGCCCCGGGCAGCTCGGCGGCCAGCCGGGTCTGCATCAAAGCACCGACCGCGGCCGCGCCGATCACCGATCCGATCATCCGGGTGGTGTTGTAGACGCCCGCGCCCGCGCCGGCCTGATGCCACGGCAGGTTGCGGGTCGCGGTCGCGGCCAGCGGCGCCCAGATTCCGGCCGAGGCCACGCCCATCAGGCACATCGGGATGATCAACTGCCACACCGGGGTCGCCGGTCGCGCGATCATGCCGATCCACCCCACCGCGACGGCGTTGAGCAGCAGCGCCGAGGCGATGATCGCGCTGGGGTGGACCTTGTCGAGGACACGTCCGACGATCGGCGCGAGGATGCCGGTGAGCACCGCCATCGGGACCATCATCACCGCCGAGCGGGTCGGGGTCATGCCGCCGACCAGCTGCAGGAAGAACATCACCGGGATCATCAGGCCGGAGATCGCGAAGCCCATGGTGGCGATGCCGATGTTGGACAAGGTGAAGTTGCGTTCCCGGAACAACGACAGCGGCACCAGCGGCTCGGTGCGAATCCGCGACTGCCAGTAGACAAACAACGCCATCACCGCGATCCCGCCGATGATCAGCACCCAGATCCAGCCCGTCCAGTTGTACTTCTCGCCGTCCTGGATGCCGAAGACGAGGGCCGAGAGCCCCACCGCGGAGAGCACGACGCCGATCCAGTCGAAGGAGTGGTCATGGGTCTCGACCGAGGGCACCAGGGTCGCCGCCAGGATCAGGCCGACGATGCCGACGGGCAGGTTCACGAAGAAGATCCACTCCCAGCCGAAACTGTCGGTGAGGATGCCACCGAGCAACGGACCGACGAGCGTGGCGACGCCGGCGACGGTGCCCCACACACCCATTGCGGCGCCACGCTTCTCGGGCGGGAAGATGCGGGTGATCAGGGCCATGGTCTGCGGGGTGATGAGTGCGGCGCCGATGCCCTGCAGGGCGCGGGCGGCGATGAGCTCACCGATGGAACCGGAGAATCCACACCACACGCTCGCCGCGGTGAAGACCACCAGACCGATCTGATAGACGAGTTTCGGACCGTATTTGTCACCGAGTCTGCCGGTGACCAACAACGGAACCGCGTAGGTGAGCAGATAGGCGCTGGTGACCCAGACGATGCCGTTGACATCGGTGTGCAGCGCGACCTGGATCTGGGGCTGGGCGACGGCGACGATCGTCATGTCGACGAGAATCATGAAGAAGCCGACGCACAGCGCCATCAGGGCCAGCCATGGACGGTTGGTCACCGCCGCGGGTGTGGTGGACGAACTCATTTCCGGATCACTCTCTGTGAAGATCTTGCGGTGGACGGTTCGATTGCAGGCGCCGCCGGCGATTCCGGCGCGGGGGTCGAGAACGAGTGTTGCATGGCGGCCCAGCGGGATCCCGGGTCGTCGAGCCATTCGACGCCGCCTTCGGACAGCCGGTCCAAAAACTCTGCGAGCCAATCGATCTGGGATCGCAGAGTCACGATGCGGCAGCCGGCGTCGAGGTAGAACATCTCCGGGATGCCGCGCGCGCGCGCATCCGCGTCGGCCTCGACGATGTCCGACAACTCCGCGCGCATCGCCTCGATGCGCACCGACAGCAGCTCGATCACGCGCTGCCGCGGCAACGCGTGTGCCTCCGACAAGGCCAGATACAGATCGGGGTATTCGGTCGGATGGCGTTGGAGGATCTGTTCGATGTTGGCGACCAGCGCGCCGCGGCCGGTCGCGGTGATCGCATAGACGGTCCGCTCGGGCCGGTTGCCCTCCCGGCGCACGTCGTAGACCTCGATCAAGCCGTTGCCGGCGAGGCGGTCCACCGTGTGATAGAGCGTGCCGGGACGGAACTTGACCAAGCGGTCCTCGCGCCGCTCCATCGCCGTCTGCGCCATCTCGTAGGGGTGCATCGGTCGTTCGGCGACCAGCCCCAGGATCAGTACCGCCAACGGCGCCAGCGGACCGTCACACCCCGCGCGGCAGTTCTCCATGGCAAACCTCCGATGCCCCACATCGACCCAAATACTCCACGTGGAATATACGCGATGGAGTGATCGATGCCAATGTCGGTGATGCTCATTAATGTGAAGCCCATGGGCACCGACACCACTCCGGCCGACTCCGGCACCAACTCAGCGGGCACGCAGGCTTCCTACGTGACCGGCGGTCAGGAGTTCGTCCGCGACACCGCCTATATCGAGACACGCATCACCCGCGACGGCCGCGACGGCTACCCCGTCGAACCCGGCCGCTACCGTCTCGTCGCCGCCCGCGCTTGCCCCTGGGCCAACCGCACGCTGATCGTGCGACGGCTCCTCGGCCTCGAGGACGCCATCTCGCTGGGTCTGTGCGGCCCCACCCACGACGCCGACTCGTGGACCTTCGACCTCGACCCGGGTGGCGTCGATCCGGTTTTGGGCATCCCGCGACTCAAGGACGCCTACGAGAAGCGGTTTCCGGGTTACCCCAAGGGCATCACGGTTCCTGCGGTCGTCGACATCCCCACCGGCGAGGTCGTCACCAACGACTTCCCGCAGATCACCGTCGACTTCGAACTCGAATGGACGCAGTACCACCGCGACGGCGCACCGCAGCTGTATCCCGAGCACCTGCGAGAGGAGATCGACGCCGTCAACAGAGGCGTCTACACCGAGGTCAACAACGGGGTGTACCGCTGCGGATTCGCGGGTGATCAGGGCGCGTACGACAAAGCCTACGATCGTCTCTTCACCAAACTCGACGAACTCTCCGAGCGGCTGGCCACGCGCCGCTACCTCGTCGGCGACACGATCACCGAGGCCGACGTGCGCCTGTTCACCACGCTCGCCCGCTTCGACCCGGTCTATCACGGCCACTTCAAGTGCAACCGCTCCAAGCTCGCCGAGATGCCGGTTCTGTGGGCCTACGCCCGTGACCTCTTCCAGACCCCGGGCTTCGGTGACACCACCGATTTCACCCAGATCAAGCAGCACTACTACATCGTCCACCGCGACATCAATCCCACCGGGATCGTCCCCAAGGGACCCGATCTGGCGAACTGGCTGACCCCGCATCACCGCGCGGAACTCGGTGGCCGGCCCTTCGGGGACGGCACCCCGCCCGGCCCGCCGCGGCCCGCCGAGGCGGTCCCCGCCGATCATTGGGTGCCGGCGTCATGAACGCGAAAGCTGTCAAGAATCCCTCGGGCCGGTCGGTCGAGTTCGCGGGGAACATGCTCGACAAAGCCCAGCGCCTACAGGCGCCCGCGGTCGCGAGATACGTTCGCGGCCTGCAGCGCAAGCACCCCGACGACTCACCAGCGCAGCTCATCGGTCGCCTCGAGAAACGCTACCTGCATACGGTCACCGGCTCGGGCAGCGCGGTGGGTGCCACCGCGGCGGTTCCCGGCGTGGGGACGGTCACCGCCCTCGGAGCGGTGACCGGCGAGACCGCCCTGTTCCTGGAGGCGTCGGCGTTGCTGGCCCTGGCCATCGCCGAAGTTCACGGAATCTCGATTCACGACACCGAACGCCGCAAGACCCTGGTCCTCACCGTTGCACTCGGCGAAGAAGGCCTGGCCCGGCTGAGTGGTGTGGTCGGCGCCCGGGGTGGTGCGCTCCGCCGGCTCGGAATCGCGTCCGCGCCGAGTGGGACATTCGCGAATCTCAACAAGACACTGGTCAATCGGACCGTCAAGAAATATGCGCTCAAACGGGCGCCCGTGGTCGTGGGCCGCCTCCTGCCCGCGGGCATCGGCGCGGTCATCGGGGGCGCAGGTAACCGAGTCCTGGGCAAGCGCGTGATCGCCAACGCCCGCGTCGCCTTCGGTCCGCCGCCTGCGCACGCGACGATCGACGGCGTCGTCGTCACCGACCCCGGGTTGCCCCCGGGTCAGTCGTGACGGCGTCGACCCAGCGGGCCCGGACCGAACCATCGATCACCGACGACCACGCCCACGACGCCGCCGACCGCCGCCGGGGGCCCGGCGAACGCCCCGGATGGCTGCGCCGGCTGGGCGGTGAATGCCTGCGTCACCGCCGCCTGGTGATCATCACCGTCACGGTCACCCTGGTGGCCGTCGCCGTCGACCTGGTCGCGCCACTGTTGGCCCGCGCCGCACTCGACACCGCCACCGGCGTCGCCGGTACGTGGACCATCCCGACCATCGTGACCCTGATGATCGGTCTGGCATTACTGCGTTACCTCTGCCAGTTCGGTCGCCGCCTGACCGCGGGCAAATTGTCGATCGACGTGCAGAACACGTTGCGGCTCAAGCTCTTGGGCACTCTGCTCCATCTCGATGGGGCCACCCAGGCCGACATCCGGACCGGACAGGTGGTGTCCCGCTCCATCTCCGATCTGCAGATCGTGCAGGGCCTGCTCGCGATGGCACCACTCTCGGTGGGGGCCGCTGTTCAGGTCGTCATCGCCCTGGGCATCATGTGCTACCTGTCACCGCTACTCACCCTCATCGCGGTGGCCATCCTGCCGCTGGTCGCCGTGGTCGTCCTCACCACGCGGCGCCGACTCTTCGCGGCGACGTGGTCAGCCCAGCAGGCCGCCGCCGACATCGCCCAGCACGTCGAGGAGACGGTCACCGGAGTCCGTGTCGTCAAGGGCTTCGGTCAGGAGACGCGAGCCATCGACGAACTGGTCGGCCTCGGTCGTGACCTGTACGCCAAGCGCTTGCGCGCCGGGAAGATCAACGCGCGCTTCACCCCGACCATGTCCGCGATCCCGCAGCTCGGGATGGTCGCGGTGATCGCCGCCGGCGGCTACCTGACACTGTCCGGGTCGATCACCGCGGGCACCTTCCTTGCCTTCGCCACCTATGTCACCTCCATGACCGCTCTCGCGCGGCTCCTGACCAATCTCGTCGTGAGTGGCCAGCTGGCACGGGCCGCGGTGGAGCGGGTGTACGACGTCGTCGACGCGCCCACCGATCCAGACGACGCCAACACCGCCACGCTGCCCGACGGCCCGCTCGGACTCGAGCTCTCCGGCGTCGTCTTCGGCCACGATGACCGAATGGTCCTCGACGACATCGACCTGCGGATCGCCCCCGGTGAATGCGTCGCGGTGGTGGGGCCCCCGGGTTCGGGCAAGTCCACACTGGCCGACCTGGTCAGCCGCCACCGGCGCCCGGACCGCGGCACGATCGATCTGCTCTCCGGCCCCGACGCGCAGACCCACCATCCGATCTCGGAGCTGTCCGGCGACTCGTTACACGGTGCCGTCGGGGTCGTCTTCGACGAGCCGTTCCTGTACTCCGACACCATCGCCGTCAACATCACCCTCGGCGACCGCCCCGACCGGTCCGGTCCCCGGGGCCACGGGCCGGTCGAACCGCGCCTGCTCGCCGCAGCCCAAGCCGCCGATGCCATCGACTTCATCACCGCACTTCCCGACGGCTTCGACACCATCGTCGGCGAACGCGGCCTGACGCTGTCCGGCGGTCAGCGGCAGCGGATCGCACTGGCGCGGGCACTTTATGCCGACCCACGGCTGCTGGTGCTCGACGACGCCACCTCGGCCCTCGACGCGTCCACCGAATCACGCATCCTGCGTCGTCTGCGCGCGGGCGGCGCGCACCGGCCGACGATGCTCGTGCTCGCACACCGACGGTCCACGCTGATGCTCGCCGACCGGGTCGCCGTCCTCGACGACGGCCACATCCTCGACATCGGCACCGTCGCCGAACTCGATGCCCGCAGCCCACGTTTCCGTGCACTCATGTCACCGATCCCGGCCACCGCCGATGCGGCAGCCGCCGACACCGCACCGGCCGGATCGTTCTCGCTCGATGCACTATGGCCAACCGAAACACCTGCGCCAGAACATATTTCGTCGTCGACACCACAACCGTCACCAGCTGGCGGACGAGGCGGTGGCCGCGGCGGCGGCATGGCCGGCGCCCTCGGCTCCATGCCCGCCACTCCCGCGCTGCTCGCGGCGGTCGACGAGCTGCCCGCAGCCGATGAGTCGCCACGGGTCGATGTCGAAGCCATGCGGACACAGAATCCCCATTTCTCGCTCTGGTCGATCCTGGCCCCGGTGCGCTGGCTCCTGGCCATCGCGATCGTGGCAATCGGCGTGGACACGCTCACCGGTCTGGTCTTCCCGTCACTGGCGCGCACGGTCATCGACGCGGCCACCCACACCGATCAACGGACCCTGCTCATCGCGACCGGCGTCGGTGTGGGCACCGTCGCCCTCGGCTGGGTCGCGGCCGCGGCGATGACGCTCTATTCCACCCGCGGCGGCGAGCGGGTCCTGTTCGGCCTGCGGGTGCGCAGTTATGCCCACCTGCAACGGCTCGGTCTGGACTACTACGAACGGGAACTGTCCGGGCGGATCATGACGCGCATGACGACCGACGTCGATGCGCTCTCGACATTCCTGCAAACGGGCCTGTCCACGGCCATCGTCGCAGCGCTGACCCTCGTCGGCGTCACCGTCGCCATGCTGTTGACCGACGTCGAACTGGGTGCCCTGATCCTGCCGGCACTCCCGGTGCTGATCGTGGCGACCCTGGTGTTCCGCCGGATCGCCGCGCGCGCCTATACGCGATCCCGGGAGCTCGTCAGCGCGGTCAACGCCGACTTCCAGGAGAACATCGCCGGCATCAAGACGACCCGGACCTACCGCAACACCGCTCCGGCCACCCGCCGATTCACCGGTCTGACGAAGACGTGGGTGTCGGCGCGGATGACCTCACAGCGCGCGATCTCGGTCTACTTCCCGTTCATCACGCTGATGAGCGACCTGGCCACGGCAACGGCCATCGCCGTCGGCGCGCACCAGATCACGACGGGCACGTTGTCGGCCGGCACCCTGGTGGCGTTCATCCTGTATCTGTCGCTGCTGTTCGGACCGGTGCAGCAACTCTCGCAGGTCTTCGACGGTTACCAGCAGGCGGTGGTCGGCCTGCGGCGCATCGCCGATCTGCTGCGCACCCCGACCACCGTTGCCGAACGCCGTGACGCCGTCGACCCCGGCGACACGCGCTTCACCGGGGACGCATGCCTCGACGATGTCTCGTTCCGCTACGCGGACGCGGCCGTCGACGCACTCGCCGGAATCGACCTCCGAATTCCTCCGGGGACGTCGCTGGCGCTGGTCGGCCGGACCGGCGCGGGCAAGTCGACGATCGTGAAACTTCTTGCGCGCTTCTATGATCCGACCGCCGGCGTGGTGCGTATGGACGGCACCGACATTCGCGAGTTCACGCTGCGCGGTTACCGGCGCCACCTCGGGATCGTGCCCCAGGAACCCCACCTGTTCACCGGCACCGTGGCCGACAACATCGGCTACGGTCGACCAGGAGCCGATCGCTCGCAGATCGCCGCCGCGGCGGCCGCGGTCGGTGCGGTGCCGATGATCGCCGGACTACCCGGCGGCATGTTGCACCCGATCGGCGAGCGCGGTGCCGGACTCTCGTCGGGCCAGCGGCAACTGATCGCCCTGGCCCGTGCCGAACTCGTCGAGCCGGACCTGCTGCTGCTCGACGAGGCGACCGCCACCCTCGATCAGCAGACCGAGGCGATGGTCCTCGCGGCCGGCGACGCCGTCACCCGCCGCCGTACCTCGGTCATCGTGGCGCACCGGCTGGCAACCGCCGCGCGCGCCGATGCGATCGCGGTGGTGGACGACGGCACGATCGTCGAGCTGGGAACACACGAGTCCCTTCTCTCGTTGGGCGGGAGGTACCGCGTGTTCTGGGATGCCGGTGTCGACCCGGATGCCGACGGTATCGAACCTGCCGACGAACTGATCCGCTGAGCTTCGTTCGCCTGTCGTGCACGCCCGTCCTGCACGCCTGGCGACCCGGCTCGCGGCATCCGATCCGCCGTCGGAGACGGCCGGGACTGGTCGGGCTCACAGCGTGGTGAGCGCGTACCATCGGCAGGTGGTTCACGACGATCTTCACAAGAGAACACCGTTGTGAGTTGGCGACCCGACACCATAGGGAATTGAGGCGAGAAACCGCTGTGAGCAGTTCGACATCCGAGACCGATTTCGGACAGAACGAATGGCTGGTCGAGGAGATGTACCAGCAATATCAGAAGGACCCGAACTCGGTGGATCCGAGTTGGCACGATCTTCTGAAGAACTACAAGCCCGACGGCGCGGGCCGGTCGTCGAACGGGGTGAGCGCCCACTCCACATCCGCCGGATCCCCATCCGCCTCTGCCCCACCCGCCCCTACCCCGGCTGCCGACCGATCCGCACCGGCCCGCCCCACCTCCGCCGACGGGTCCGCCCCCGCCGATGCCGCGCCGCGACCCAAGCGCGGCGTGACCCTCGACCAGGGCCCGCAGCCCCGTACCGCGAGTGTGCGCAAGACACCCGCTCGCGAGGCCCCGGCGACCAAGGCCGCCTCCGGACGCAGTGTCGCCAGCCGCGACGGTTCCGCACAATCGCAGAAGGACCGCGCACCGGCCGAGAAGACCTCGGCCGGTGCCGCCGAGGACGAGACCAAGGTCCTGCGTGGACCGGCCGCCGCGATCGCCAAGAACATGGCGGCGTCGCTGCAGATCCCGACCGCCACGAGCGTTCGCGCCGTGCCGGCGAAACTGATGATCGACAACCGCATCGTCATCAACAATCACCTGGCCCGCACCCGCGGTGGCAAGATCAGTTTCACCCATATCCTCGGGTACGCGATCGTGCAGGCGATCAAGTCGTTCCCGAATATGAACCGGCATTTCGCCGAGGTCGACGGCAAGCCGAACGTCGTCACCCCCGCGCACACCAATCTCGGCCTGGCCATCGATCTCGTCGGCAAGGACGGCAGCCGCACTCTTGTCGTCGCCGCGATCAAGAAGACCGACACGATGGGATTCGCGGAGTTCTACACCGCATACCAGGACATCGTCCGTCGGGCCCGCGACGGCAAGCTCGGAGCCGAAGACTTTGCGGGCGTGACGGTTTCGCTCACCAACCCCGGAACCATCGGTACCGTGCACTCGGTGCCGCGCCTGATGAAGGGCCAGGGCGCCATCATCGGCGCCGGGGCGATGGAATACCCCGCGGAGTTCCAGGGCGCCAGCGATGAGCAGATCGCCGAACTCGGCGTCGGCAAACTGATGACACTCACCTCCACCTACGACCACCGCGTCATCCAGGGCGCCGAGTCCGGTGACTTCCTGCGCCGTATCCACCAGCTACTGCTCGACGACGCGTTCTACGACGAGATCTTCACCGCCTTCCACGTGCCGTATGAGCCGATTCGCTGGCGTCGCGACATCCCCGCAGGCCTGGTGGACAAGAACGCCCGCGTGCTCGAGCTGATCGCCGCGTACCGCAACCGCGGACATCTGATGGCCGACATCGATCCGCTCATGATGGACAGTGATGCGCGCACCAGCCATCCCGATCTCGACATCCTGACCTATGGGCTGACGCTCTGGGATCTCGATCGGACCTTCAACGTCGGCGGCTTCCACGGCCAGCAGAAGATGAAGCTGCGCGACGTGCTCTCGATTCTGCGCGACGCGTACTGCCGGCATGTCGGCGTCGAGTACACCCACATCCTCGAGCCCGAGCAGCAGCGTTGGCTCCAGGAACGGGTGGAGATCAAGCACGTCAAGCCGCCGGTGGCCGAGCAGAAGTACATCCTGTCCAAACTCAATGCCGCCGAGGCCTTCGAGACGTTCCTACAGACCAAATACGTTGGGCAGAAGCGCTTCTCGCTCGAGGGTGCCGAGGCGGTCATCCCGATGATGGATGCGGTGATCGATCAGGGCGCTGAATTCGGCCTGAACGAGGTCGTCATCGGAATGCCGCACCGCGGGCGCCTCAACGTGCTCGCCAACATCGTCGGCAAGCCCTATTCGAAGATCTTCACCGAGTTCGAGGGCAACCTGAACCCGTCGCAGGCGCACGGCTCGGGCGACGTCAAATACCATCTCGGCGCCGAGGGCAAGTACTACCAGATGTTCGGGGACAACGAGATCAATGTCTCGCTGACCGCCAACCCGAGCCATCTCGAGGCCGTCGACCCGGTGCTCGAGGGTCTGGTCCGCGCCAAGCAGGATCAACTCGACGAGGACGACGAGTTCTCGATCCTGCCGCTGATGCTGCACGGCGACGCCGCGTTCGCGGGTCAGGGCGTGGTCCCGGAGACGTTGAACCTGGCGATGCTGCCCGGCTACCGCACCGGCGGCACCGTGCACATCGTGGTCAACAACCAGGTCGGTTTCACCACCGCGCCCGAGCACTCCCGCTCCTCCGAATACTGCACCGACGTGGCCAAGATGATCGGTGCGCCGATCTTCCACGTCAACGGTGACGATCCGGAGGCCTGCGTCTGGGCCGCGAAACTGTCCGTGGATTACCGCGAGGCCTATCACAAGGACGTGGTGATCGACCTCGTCTGCTTCCGCCGTCGCGGTCACAACGAGGGCGACGACCCCTCGATGACCCAGCCGGCGATGTACGACGTCATCGACACCAAGCGCGGCGTTCGCAAGTCCTACACCGAGGCCCTGATCGGCCGCGGTGACATCTCCACCAAGGAGGCCGAGGACGCGCTGCGCGACTACCAGGGCCAATTGGAGCGGGTGTTCAACGAGGTCAAGGAGCTCGAGAAGTTCCGGCCGGAGCCCAGTGAGTCCGTCGAGGCCGATCAGCCGTTGCCGCAGAAACTGGTGACCGCGGTCGACAAGTCGGTGCTCGCCGAGATCGGCGATGTCTTCTTCAACGTGCCCGAGGGGTTCACCCCGCATCCACGCGTCAAGCCGGTGCTCAAGCGCCGCCACGAGATGTCGACCAACGGCGGCATCGACTGGGCGTTCGCCGAACTGCTGGCTTTCGGTTCGCTCGTCCGGGAGGGCCGTACCGTTCGGCTGTCCGGCCAGGATTCGCGCCGTGGCACATTCACCCAGCGTCACTCGGTGCTCATCGACCGCGACAACGGGTCGGAGTACACGCCACTCAATCACCTGACGCCGCGCGACGGTGCGGATTCACTGGGTCGCTTCATGGCCTACGATTCGCCGCTCTCGGAGTTCGCGGTCGTCGGGTTCGAGTACGGCTACTCGGTCGGCAATCCCGACGCATTGGTGTTGTGGGAGGCGCAGTTCGGTGACTTCGTCAACGGCGCACAGTCGATCATCGACGAGTTCATCAGCTCCGGAGAGGCCAAGTGGGGCCAGCGGTCCGACGTCGTGCTGCTGCTTCCCCACGGCCATGAGGGCCAGGGACCCGACCACACCTCGGGCCGCATCGAGCGGTTCCTGCAGCTGTGCGCCGAGGGATCGATGACGGTCGCACTGCCGTCGACGCCGGCCAGCTACTTCCATCTGCTGCGCCGCCACGTCCTCGACGGCATCAGCCGGCCGCTGATCGTCTTCACCCCGAAGTCGATGCTGCGCAACAAGGCCGCCGTCTCCCCGGTCGAGGATTTCACCGAGGACAAGTTCCGCTCGGTGATCGACGACCCCCGGTTCACCGCGGGCGCCGGACGCGACGCCGTCAAGCGGGTGCTGCTGGTCAGCGGCAAGCTCTACTACGAGCTGGCCGCCCGCCGCGACAAGGACGAGCGCGATGACGTCGCGGTCGTGCGTGTGGAGCAGCTCTACCCGGTGCCCCATCGTCGTCTGCGTGACACGCTCGATCGGTACCGCAACGCCGACGACTTCGTGTGGGTTCAGGAGGAGCCGGCCAACCAGGGTCCGTGGCCGTTCCTGGGTCTGTGGCTGCCCGAGTTGCTGCCGGATGTTCTCAAGGGTCTGCGTCGCGTGTCGCGGCGTCCGATGTCGGCCCCGTCGTCGGGCTCGAGCAAGGTGCACGCCGTCGAGCAGCAGGAGATCGTCGACGGAGCATTCTCCTGACGTGAGCGCCTGAGCGACAAGCGCTTTCAGGCCCAGAGCCGCGGCCCACGGTCATCCGAGGGCCGCGGCTCTGCGCGACTGCGGTTCGGCGCGTCGGCGCCAGCGCGTGGGGTCAGGGTGCGGTCGGCAGCACGGCACCGACTGCCGATGCGAGCGCAGGAAGCGCCGAGCTGATGACGGCCAGCAGTTCGTCGCGGGTGATGAGCGGGTCGGTGAGCCACGAGATGGTGGTCTGTTCGACGAACGCGATCCAGCCGTGCACCGTCATCTCGACAACCGGTGTCGGCTCGATCTCCAGCGCGGGCGCATGATCGAGAACCCGGCCGGCCATCACCGAGCGGGTGTGGTCGAAGACCTCCCGCATGGCCGGATCGGCGCTGGCCGCGCCCCGGATCAGGGCCATGTAGGCGCTACGGTTATCGGTGACGAAGTCGACGAATGCCGACATCGACGCGGTCAGGATGCGCAGCGGATCGCCGAGCGACTCTTCGGGTGCGGTGCATTCGAGCATCGCCTCGGCCTGGGCGCGTGCGATCGCCACGTGGAAATCCTGCTTGGAGTCGAAGTAGTGGAACAGCAAGGCCCGCGAAACCCCGGCCTCCTCCGCGATCGCATCTATCGACACCTGCTCCAGCGGCCGCTCCCCGACCATCGCCAGTCCGAGGGCGATCAGTTGGTCGCGTCGCGCCTGCGGACTCATGCGGGTACGCCGACCCGATGCGGTGGCGGCCGATGCCGCAGAGTTACTCGTGGTCACAGGCCCACCCTAGCCTATTGATCGGCGTTCAATAGTTATTGACGAACGTTCAATAGATCTCTATCGTGAACACCATGACAACACATGATGTAGAGATCGCCATCGTGGGAGCCGGCTTCTCCGGCCTCGGTGCGGCCATCGCGCTCGCGCGCACCGGTGTCGACGACTACGTCATCCTCGACCGCGGGCGCGATTTCGGTGGCACCTGGCGCGACAACACCTATCCCGGCGCCGCCTGCGACGTGGCGTCGAACCTCTACTCCTATTCCTTTGCCCCCAACCCACGATGGTCACGATCGTATTCGCACCAGCCCGAGATTCACCGGTACATCAACGCGGTCGCCGACGAGTACGACGTGCGGCCCAAGGCGCGTTTCGACACCGAGGTCATCGAGGCGCGGTGGGACGAGGATGCCGCCCGCTGGGTCGTCGACACCCTGACCGACGGCGACGAGAACACCTACCGCGCAAGACATCTCGTCGGCGCCGTCGGCCCCCTCTGCGAGCCCACCCTGCCCGACATCGACGGTATCGACTCCTTCGGCGGCACCATCATGCATTCGGCTCGCTGGAACGACGAGGTCGACGTCACCGGCAAACGGGTCGCGGTGATCGGCACCGGCGCGTCGGCGATCCAGATCGTTCCGGAGCTGGCCGCCATCGCCGGTCACCTCGACGTCTACCAGCGCACCGCGCCATGGATCGTGCCCCGCACCGAGCGTCCCTACACGCGGGCCGAACACTGGATGTACAAGCACCTGCCCGCCGTCCAAACTGCTTCTCGGGCCGGCATCTACGTTTTCAACGAGTTCGTCGCCTTCGGGATGACCTATTCCCCGGCCGCCCTCAAACCGGTCGAGATCCTGGCCCGCGCCAACATCTTCCGCGGCGTCCGCGACCCGCAGCTGCGCGCCCGGGTGACCCCGCACTTCCAGATCGGCTGCAAACGCATCCTGCGTTCCAATGCCTGGTATCCCGCCCTCGACCGCGACAACGTCGACGTGATCACCGACCCGATCGAGCGGATCACCGAGACCGGGATCGTCACCGCCGACGGCACTGCGCACGACGTCGACATCCTGGTCGTGGCCACCGGCTTCCACGTCACCGACTCGCCGGTGTTCTCCCGCATCGCCGGAGTCGGCGGACGCAGTCTCGCGCAGGTGTGGGGCGAGACCGGCATGCAGGGCTACAAGGGTTCGTTCGTGCACGGATTCCCGAACATGATGCTGATGATCGGCCCGTCGACCGGACTGGGCCACACCTCGATGGTCTACATGATCGAGTCGCAGCTGAAATACCTGGCCGACTACATCGCCACCGCCCGCGCGCGCAACGCGCAACGCGTGGAGGTGACCGCCCAGGCCCAGGACCGATACAACTCCGGTATCCAGCACAAACTGCGCAACAGCGTGTGGGTCAACGGCGGCTGCGCGTCCTGGTACAAGGACGCCAAGGGCAACATCACCACCCTGTGGCCCGGTTTCACCTTCGACTTCCGCCGCGAGACAAAGAAGTTCGACACCGCTGCATATGACATCGTCGGAGCGGATGCCGTCACGGCCACCCCGGCCGCCCCGGCCACCGTCGGCGCCTGACCTACCCGAACACACGAAAAGAGGCTCACATGAAGGACTTTCACGACAAGGTCGTCGTCGTCACCGGAGCAGGATCGGGGATGGGCCGTGACCTCGCGGTCAAACTGGCCCGGCTCGGCGCGAAACTGGCCATCTCCGATGTCAATCCCGAAGGCCTGGCCGAGACCGAACGGCTGATCACCGCGATCGGGACACCGGTACACACCCAGATCCTCAACGTCGCCGAACGCGAGGCGGTCCTCGACTACGCCGAGACCGTCGTCGCCCACTACGGCAAGGTCAACGTCATCTTCAACAACGCCGGAATCGCCCACCACGGCGAGATCGAACGCACCGAATTCAAGGACATCGAGCGTGTCCTCGACGTCGACTTCTGGGGAGTCGTGAACGGCACCAAGGCTTTTCTGCCGCACATCATCGCCTCCGGAGACGGCCACATCGTCAACACCTCGTCGCTGTTCGGTCTGCTGTCCGAGCCGGGTCAGGCCGCCTACAATGCCGCCAAGTTCGCAGTGCGCGGTTTCACCGAGTCGCTGAACCAGGAGATGATCGTCGCCAAGCATCCGGTCAAGGTGTCCTGTGTGCATCCCGGCGGGATCAAGACCGCGATCGCCCGCAACGCGACCGTCTCGGGCGATCACGACGCAACCGCCACCGCCAACTTCTTCGACCGCTACCTGGCGCGGACGACCTCCGAGGACGCCGCCGACATCATCTTGAACGGTGTCCGCAAGAACAAGGCACGGATCCTCGTCGGCACCGACGCGAAGATCCTCGATCTGTGGGTCCGGCTGGTCGCCTCCAAGTACCAGTGGATCACCGCCAAGGTCACCGCGCTGGCACTGTCGAAAGCGTCCTGACCCCGCATACCTCGAACAGGGGCCGTCCCGCCGGGACGGCCCCTGTTTCGCGCCCATGATCTTCTCACGCCGTTGGTGACCATCGGCCCTGTCAGCTCAGGTAAGCCGATCCTATGATGTAGTGGTATCACGGGATGGGTACCCGAAAGGAGGCAGCGGCGATGACGAACCCTGAGGTCGGCACCACGATCGGGATGAACCGGCTGACGGTGCGCGAATCGGCGCGCGTCGTCGGCTACGTCGATTCCTGTCCGCCACAGGTCCGCCGCCGCATGGTCAGCCTCGGATTCTCCCCGGGTGCCACGGTCACCAAGGTGCGGCGCGCGCTCCTCGGCGACCCATGCGTGTACCGGGTGGCCGATTACGAGATGTGCCTACGTGCCCGCGAGGCGGCCCACATCGAGTGCGCGGTGCAGTCGTGAGCGACTGCCACGCGCCCGGGTCGGACGCCTCCGACGTCGACGAGGTCGGCTCCCCCATCGAATCCGTGGCGCTCATCGGCAGCCCGAACGCCGGCAAGACCTCGGTGTTCAACGGGCTGACCGGGCTGCGCCTCAAGACCGCCAACTATCCCGGCGTCACCCTGTCCCGGTCGGTCGGCCGCTGCCGGGTCCACGTACCCGAACACTCCACTCATGCCGAGGGCCGGGGCGCCGGCACGGCCACGACGACCGCGATGATCAATCTGGAGGATCTGCCGGGCGCGTACAGCCTGGACCCGATCTCCCCCGACGAACGGGTCGTGGCCGATCTGCTCGCCGGCGACCTCGACGGTGCCCTCCCACCGGACGCGGTGATCGTCGTCGTCGATTCGACCGTGCTACAACGCTCACTGACCCTGGTCGCCGAAACGCTGAATCTCGACATCCCGGTGGCGATCGTGCTGACGATGACCGACGAGATGGAACACCGGGGCGGGCGGATCGACCCGAGCGGCCTCGGCGACGCGCTCGGCGTGCCGGTGCGGGCGGTCGTCGGAACCAAGAAGTCGACCCTCGAACCCGTGCGCACCCTGCTCGGCGATCCGGATTCGTGGAGTCGTCCGGCCGTGAACCCGCCCACCGATTCGGGTCCGATGCTCGCCGATTGGGCCGCCTCGGTGCTCGCGATGGCGGACTATCAGCCGCCGCGCGCACACTCGGCGACGTCGCGGGTCGACCGGGTACTGCTGCATCCGGTCTTCGGCACGCTCGCGTTCCTGGCCGTCATGTTCGTGTTCTTCCAGGTGGTGTTCACCGTCGCCGCCCCGTTCCAGGACTGGATCGAGGCATTCTTCGGGTGGCTCGGAACCGTGGTCGGCGACCATGTGACCCAGCCGATTCTCGGCGACTTCTTGTCGACGGCGCTGATCGGTGGGGTCGGCGGCGTGCTCGTGTTCGTGCCGCAGATCGTGTTGATGTTCCTGTTGATCGCCCTCATGGAGAACGTCGGCTACATGTCGCGCGCGGCGTTCCTCACCGACCGGGTGATGAGCCGCGCCGGTCTGGAGGGACGTGCCTTCGTGGCGATGCTGTCGTCGTTCGCCTGCGCGGTGCCGGGCATCATGGCCGCGCGCACCCTCCCGTCGTCGAAGGATCGCATCGCGGTCGCGATGTCGGCACCGCTGGTGACGTGCTCGGCGCGACTGCCGGTGTTCGTGCTGCTGACCGGGCTGCTCATCCCGTCGGATGCGCGTTTCGGCCCGATCCACGCCCAGGGTGCGGCGATGTTCGCGCTGTACGTGCTCGGCGGGGTCTCGGCGATGGCCGCCGCTGCGGTCTTCAAGCGCAGCCGCCCACTGCGCAGCGGGCTCATGCCCTTCTACATGGAGATGCCGCCCTACCGGCTGCCCGCGGTGAAATCGGTGGCCCTGATGATGTGGGACTCCACCAGGACGTTCCTGCGCAAGGTCGGCAAGATCATCCTGCTCACCTCGATCGTGCTGTGGATTCTGCTGTCGCTGCCCGCGCACACCGCACAGGCCGAGAAGGTCCGGCAGGACGCGACCGCGGTGGCCGTCGCGCACGGCGCGAGCCCCGACGACGCCGCCGCCACCGCGGACGCGCAGGCTCGCTCCTACGTGATGGACAACAGCTTCGCGGCGTCGATCGGCAAGGCCGTCGAGCCGGTCTTCGCGCCCCTCGGCTTCGACTGGCGCATCGACATCGGCATTCTCGGATCGTTCTCGGCACGGGAAGTGGTGGTGTCGACGCTCGGGCAGATCGGCGCGGCCCAGGATGCCGACGATCCCTCGGCGGCGCTGGCGGGGATGACCTACACCGACGGGCCACACGAGGGACGCCCACTGTTCGGCCCGCCGACAGTTGTGGCGCTGCTGCTGTTCTTCGTCTATGCGCTGCAATGCATGTCGACTGTGGGCACGATCCGGCGCGAGACCAACTCGTGGCGCTGGCCGCTGATCGCGTGGACCTACATGTTCGTCCTGGCATGGGTGGCCGGCTTCCTGGGATACCAGATCACCGCCGCGATCACCGGGTGAACGCCATGACCATCATGCTGCTGCCCGCACCGCTCGATCGCGACCATCCCGACGTGATCCGCTGGCGCGTCGGTCCGGGCCTCATCCGCACCGAGGCCACCCTCGTGGCCGGTGACCCCGCCGACGTCGGGTTCCCGCCTGCGGTGGCCGACCTCGTCGGTTCCGCGACCCTGCGGTCGGTGCACGTTGCGCCGGGCGCCATCGAGACCACGTTCGCCGCCGGCCACACGGCACGGACCAGCGGTGCACGGGTACGCGCGGCATTGTTCGAGGCGCTGTCGCAGCCCGGCGGGTGGCCCGAGCCGGGTGTGACCGAGCCCGACGGCGGCCCGGACGTGCCGGCCGCCATCGCCGCGGTGCGCCGCGGCGGGGACCGGGAACTCGAGGCGGGTGTTCGCGAGGTGCTGGCCGGCGAATTCGGTCTGTACACCGCGGCGCACGGCGGGCGCGTCGAATTGGTCGACGTGACCGGCGGTGTGGTGACCGTGGCCCTGCGCGGTCAGTGTCATGGATGTGCCGCCGCGTCGATCACCTTGCGCGAGAACCTGGCGACGCACCTACGCCGCTTGCCTGCGTTCGTCGAGCTGCGCACGACCGGCGAAGACAACTACACCAGCCCACCGGGGCGGACGATGCTCGGCTCGATCCGCCTGCGGTCGGCGGACCGCCGCGCCCGTGGTCAATAAAGCACCTGATCGCCAGATTCCCCGTCGCCAGATCCCCCGGTCGCTAGATCCCGTGTTCGTTGAGCCAGTCGGCCGCCAGGCCGGCCGGATTCGACCCGGCCCGGACCCTTCCGGCGAGGGTGGCGAGGTCGGCGGTCGTGATCTCGCCGGCCACCCGGTTGATCGCCTTCACCTGGTCACGGGTCAGCGCGGCGGTGCGATACACCGGCACGAGCACCTCTGCCGGTGGACCGGCCGCCGCACCCTGGGAACCCGACGGCGCCGACAGCGCCTCGACCTGCCCGGCCGGGCCCGATGCGGTGTCACCGGCGATCTGTAACGGCGTCAACAAGCCGAGCGCGTTGCCCGCCGCCACGCGCTCGAGCACCGTGCGCGCGTCACCCACGCGTGCCACCGGCCCCAACCGGCAGCCGGCATCGGCGAATGCATGCAGCGTCCGGGCGTCAGGCTCGTCGGTGGTGACGACGAGCAGCCCGGCGGGCAGCCGCGCGCACCCCGACAGGTCACTCACCCCGGCCGCCGCCGCGGTGGCATTACTCACGAACAACTGCGGCGTGACGCTCACCGGCGTCGCATCACCGACCGAAACACCTTCTGGCAACGAGCGATTGAGAGCCACATATCGGGCGTCGGCATTCGGATCGGCCGCGGCGGGTCCGTCTCCGGCCGCGTTACCGGAGTCGGGGGTGGCAGCCGATGCCGGTGCCAGTTCGGCGAGCAGCCGGCCGGTGAACGCCGGGAAGAGGTCGACCTCGGAGCGGCTCATCGCATCAAGCAGTGCCCCGTCGTCGCCGATGCGCGGGTCCGGCGACACGTCGGCGCCGGCACCGCGCAACGCACCGGCGTAGATCTGTGCCATCACCAGCGATTCCGGTGTGCCCGACGCGCCCATGACCAGCGGCCGGCCGACATCGCCGTTGTCATCGCTCGCGCATCCGGTGAGTACCGCGAGCAGCAGCATCAACGCCGCCACGAAGGTCGCGGCCGTACCGCCCGTCACTCGATGTCGCACGGCACTCACCGTATCGTGCGACATGTTTCGGACCGACTGCCACGCTCTGCGCGCCCATCGGTCGTGGCGACCCGCCTGCACAGTCCGACGCGTAGCATCCCAACCGTGCCATCGATGCCCCACCTGCGGCCCAGCCTCGGATTCACCACCGGTCGGCGTGAGCGCCCACCGCTGCCCCGGATACCGGTGCCGATCGCACGTGCCGTCGTCGATTGCGCGGTGTACATCGAAGGGCATCGACAGCCCGGACGTATCGGGTATGCCGAGGCCCTCGAGCAGGTACGCGGCAGCGGGGAAGGGTTCGTGTGGCTGGGCCTGCACGCTCCCGACGACGAGCAGATGACCGGTGTCGCCGAGGTGTTCGGGCTCCACGAACTTGTCGTCGAGGACGCCGTGCACGCCCATCAACGGCCGAAACTCGAGATCTACGACGACACCCAGTTCCTGGTGCTGCGCACCGTGAAATACGTCGAGCACGAGTCGATCGAGAAGGCCAGCGAGGTCGTCGAGAGCGGCGAGATCATGATCTTCACCGGGCCCGACTTCGTCATCACCGTCCGGCACGGCGATCACACCCATCTGTCGGGCCTGCGCCGGCGGCTCGAGTCGCGTCCGGAACGTCTCGCGCTCGGGCCGACGGCGGTCATGCACGCCATCGCCGACCTCGTCGTCGACAGCTATCTCGTCGTGAGCGAACGGATGGAGACCGATGTCCTCGCCGTCGAGGGAACCGTATTCGGCAACAAGCAACGGTGGCTCGGGATCGAGCCGGTCTACCTCCTCAAGCGCGAAGTCCTCGAGTTGCGCCGCGCCGTCACTCCGCTGGCCACCCCGCTGTCGCGGCTGACCGCAAACAATCCGCTGGTCCCCAAGGAGGTCCGGCGTTACCTGCGCGATGTGGCCGATCACCTGACCACCGTCATCGACCGGGTCGTGGAGTACGACGAGGTGCTGTCGTCGCTGCTCGACGCCGCAGCGGCGAAGGTCGGCATCCAGCAGAACAGCGACATGCGCAAGATCTCCGCATGGGTCGCGATCGGAGCCATCCCGACCATGGTCGCCGGGCTCTACGGAATGAACTTCGACGTCCTGCCCGCCATGCACGACGCGCAGGGCTTCGGTGTGGTGTGCCTGTTTCTGGTGATCGTGTGCGGCGGTCTGTGGCTCGTGCTGCGCCGCCACCACTGGCTCTGACACGCCACTGCCCGTGGCGCGGCGATCACATCGTCGCCGGCGACCGGTCCGGGTCGGCGAGGTCGATGCCGGCTTCATTCCACGCCTCACGCAATGCGTCGACGCCCTTGAGGCGTAACCACGCGGCCTCGTTGGCGGTGATCGGGATCGCTCGCAGGAATCTCGCCGGTTCCATCGGATCGGGCAGCGCCACGCTGCCGAGTTCGTCGTCGACGATCATCACCGCGGTGAAAGGCGCTCCATCCCATAGGGGTTCACCGAGGTCGAGCAGTGCATCGGCAGTCAGTACCAGACCTTCGACGGCCGGTGCGGCGGCCAGGGCTGCCAGCCGCCGGTGCAGGCCGGGCAGCGGCGACGCGGCGTGCATGCGGATCACCAGTTCGGCGCGTGGCCCACGTACCGGGTCCGGGTTGAGGTCGGCGGGATCGGCCATCGGATGCCGCGCGCAGCCGAGGGTCACGTAGAGGACCTCGGCGCCGACGGCGAATCGGGCCACCTCGATGGGCTCGACGCCGAGGAAGGTCACCGAGGCACGCTGCGGTTGAGACCCGAGCGTCTCGACGAGATACCCGTTGATGTTGTCGGTGATGGACTGGCTCACGGTTGTCGACGGTATCGTCCGCACGACCCCGGCGTCTCGCTCGGGCGCACGTCAGCACCGGCCGGGATCGATCACGGACGCGGAAGACGTTGGTGCAGCGGATTTCTGGACACCGGGGTCGGTGTGCCCGGCGACCCGGGAACGGAGGTGACCACCGCGGGACGCTCGGCGGTGGCCCGGGTGGCATCGGCCAGACGCATCGCCACCGACCGCCCGGCGCCCAGTCGCGGTGCCGCAATCGTACGACGCGCGGTGGCACCGCAGTCGGGGCAGATCACCGCCTCGGGGATGTCGGTCATCGGATGACTCTGCTCGATGTCGGCGCACTCACCGGCACACCGGAAGACATAGGTGGGCACGTCTCGAGGGTAAGACATCGGCGCACCCCGCACCGGGCCCCCGCCGCCTTTCGCAGGGCGCGGGCGGGTTGCGCGCGGTAACGTCACCGGACACATGGTCGCATCAGCATCTCGATGAGTATCGAATCGCCCATACGGTGTGGAGGCACAATGCCCGAGTTGATCTTTCCGCTGGATTCGTCGAAGTCGTTCACCGATCAGCCGATCGTCGGACACAATCGCTGGCACCCCGACATCCCACCGGCGGTGACGGTCAAACCGGGTGACACCTTTCGCGCGCATTGCCGCGAATGGTTCGACGGTGCGATCCACAACGACGACTCCGCCGACGACATCCTCAACGCCCCGCTCAACAATGTGCACACGCTGTCGGGTCCGTTTGCGATCGAGGGCGCCGAGCCGGGTGATCTGCTGATCGTCGACATTCTCGATGTCGGACCCATCCCCCAGGAGGACTCCGGGCCACTGGCCGGCCAGGGCTGGGGCTACACCGGGATCTTCGCCAAGCTCAACGGCGGCGGCTTCCTGACCGAACAGTTCCCCGACGCATACAAGGCCATCTGGGATTTTTCCGGCCAGTCGGCGACGAGTCGGCATGTGCCCCACGTGAAGTACACCGGCATCGTGCATCCGGGCCTGATGGGCACCGCGCCGTCGACGGGATTGCTCGGCAGGTGGAACGCCCGGGAGGCCGCACTGATCGCCACCGACCCGGAGCGCGTGCCACCGCTCGCGTTGCCGCCCGAGCCCGACGGCGCGATCCTCGGTGCGCTGGCCGGCGACGAGTTCACCCGCGTCGCCGCCGAGGCGGCGCGCACCGCTCCCCCTCGGGAGAACGGTGGCAACCAGGACATCAAGAACCTCAGCAAGGGCACGCGCATCTTCTATCCGGTGTTCGTACCCGGCGCGAACCTTTCCTTCGGCGATCTGCATTTCTCGCAAGGTGACGGCGAGATCACCTTCTGCGGCGCCATCGAGATGGGTGGATTCCTCGATCTGCACGTCGACCTCATCAAGGGCGGCATGGCGACCTATGGCGTACACGAGAACGCGATCTTCATGCCCGGCAACGTCGAGCCCCGCTATTCGGAATGGATCGCCTTCTCCGGCACCTCGGTCACCCTCGACGGAGAGCAGCGCTATCTCGACTCCGACCTGTCGTATCAGCGCGCCTGCCTCCATGCCATCGACTACCTGACGAATTTCGGCTACAGCCCTGAGCAGGCCTATCTGTTGCTCGGCTCGGCTCCCATCGAGGGCCGGCTGTCGGGGGTCGTCGACATCCCCAATTCGTGTGCGACGGTGTATATTCCGACGGCCATCTTCGATTTCCCGGTGGCCCCGAGCAAGGACGGCCCGGTCCGGATCGATCCGGGCATCGGCGCTGCGCACGCCGCCTTCTGAGTCACCCGAACACCCGCCGCCGGCCGGTGGCCTACCGTGAGGGTGTGGTGAGCATCCTGGCGGTGGCCGACGAGGTGGTGGACTCGCTCACCTTCGGGGTGGGCCTCGAAGCCAAGCCGGACCTCATCCTCGGTGCCGGTGACCTGCCGTTCGACTATCTGGAGGTACTCGCCGGGCTGTGTGACGCCCCGTGCGTGTTCGTACCCGGCAACCACGACCGTGAGCTGCGCGGTTACCGTCGCAGCCGGGCCGGCTGGACGCGCGCCGGGCTGCCCAGTCCCGATCCCGGCCCCCAGGGAGCGGTCAACGCCGACGGCCGGACCGTGACGGTGGCCGGGGTGCGCATCAGCGGACTCGGCGGCAGCATCCGCTACAACGGTGGCGCCAATCAGTACACCGAAACCCAGCAGCGGATGCGATCGTGGGCCTTGCGCGCGCGCCGCGGCCTGGGGCAGCCGCGGCCCCACATACTGCTCACCCATTCCCCGGCCCGCGGGGTCGGCGACGCCGACGATCGCCCACACCGGGGGTTCGCCTGCTATCACCGGTTGGTCGCGCGGCTGCAGCCGAACATCATGGTGCACGGACACATCCATCCGTACGGCGCACATCCACGCGACCTCATCATCGGCGAGGGCACCGTCTCGATGAACGTGGTCGGCTATTGTCAATTCGACTTCGACACCACCACCGGCGATTTCGCGATCGTGAGGCGCAGACATGGCTCGTGACACCGGATTCCCCGACGCCGATGCCGACGCCGACTTCGCGCGGATGCGTCGCCGCGCCGAGCTGGCCCGGCTGACGCAGTGGTTCACGCGCCAGCCGGCCGACGTCAACACCATCCTGCCGTTCGACGAGGTGGTGGCCGCGCTCGGGCGCACCGGCGAGACCTTTCTGGGCCTGCAGACCGTCGAGGTGGCCTCGATCGTCGGAAGTGTGGACCGCACCAAGGATTTCGACCGCTACTTCCGCCCGACGTCTCCGCGGATCCGCAGCCGGTGGCAGCGCTTGGCGGCCGCACAGCGGCGCGGTGAGTCGATGCCGCCGGTTCGGCTCTACCGCATCGGGTCGATGCATTTCGTCATCGACGGCCACCATCGGATATCGATCGCGATCGCGCGTCACCTCGACACGATCGACGCCTATGTCACCGAGATCCACACGCGGATCTCACCGGAGGGCATCAACATCCCCGCCGATCTGATCCTCAAGGATCACCGCAGGCTGTTCCTCGCCCGGGTACCACTGTCGGGCGCACAGGCCGACACGATCCGCTTCGCAGACCCCTTCGACTATGCCGAACTCGCCGAGGCGGTGGAGGCCTGGGGTTTTCGGCTCAGTCAGGAGATCGGCGAGTTCCTCGGACGTATCGATGTGGCTCGCCGCTGGTTCGGCGAGGAGTTCCTCCCGGTGATCCGCATGGCACGCCGCGCCGACGTCCGGCCCGACCTCGACAGCGATGCCGAACTCTACCTATGGCTTGCCGGCGAACGATATCGGCTGGTGCGCAAGCACATCTGGGATGACACCATCATCGACGAACTCCGCGATCAACCTCATCGGCGACGCCGCTGAGAGTGCGCAGGCGCCTCAGCTCGTCACGGGCACCCCGGCGGCAGCCGCAGGCCGATCGGTTCCGCGCAGACTGGCCCCGGACTGCTGGTCGAAGACGGAGATCTTCGCCGGGTCGAAGAACAACTCGGCGCTCGATCCACGGCGTACCTGCGATTCCGGTGACAGCCGGGCGATCATCTCACCACCGCCGAGAGTCGCACCCGAATCCGCCGACAGCTCGGCCAGCGCGTCGTTGGCCGAGGCCTGCGAATCGATCCGGAAGTAGGCGTAGTTGTCGGAACCCATCGATTCCAGGACATCGATTCCGACGGTGAACTTCATACCGCGCGAGAGGGTTTCGGAATCGATGAGGGTGGCATCCTCGAGGTGTTCGGGACGGATGCCGACGAGCACCTCACCGTTGCTGTGGACCTGTCCCGCCGCGGCGGTCACCGCACGCTGGTCGTGCAGGCCGATCGTCCCGACCGGTGTCGAGATGCCGTCGCTGCCGAGCCGGCCGGGCAGAAAATTCATCGCCGGGGAGCCGATGAATCCGGCGACGAAGACGTTCTCCGGATTGTTGTAGAGCTCCTGCGGGGAGCCGACCTGTTGCACATAACCCGAACGCATGACGACGACCCGGTCGCCGAGCGTCATCGCCTCGGTCTGATCGTGGGTGACGTAGACGGTGGTGGTACCCAGTCGTTGTTGCAGCCTGGAGATCTCGGCCCGCATCTGCACACGCAACTTGGCATCGAGGTTACTGAGCGGCTCGTCCATCAGAAATGCCTTGGGCGAGCGCACGATTGCACGCCCCATCGCCACCCGCTGACGCTGACCGCCGGAGAGATTGGCGGGTTTACGGTCGAGGTAGGCGCCGAGGTCGAGGATCTTGGCTGCCTCGTCGACTTTCGTGGCGATCTCGCTCTTCGACAGCTTCGCCAGGGTGAGCGGGAAGGCGATGTTCTCCCGTACCGACATATGCGGATAGAGGGCGTAACTCTGGAACACCATCGCGATATCGCGATCCTTGGGTGCGCGCTCGTTGACGCGCTCCCCGCCGATGCGCAGTTCACCGTCGGTGATGTCCTCGAGTCCGGCGATCATGTTGAGCGTGGTGGACTTTCCGCAGCCGGACGGGCCGACGAGGATGATGAACTCGCCATCGGCGATGTCGACACTCACCCCGTGTACCGCGACCGAACCGTCGGGATACCGCTTGGTGATGTTGTCGAGGACGATCTCTGCCATGGCTTACCCCTTCACCGCGCCGGAGGTCAAGCCGGCCACGATTCGACGTTGGAAGAAGAGTACGAAGATGATGATCGGAATGGTGATCACGACGGCGGCGGCGGCGATGGAACCCGTGGGCTCCTCGAATTGCGAACTGCCCGTGAAGTTCGCGATTGCCACCGGCGCGGTGATGGCCCGTTCGGTTGAGGTCAGCGACAACGCCAGCAGCAGGTCGTTCCACGCGAAGATGAACACCAGGATCGCCGCGGTCACCACACCCGGCGCGGCCAGCGGCGCGATCACCCGGCGGAACGCCTGCCACGGGGTCGCGCCGTCCATCTTGGCGGCCTTCTCGAGCTCCCACGGGATCTCCCGGAAGAACGCCGAGAGGGTGTAGATCGCCAACGGCAGCGCAAAGGTGATGTACGGCAGGATCAGACCCGGCCACGTGTCGAACAGCCCCACTTTTCGCTCGATGTTGAACAGCGGCGTCACCAGCGAGATCTGCGGGAACATCGCGATCAGCAGGGCCGCCCCGACGAGCAGTCGCTTACCCGGGAATTCCAGGCGGGCAACGGCATAGGCCGCCATCGTGCCGAGCACCACCGCGATCACGGTCGTGATGAGGCCGATCCCGATCGAGTTGATCAATGCACTGGTGAATGCGCTCGTGGAGAAGATGGAGGAGTAGTTGTCCCAGGTCCACTCACGCGGGATGAAGTTGCCGTCGGTGACGCTCGAGGCCGGCTTGAACGACAGGCTGAGGATCCACAACAGCGGAATGACCGCGTACAGGACCACCAAGATGTTGGCGATGGCCCACCAGAATTTCGGTTTGGCTCCGGTTCTCACCGCGACCTACCTCCCCTCGCTGTCGGAACCCGGCGCCGCGGTGCCGAATCCCTTGATGAACACGAACGCGATGATCGCCACGCAGATGAATATCAAGATCGAAATCGCCGATCCCACACCCAGATTGAACGCCTTGAACAGATTGTCGTAGCCAAGCATCGAGACCGAGTAGGTGGTGTTCGAGCCGCGCGTGAGGACGTAGATGTTGTCGAAGACGCGGAACGCATCGAGTGTGCGGAACAGCAGCGCCACCAGAATGGCCGGCTTCATGAGCGGCAAGATGATGCGCCACAGGCGAGTCCACGGGCCGGCGCCGTCGACCTGCGCGGCCTTGAGCAGATCGTCGGGCACGAGGGCGAGACCGGCGAGCAGCAACAGCGCCATGAACGGCGTGGTCTTCCACACCTCGGCGAGGACGATGATTCCCAGCGACGGCCACTGCTCGGTGAGCGGCGCACTGCCGTCGGGTAACAGATTGGCCAGATATCCGGTGCCCGGCGTCCACGCGTAATACCAGGAGAACGCCGCCGCCACGGTCACGATGCCATATGGGATCAGTACCAGGGTTCGAATGGTGCCGCGCCCGAAGAGAGTTCGGTGCATCACCAGGGCGATGGCCATGCCGAGCACCAACTCGATGATCACCGACACGACGGTGATTCCCACGGTGACACCGAGTGCCGTCCACCAGTAGCTGTCGGACAGCACCGTCCCATAGTTGGAGAACCAGACGAACTCACGCTGACCCGGTGCCGAGAGGCTCGACTTGTTCAGCGACAGCCAGACGGCATAGATGATCGGATAGCCGGTGACGACGGCCATCATCACCACCGCGGGCAACACCAGCCAGAAGGCCAGTCGCCGCTCGGCTTTTCGGCCCTCGCTGAGTTTCGCGGCCGGCTTGGGTGCCGGTTGCGCCGGACGATCGGCCACCGCGGTCACCGCTCCCGCGCCCGCCGATTGGGGCGAGGCCGCCGGTGCCGGCACCTCCGCCGGCGGTTGCCCCGACGGAGACTGTCCTGACACCGACTGCGCCGGGGGCTGCCACACCGGCGAATGCACCGCGGGACCGAAGGTCTGCGGGGACGTCACATCCAGGCCGGGCTCCGCGGGGCCCGGCTGCTGCTCACCCTCGGGCAACGCGTGGCGGCCGTGACGCGTGTTCTCGTTCTCCTCGTCACCGGTGGTCATGGGATGAGCCCCTCCCCGTTGATCGCCTTGTTGACCGCGTCGGCGAGCTGGTCGACGAGCACCGCCGGATCCCACGCCCCGACCGGCGACAGCTTCGCCTGGAGCAGTGTCGAGATCGCCTGGTAGTCAGGCGACTTCGGCCGCAGCGCGGCGTTGTCGGCCTCGAGCTGCCGCTTGATCAGATCACCCATCGGATAGGTTGCCCGGAATTCCGGGTCGTCGTAGAGCGCCCGATTGACCGGCGGCGTACCGGCATTGATGGAATAGAACTTCTGCGCCTGCTCACTGGTCAGGCAGAGCGCCGCCTTGAAGGCGAGGTCACGCTGCTGCGAGGTGCTCGCGACGGCGATGTTCAGGCCACCGAGCGTGCTCCGCGGCCGGAGCCCGTCTCCCACACCGGGATACGGCGCAAAATCGAACTTCTGCCGGATCTCGTCATTGATCGGCACCAGCTCCTTGAGCTGGTCGGGCGTCGGCGGATCGGCCAGGTTGGTGAGGAAGTCGTTGTGTCGGGTCATATCCGGCAGGAACGGCACCGAACCAGCCGCCGCGTTCTCCCGGATACCGCTGAACACGAAGGGCCAGTTGACCTCATAGAGCGCACTGCCACTCTCCATGCCGAGCCGCGAGGCGGACTCGTCGGAGTTGCTCAGCGACGGGTCGTGGCCGGGCGCGGTGGCCACCGCTTTCATGACCTGCAATGCCTTCACGGTCGCGGCGCGGTGTGCGGGAGTGTCGTTGAGGGTGACCTTGCCCGGGTCCTGTGGATCGACGACCTGACCCCCGGCGCTGGCGAGCAACGAGTTGAACCACACCATCAGACCCTCGTATTGGCGTCCCTGCACCATGATCTGGGTGGGTCCGCCGCGGGCGCCACTCTTGACCGCCTCGGCGATCATGCCCTGCCAGGTCGTGGCCGCACCGCGCTGACCGAGGTCGTGCACGGCATCCTTGCGGTACCAGAGCAACTGGGTGTTGGTCCAGATCGGCATGGCGTAAAGACGCTGGTGATCGTCGGTGGGCGTGCGCCACAATGCGGTTTCGAGCGGACCGCCCAAGGTGGCGGCGGTGACCTGACCGACCTGGTCCTGCGGAACCGGCACGAGCCAACCGGCATCGGCGAATTCGGCGGTCCACACCACGTCCATGCCCATGAGGTCCAGACCGTGGTCGTTGCCCGCGAGCCGCCGTGCCAACTGGAGTCGCTGGTCGTCGGCGGCCTTCGGCAAGGGTGTGGTGACGATCCGATACTGGCCACCGGACTCCTGCGAGCACCGATCGGCCTGGATCTTGACCGAATCCGCGCCATCGGCAGGCGGATACAGGTTCAGCACGCCTTCTTGGTAACCGGAACCGCACGCGGTCACGATCGGCAGCATCGCGGCGAATGCGGCCGCGACGATGACCGCCTTGCCGCGTATACCCAACGATGCCTTCCGATTTCGCGTCCCCTCTCCGGGGTCACGTCTCACCCCGCCCATCCTCCGCCGCACGCAGCCTCCTCGATGTCCCCGGCGCGGCGGCGCGATATGTGTCTCGCGTCACCGTCGACTCTGGAGGTTACGCTATCGCGCCGGATATGTGACGATCAACACAAAGTGTTCGGCCGTGCCAGAACGGGGACCGCTCGCGATCGGTGAAGGCCTCTCAGCGGCGGGAACCCGAACACGGCCCGTCCATCAGGGATTGAGGCGCGCCAGCATGTCGCGGGCCTTCTCGGCACTCTTCGGATCGCAGAGCACGTCGTAGCGTCCGGCGACGAGTTGCATGGTCGAGGCGAAGTCACGCTGTCCGCGGGTCGCGGCATACGGGATCGTCGCCGAGATCAACCCGAAGATGATGCCGCCGACCAGACCGAACAGGATCGGCACCAGCGGACTGCCCGTGACGACCAGAGACACCAGCAACCCGAAGAACAGGCCGAGCCACGCACCGGACACGACGCCGCCGCCGACGACCTTGCCCCAGGTGAGTCGTCCGATGACGCGCTCGACCTGCATCAGGTCGACACCGACGATCGTCACGTCCTCGACGGTGAAATGTTCGTCGGAGAGATGGTCGACCGCGCGTTGCGCCTCGGCATATGTCGAATACGAGCCGATCGGCCAGCCCTGAGGCGGTGTGGGCAGTCCCGGGGTCCGCCGCGACGGCTGGATCGGATTGGTCATTCTCACTCCTTGCGGTTCGGCGCGTCCGCAGCCGGCGGCGGCGTCTCGACCCGCCACCGGGCATGCGCACGTCCCGGGGTGCGATGCAATTACCCTTACTCCCATGTCGGCGGTGAGCAAGGTGTTCGTGGCCAGGTTAGTCGGATTGGTGGTGCTCGGTCCGGACGGCGAATCGATCGGGCGTGTACGTGACGCGGTGATCTCTGTCCGATTGCCCGGCCAGCAACCGCGTGCCCTCGGTCTGGCGGTCGAGCTGACGACCCGACGCCGCATTTTCGTGCCGATGCTGCGCGTGACCTCGATCGAGCCGAATGCGGTGACGCTCAACACCGGAACGGTGAGCCTGCGTCGGCTGCACCTGCGGCCGGGCGAGGCGCTGGCGATCGGACAGATCCTCGAAACGCGGGTCCGCGTCATCGACCCGGATCTGCCCGATCTCGCCGACCACGACGTGACCGTCGTCGATCTCGGCATCGAGCGCACCCGCACCCGGGACTGGGTGGTGTCGCGTGTCGCCGTGCGCGCCGGCCGGCGCGGACTGCGGCGCGGCGAGACCCACGTCGTGGAATGGGCCAACGTGCACGGCATGACCCAGAGCAGTTTGAATCTGCCCGGCCAGGGTGTCGCCCAGGCCCTGTTGCAGTTCGAGGGCATGCGCGCCGCCGACGTCGCCAACGCGTTGCGGGAGTTGCCGACCAAGCGCCGGGACGAGATCGCCGCGGCACTCGACGACGAACGGCTGGCCGACGTCTTGCAGGAGCTGCCGCCCGACGATCAGAAGGACTTGCTGGGACATCTGGAGCTCGACCGGGCCGTCGACGTCCTCGAGGCGATGGATCCCGACGACGTCGCCGACCTGCTCGGCGAACTGTCCGACCTCGAGGCCGAATCGTTTCTGGTCCGGATGGATCCCGAGGAATCCGAGCCCGTGCGGCGGCTGCTCACCCACTCCCCGGACACCGCAGGCGGTCTGATGACCACCAAACCGATCATCGTCACCGCGGCGACCACGGTCGCCGAGGCACTTGCGCGCATACGCAACCCCGATGTGAACGCGGCCGCCGCGAGCATCGTGTTCGTCGTCCGGCCGCCCACCTCGACCCCGACCGGGAAGTATTTGGGCTGCGTGCATATACAGGCGTTGCTGCGGGAACCACCAGCCAACATCGTCGGCGGCATCCTCGATGCCGACCTGGCGCATCTGCAACCGGAGGACTCGCTGAATACCGTCACCCGATACTTCGCGACGTACAACCTGGTGTGCGGACCCGTGGTCGACGATCAGCAGCACCTACTCGGTGCGGTCAGCGTCGACGACCTCCTCGACCAGCTGCTGCCGCGTGACTGGCGCGAGACCGAGCCGGCCGACGAGGTGACCTCGTGAGCGAACCGCGGGGCCGCCGGCTCGACACGCCGCGCGAGCATCGTCGCCCGGCCTTCAACCTCGACTCCGACGTCGTCGGCGTCTACAGCGAACGCGTCGCCCGCTTCTTGGGCACCGGGCGCTATCTGGCGATCCAGACCGTCATCGTCATCGTCTGGATCGGGCTCAATTTGTTCGCGGTGGCAATCCGCTGGGACCCGTATCCCTTCATCCTGCTCAATTTGGCCTTCTCGACGCAGGCCGCCTATGCCGCGCCGCTGATCCTGCTTGCCCAGAACCGACAGGAGAACCGCGACAAGGTCTCGCTCGAAGAGGACCGGATGCGGGCCGCGCAGACCAAGTCCGACACCGAGTTCCTCACACGCGAACTGGCCGCGGTCCGACTGGCCGTCGGCGACACGGTGACCCGCGACTACCTGCGCAAAGAACTCGACGATCTGCTCGACGACCTCGTCGACCGGCTCGCCGACCGCGAGCTCGACCAGCCCGCCGAGCCCCGCGCGCGCCGTGGCAGCCCCGGTCGCCCCGGGTCGTGATCGGCCCGTCGCCCCGCTGCCGGTGACAACCGGCGTAACGACGAGAACCGGCTCGGCCGATCAAACCCACGGACCGACTTCACCCGGAGACGGTCGGACGGTCGGACGGTCGGAGAAAGATGACTCGGTACCCGAGCAATCCTGGGGTTCGCAATCTTGGACATCCGACCCATATGTATGGTGGACCACATTGCAGGTCGATGGAACGACTCGTCACCACAGCCGTCATCGATCGCGACGCTCCTCGGGGGCAGTGGTGTGAAGTCGACAACGGAGTGGACGACGTGACGAGGCTGGCAACGGCGTATGGGGACCTGGTCGATTCGGCGACGACAGGTGACACGACCAGATCCGGCGATCGGGGTCGGCGATGAGGATTCCGCATCCCTTTCACCGGTCTCGGGGCCCGCACCGCGGCTCGGTCCTTTCGCGTCGGGCGATCTCGCTGGGCGCAGGTAGCGCGCTCGTCGGCGTGATGGTTCTCGGCGCCGCGACCTCGAGCGCCCATGACGGCGGCGGGCTGCCGGTCGCCGCCGACGCCCCGGTGAACATCGCGGGTATCGCCGCAGCCCAGCCCGTGTCGTTGCTCGGCTTCGCGCCGCCACCCGCCCGGACCACTGCCCCGCCGGCCTCACCGCAGTTCCGGCTGTCCGCCGGATTGCCGTCGGGGCCGCTCGGCATCCCCGGCGTGGTGTTGCAGGCCTACAAACTCGCCGCGGACCGGGTGGCCTCGGAGAACCCCGCCTGCAAGTTGCCGTGGTTTCTCCTCGCCGGGATCGGGCGGATCGAGTCCAACCACGCCGACAACGGTTCGGTCGACCAGTACGGGACCACGATCAACCCCATCGAAGGACCGGCGCTCGACGGGTCGCTGGCAGGCAACGAGGTGATCAGGAACACCGACGGATCGCACGCCCGCGCACTGGGCCCGATGCAATTCATCCCCAGCACCTGGGCGGCATGGGGCACCGACGCCAACGGCGACGGCAAAGCTGATCCCAACAACATCTTCGACGCCACCTACTCCGCGGGGCGTTACCTGTGCGCGGGCGTCTCCGACATCATGTCCGACAAGAACAAGGTCGCCGCGGTGATGCGCTACAACCACTCGCTCGAGTACGCGCAGAACGTGCTGGCCTGGGCGGCGGCGTACGCCACGGGCGTCATGCCGACCAACCCGATACCCGAGATGCGGCGTCCACCGAGTTCGTCGTCGAGTTCGTCATCACGGCCGTCGACACCGCCGTCGAGCGGTGCACCGTCTTCGGGCTCCCAGGCCCCGTCGGGCACCACACCAAGTCAGCAATGTCTCGGCATGATCTGCCTGCCACCGGGGATCACCCTGCCTGGTCAGCCCGCTCCGGCACCGGCGCCGCGGAACACCCCGCAGACCACTCCGGCGCGCTGATCGGCGGGTCCTCACCGACGGCTAAGCTGGTCGGTGATGACTACAGGAGTGACACCCAGCGAATCGGCGGTCCGCGCGGCCCTGACGAAGGTCCGGGATCCCGAGATCGGCAAACCCATCACCGATCTCGGAATGCTGAAGTCGGTGACCGTCAACGATGACGGCAGCGTCGATGTCGCGGTGTATCTGACCGTCTCGGGTTGCCCGATGCGCACCGAGATCACCGGACGCGTCGAGACCGCCGTCTCCGACGTGCCGGGAGTGGGCGCGGTACGAGTGGACCTCGACGTGATGGACGACGAGCAGCGAACCGAACTGCGCAAGAAGTTGCGCGGCGACTCCGCCGAGCCGGTCATCCCCTTCGCGCAGCCGGGATCGCTGACCCGCGTCTACGCGGTGGCGTCGGGAAAGGGCGGCGTCGGCAAATCGTCGGTGACGGTGAACCTTGCGTGTGCGCTGGCCGAACGCGGACTCTCGGTCGGCGTGCTCGACGCCGACATCTATGGCCATTCGGTCCCGCGCATGCTCGGCAGCGACGCCAAACCCACTCAGGTCGACAAGATGATCATGCCGCCGACCTCCCATGGCGTGCGGTTCATCTCGATCGGGCAATTCACCAGCGGCAACACCCCGGTGACCTGGCGCGGGCCGATGCTGCATCGCGCATTGCAACAATTCCTCGCCGACGTGTACTGGGGCGACCTGGACGTCTTGCTGCTCGATCTGCCGCCGGGGACCGGTGACATCGCCATCTCGGTCGCCCAGCTCATCCCGGGTGCGGAGATCCTCGTGGTCACCACCCCGCAGCAGGCCGCCGCCGAAGTGGCCGAGCGAGCCGGTGCGATCGCCTTGCAGACGCGCCAGAAAATCCTCGGCGTCGTCGAGAACATGTCATGGATGGAGCTGCCCGACGGCACGCGGATGGAGCCGTTCGGATCGGGCGGCGGCCGGCGCGTTGCCGATCGACTGACGCAGATGGTCGGCTCCACAGTGGAGCTTCTCGGTCAGGTGCCGCTCGAAACCGCGCTGCGTGAGGGCGGCGACGCGGGCACGCCGGTCGTCCTGTCGGCTCCGGAGTCGGCGTCGGGCTCGGCGCTGCGTGCCATCGCCGGCACCCTCGCCGTGCGCCGTCGTGGACTGGCCGGGATGAGCCTCGGCATCGACACCACCCGGCACTGACCCCGCATTGCCGAACCGGTCGATCGCCGAATCAGGTTGCGTCCCACTGGGACACATCGTGATGCCCGCGCGCGGGAACATGCCTCGTCGGCACATCGGGGGTGGCGGGCACGGGCGGCGACGCTTCGGCGGCCGGTTTCGTCAGTGATGGCCCCGGCTCGGCGGCCGGACCGGTCGGCATCGGCGCGGACACGGGCTTGATCGACGGGACCTCGGTGGCCGAGGTGAGGGCCGTACCGGCGTCGGTGAACGTCTTGAACACCGAGTCATCACCGTTGAGCAGATGCTTGGTGATCATCGACTTCGGCGTCATACCCCGCAGTTCGTTGAGATCTGAGAGCGGTTTGCGCAGGTCGTCGAAGTCGGTGCCGAGGTCGTTCTTGAGTTGATCGGTGGCGCCGGTGGCGTACTCGCGCACCTTGCGTAGCGACTGCATCGTCCACGAGATCGCCCCGGGTAGCCGTTCCGGTCCCAGGATGACGAGACCGGCGACGATCAGAATGAAGATCTCGCCCCAGCCGACACTGTCGAACATGGCACTTCCCCGCTTTCGCGCGCCCGATCACCTGCGGACGCCTCTTCACTCGTGGGCATCTCAGTCACTCGCGGGCGTCATCGTGCCCTCGAAAGTACGTCCGTCACGCCAGTACGTGAACTTGACCGGCTCCCCGATCTTCGCGGTCCGCACGGCCACCGTCAATTCGTCGGCACTCTCGATCGTGCGGCCGTTGAAGTCGACGATCACGTCGTTCTCGCGCAGGCCCGCACCCGCGGCCGGGCCGCCTGCGACGACGTTGCGAACCTGTGCGCCGAGGACACGGTCATTCCGGACGTCACTGGCGTTGATCCCGATCTGCGGGTGATTCACCTTGCCATCGCGGATCAATGCCTGCGCGATCGGAACGGCCTCGTCGATCGGGATGGCGAAACCGAGACCGATCGAGCCGCCGCCCGGAACGAGGCCGGCGGTGTTGATGCCGACGACCTTCGCGTCGGAATCGACGAGCGGACCGCCGGAGTTGCCCGGGTTGATTGCGGCATCGGTCTGGATAGCGTCGATCACCGCGTCGGTGTCGGACTCGGCGTCGGGCCGCAGCGGAACCGCGCGGTGCAGAGCGGAGACGATACCGCTGGTCACAGTGCGGTCGAGGCCCAGGGGCGACCCGAATGCCACGACATCCTGACCGATCCGCAGGTCGGTCGAATTGCCGAGCTGGGCGACGGTGAGGTTGTCGACGTTGTCGACCTTGAGCACGGCGATGTCGGTTCGGGGGTCACGGCCGGCGATTCGCGCAGGGACCCGGTTGCGGTCGGAGAAGACGACCTCGAGCTTGGCGGTGCGATCCGACGCGGCCAGGGAGACCACGTGATTGTTGGTGAGAATGTAGCCATCGCGATTGATGACGAAGCCCGATCCGGTGGCCGAACCATTCGCCAGCCGCACATCGACGGAGACCACCGACTTCTCCACGGCGTTGGCGACCCGCTCCACCGGGGAGCCCTGCGTCGCACCGCTGCCCCCACCGTCAGTGGACAGCTTGACGGTATCGCTGTTGAGGGGGGCGGCCACCTCGGCGGTGAACCGGCCCATGAGCCCACCGACCACGCCGATCAGCAGGGCGATCACGGCCAGCGTCGCCAGCGCATGCCACGCGATCCGGCGGCCGAGGAGAACTTCGCGGATACCCAGTTTGGGTCCGGGGGCCGAGGGCGGCGGGGCCGCGGGCTCGGACACCGCGGGCCCGGCCAGCGCCGCCGGGCTGTCCGGGTCGCGCCATGGGTCGGCCGGCGGCTCGGGTTGCTCGTCTGCGCCGTAGGCGGCCAGCGGATCGCGCTGGAGGGTTTCGTCGCTGCCTTCGGGGCGGCCGAAGGCCTCCGCGAGTACCGGATCCGGCGCCGCTAGCATCGGTGCGGGGCGTTCAGAGGTCCCACCGCCCGGCGCGAAGGAGCCGGCGACCCCGGTGGGGCGACCGAAAACCTGCGCGGTGGCCGGGGACACCGGAGCGTGCCTCACCGCACGTGTCGGGACATCACCGCCAGGATCACTGCTGCGGACGTCACCGCCGGGAGAACCGGCACTCCCGGCGTGGCCGGCGGACCATTCGACGCCGGGCTCCGAGTTCGCAGCAGGGTTCTGGGATCCCGGGTTGTGGGCTGCGGGGTCCTGGGGTTCTCGAGAATCCACGTGTCAGCGGCTCCGCCAGCGCAGCATGCGTCCACGGGTCGAGTCGTGGCCGGGTATCGCCGAGGGTTGGCCACCCGGCATCACCTCGGGGTGTGTGCGGCGCGGGCTGCGCGCCGAATCGGCGTGGTCGGTCATGTCGAACTCGCGCGTCGGGATCTGGCTGAGCTGACCGAGGAGTCCGGAGGGCAGGGACATGGTGCCCGACGACCGCAGACGAGTCCGTGCGGCCATCTGCGCGTCGACCGCCGCCCCGCATTCGGGGCACAGTGCCAGATGGTGGGTGGCACGCATGTGGGCGGTCATCCCGAGTTCTCCGTCGACGTAGGCGGCGACGGCCTCGGGTGCGAGATGCTCGGTGGGTGCGAACCGGCGATCGCGCGGTGCACTCGGCCGGCGGTTGGGGGTGAACGAGGATCGTGCGGGTGTCCATGCCGCCGGGTTCCATGCGCGGCGTCGGCGAAGACTGTCCGGATGTTCGCTCGGAACTCCGGCCTCCGGCTGCCGTCGCTGGCCATCCATCATTGTGTTCATCACCCCTTCGGCCGATCGTGATCCCACCTCGCCGGGGACGACGCCCCAGCCTACCGAATGACTCAACGGCCCGGCGGGATGCGGGGTTCCCGCCACGACGGGGTCAGTTCCCGACCACCACCGAACGGCGGTCGCGGTGGCCGCGAGTCAAGAGGAAGTCCCGGATACTCTGCCGGCCGCGGTGGATGCGGCTGCGTACCGTTCCCAGTTTGACGCCCAGTGTGGCGGCGATCTCCTCGTACGACAGACCCTCGATGTCGCAGAGCACCACGGCGGCGCGGAACTCGGGGCTCAATGAATCGAGTGCGGCCTGCAGGTCGCCGTCAAGATTGGCGTCGGCGTAGATCTGTTGCGGGTCGGGGGTGTCGGCAGGCATCCGGTCGTATTCCTCGGGGAGCGCCTCCATCCGGATCTTGTTGCGGCGCCGGACCATGTCGAGGAAGAGATTCGTGGTGATGCGGTGCAGCCATCCCTCGAAGGTGCCGGGCCGATAGTTCGACAATGATCGGAACACCCGGATGAATGTCTCTTGCGTGAGGTCCTCGGCGTCGTGCTGATTGCCCGACAGGCGGTACGCGAGCCGGTACACGCGGTCGGCGTGTTCCCGGACGAGTTCGTCCCAGGTGGGCATCAACATGTCGTTGCCGGTGGCGTCGAATCCCGCGGTACCACCGGGGACCGTGTCTGCAGCCGCCTCGAGATCGTTCATCGTTCGGTGACCGATTCCCTTCTCTACCTTCATCGCAGCGACGCCGGATGAATTAACCATACTGAACCGGACACACAGCGTGGGTATTCCCGCATAGGTATCCCCGCACCATCTCCGGCCGACGCCCTAACCCTCTCCCATCGGAGTGTGGTCGTCGTATGAGCGCCCTGTGTGTTGTCTGAGGAAGCCGATCGGCGCTCTGCTCGGGCGCTCCGGGCACACTCCGGGCGCGCCGTGTGCCGTCGTCGGGGCGGCATGTCTAACCTCGGAGCATGACCGAAACCCAGCCGAGCGACCCACGGGCGGCACTCATCGACTACGCCGAGTCGGCGATCGTGGAGGATGACGCGCTCGTCGCCGCGCGGGCCCGCGGCATCGAACTCGGCGCCACGCCGGTCAGTCCGGCGGTCGGTGCGCTGCTCGCCGTTCTCGCTCGTACCGTCGACGCCCGTGCGGTGGCCGAGATCGGCACCGGCACCGGTGTCAGCGGCCTGTGGTTGCTTGCGGGGATGGCCACCGACGGTGTGTTGACCACGATCGATCCCGAACTCGAGCATCATCGGGCGGCTCGGGCCTCGTTCGCCGGCGCCGACATCAGCCCCGGGCGCACCCGGCTGATCAACGGCACCCCGCGCGACGTGCTGCCCCGTTTGTCGGACAGCACCTACGACCTGGTGTTCATCGACGGTCCGCGTCTGGACCTGCCGCGCTTCGTCTCCGAATCGGTCCGGATGCTGCGCCCCGGCGGGGTGCTGGTCATCCACGATGCCGCCGCCCAAGGGGCGGTCGCCGATCCGGCCCGCACCGACCCGATGACCAATGCGGCCCGGGAGGCGGCGATGCTCGTCGCCGACGATGATCGGTTGTTGCCGGTCGTCATCCCGCTGGGTCCCGGGGTGCTCACCGCGGCGAAGTCGCGCGACGAATAGAGCGGCGAAGTCGCGCGACGAATAGAGCGGCGAAGTCGCGCGACGAATAGAGCGGCCCGGCCGCCACCCTAGACGTCGGTGGAGAAGCGCACCCCGCCATCGGGGATCTGCACGCCGGGCCATACGCGTGCGCCGCGCAGCAACTCGCAGCGGGCACCCACCTCGGCGCCGTCGCCGATGACGGTGTCGCGGACGAGGGCGCGCGGTCCAATACGCGCACCGAATCCCACGATGCTGCGTTCCACGACGGCACCGGCCTCGATGACCGCGCCGTCGAAGATGACGGCGCCGTCCAGTCGGGCCCGTGGCCCGATCTCGGCGCCGCGGCCGACGACCGTGCCACCGATGAGAACGGCGCCGGGTCCGACGCCGGCACCTTCGTGGACGAGTGACTCACCGTGGCGGTCGCCGAGTGCCGGCGAGGGCGCGATGCCGCGGACCAGGTCGGCGGACCCGCGGACGAAGTCCTCGGGGGTGCCCATGTCGCGCCAGTAGGCGTGGTCGACGTAGGCGTGAATGTGGCGGCCGTCGGCGAGTAGACCGGGAAACACCTCGCGCTCCACCGACACCTCACGACCGGCCGGGATGTCCTCGATCACCGACCGCCGGAACACGTAGGTGCCCGCGTTGATCTGGTCGGTCGGCGGATCCTGGGTCTTCTCGAGGAAGGCGGTGACGCGGCCGGCGTCGTCGGTGGGGACCGATCCGAATGCCCGGGGATCGGAGACGCGCACCAGGTGCAGGGTCACGTCGGCGCCGGACTCGCGGTGTGTGTGCACGACGTGGCGGACGTCGGTGCCGCCGAGCACGTCACCGTTGAACACGACGACCGTCGAGGCGGTCAGCTCGGAGAGCACGTTGCGGATGCCACCGCCGGTGCCGAGCGGGTCTTCCTCGGTGACGTAGCGCAGGTTCAGGTCGAGTTTGGATCCGTCCCCGTAGTGTTCGGAGAACACGTGCGCCTTGAACGACGTACCCAGGATGACGTCGCGGATCCCGGACTGCCGGATGCGTGAGAGCAGATGTGTCAGGAACGGCAGGCCCGCGGTCGGCAGCATCGGCTTGGGCGCGGACAACGTCAGCGGACGCAGCCGGGTGCCCTTGCCGCCGACGAGCACCACGGCCTGTACGTCGGACATGTCGACGTCGGGTACCTCCTCGGTGGGGACTCTGGGGTTGCTCACCGAAAAGTGCGTCACGGGGTGTTCCTCTCCGAAGTTCCACGATCGGGGGTTCCACGATCCGAAGTTCCACGATCGGGGGTTCCACGATCGGGGGTTTGCCGATCGGCGGCCGCTGCCGACCCGGTTGGTGAACTGCCGGACCGGGCGGCTGCACGTACGGCCAGCCGGGACCGTACCGCCAGTCCGGCCCGCAGCGCCCACCGGATCGGTGCGCGGAGCACTCCGGGGTGGCGATCGGCCTGGAATCGGTAGGCGCTGCGGTGATGCGCAGGCAGCATCGTCTCGGGCCGCTTGTCGGCGCTGTGTCCCTTCGTGTGGACCACCTCGGCGCCGGGGACGTAGACGTTGAGCCATCCGGCGCGGCCGAGCCGGTCGCCGAGGTCGACGTCCTCCATGTACATGAAGTAGCGCTCGTCGAATCCGGAGATCTCGTCGAAGGCGTTGCGGCGCACCAGCAGACACGACCCCGACAACCAGCCGACGGGCCGCTCGCTCGGCGCGACGTCGTCGGCGCGGTAGGCCGCGGTCCACGGATTGCCCTTCCAGATGCCACCAAGCAACGCATGCCCGGTGCCGGAGACGAGGTCGGGGACGCGGCGCGCCGACGGGTAGACCGAACCGTCGGGTTCGCGGATCAGTGGTCCGAGTGAGCCGGCCCGCGGCCACCGGGCGGCCGCGGCGACGAGTTCGTCGATGGATCCGGGTAGCCACTCCACATCGGGGTTGGCGATCACGACGAAGTCGACGTCCTCATCGATCGCGGCAACCGCGCGGTTGATCCCGCCGCCATATCCGACGTTCCCGCCGGAGTGGACGAGGGTGACGTTGTCGTATGCACGCTCGGCCGCCTCCGGCGCACCGTCACCGGACCCGTTGTCGGCGATCACCACACGCGGTGGCGCGGACGTGGCGTGGCCCAGGCTCGTCAGGAATGTCTGCAGGTGGGGACCCGACCAATAGGTCACCGTCACCACGGCCAGCTTCGAGGTCACCGGGTCAGCGTAGCCAACCGGAGTTCCGGTCTCATCAACCGTCGCATGTGGGGGCCGGGCGGTGTTCGGCGTCACCGGGCGGCCAGTGCGTCGGACAAGGCGATCGACCAGTCCCGCAGTGGGGTGAGTCCGGCCTCGGTCCACGATCGCGGCGACAACACCGAGTACGCCGGGCGTGGCGCCGGACGCGGGAATTCGTCGGTGCGGCACGAGTGCACGCGCCCCGGGTCGGCACCGAGTCCGGCGAAGACCGCGCGGGCCACCTCGAACCAGGTCACCTCACCGGCGTTGGTGGCGTGCAGGATCGCTCCGGCCACCCCGGGCCGGTGGCCACCGGCGACGAGTTCCCAGAGTCCGGCCGCGAGATCGGGGGCGTAGGTGGGCGAACCGGTCTGGTCGTCGACCACGTCGACGGTGTCGCGGGTGCGTTCGAGTCGGCGCATCGTGCCGACGAAGTCCGGGCTGTCGGGCCCACCGGTGTACACCCAGGCGGTGCGCACGATCGTCGCGTCCGGGTCGGCGGCCAGGGCCGCGATCTCGCCCGCACGTTTGGTCGCGCCGTACACGCTCGGCGGAGCGGCATCCGGGTCGGTGTCGCCGGGCTCGTACGGGGTGTCACGCTCCCCGGCGGCATCGGCGAAGACGTAGTCGGTGGAGATGTGGATGAGCCAGGCCGACGAGGCGGCGGTGATCTCGGCGAGCACTCCGGGGGCGAGCGCATTGACCGCGGCGGCGCGCTCCGGCTCGGATTCGGCCCGGTCGACCGCGGTATGGGCGGCGGTGTTGAGGACGACGTCGCCGGCACGCACGTCACGCAGCGCGGTGCGGATGGACTCGGCGTCGGCGAGGTCGACGTCGGCGGAGGTCAACGCCCGGATATCCCGCTCACGGGGTGCACCGGCACGCAACGCGGTTCCCAATTGGCCGGCCGCGCCGATCAGCCAGATGGTCGGGGCGGGCTCGAGGGGCTGCTGGTCGCTCTGCACGGGGTCAGTCTGCCCGGCGGCCCGGCTGCACACCAACGCGCTCGGGCGCCGGGTGGCGATCCGACCGCGAGCGGTGGCGGAAGTCTCTCGGCGTTGCGTCACTGACTTCACGTCCGACTTCAGTAACGTTGGCTTTCGCAAACCACATCAGAAACGTCAGGAACTCAGGCAACTGCTGCCCCGCAGAACAGAAAGCCTCGACCGCAAAGGACTGCCCACCCGTGGACTCCCGCCCCGATGGCGCGCGCAGACGACCCGCCGGTCGCCCGCGTGACAACGAGGTCCGCGCGCGCCGTCCGCAGACCTCCGAATCCGCTGCCGAGAGCCCCCGGCGCCCCGGGCACGAGCGCTCCGATCGCAGACCTCGCACCGGAGAGGACGCCGACGGGCGGCGCCGTCCGGCCGATCCCGGGGCCCGGCGCGGCCCCCGGCAGCGATCCTCGGGTGAGATCCATACGCGCGGACAATCGGGCGGTGCCGCCGCGGGTGCCACCCCGAAGTCGACGAAGCAGCGCGAACACCGCACTGCCGCGGCCGGCAGCGCGAAGCCATCCGGGCCGCCGCCTCACGCCCCGCGTCCGGGCGGCATCCTTTCCGGCTGGCGTGGTGGGCGGGCTGCGGTGCGCAGTGTGATCGTCATCCTCTCGACGGTCGTCCTGGTGTGCACCGGATATGCGTGGAGCAGCATCAACAATCTCGAGTCCGACATCACCCGCCTCGGCGGGCTGGCGCTCGGCGGTGGCGACGACGGCGCGGTGGACATCCTGCTCGTCGGCACCGACTCACGCACCGACGCCAAGGGAAATCCGTTGTCGCCGGAGGAACTCCGCTGGCTGCGATCCGGCGATGACGTCGCAACCAACACCGACACCATCCTGCTGATCCGCGTGCCAAACGACGGCTCGTCGGCGACGGCGATCTCGATCCCCCGCGACTCCTACGTCAACGTGCCCGGTATCGGGATGAGCAAGATCAATGCCGCCTACGGGACGACGCGAGAAGGCGCGCGGCGCAAGGCCGTCGAGGCAGGCAAGAGCGAGGGCGAGGCCGAGCGTCAGGGCACCCAGGCGGGGCGCAAGGCACTGATCGACACCGTGGCCACTCTCACCGGCGTGCGCGTCGACCATTACGCCGAGGTCGGCCTGCTCGGTTTCGTACTCCTCACCAAGGCGGTCGGCGGGGTCGACGTCTGCCTCAAACAGGCTGTCAACGAACCGTTCTCGGGTGCGCGGTTCCACGCGGGCAGGCAAACCCTCGGTGGCCCACAGGCATTGAGTTTCGTCCGGCAGCGCCACGACCTGCCACGCGGCGACCTCGACCGGATCACCCGCCAGCAGGCGTTCATGGCCTCACTCACCCAGAAGATGCTCTCGGCCGGCACCCTGGCCGACCCGACCAAACTGAAGCAGCTACAGGCCGCGGTGTCACGGTCGGTGGTCATCGACAACGGCTGGGACGTCCTGTCCTTCGCCGAGCAGCTCAAGGACCTCAGCGGCGGCCACGTGAAGTTCGCGACGATCCCCGTCACCGACGATCACGGTTGGAGCGACGACGGACAACAGAGCGTCGTCACCGTCGATCCGACCAAGGTCCGAGCCTTCACCAGCTCGTTGCTCGATCCCGCCCGCAACACCGGACGCGCCGAATACACCGTCGACGTCAACAATGCGGGCACGATCGAGGGCCTCGCCAAGAACGTGGCAGGCCTCCTGACCGCCAAGGGATTTCACCAGGGCAAGCTGATGAGCGATCCCGCGAACGAGCGGGATTCGGCCGTCTTCGCCCACAGTGCCGACGACCTCGGCGCGAAACTGCTCGCCAAGGATCTCGGCGGCCTGCCGGTCATGGCCGATTCCACCCTCGGCGAGCACGAACTGCGTGCGGTGCTGACCAACACCTACGACGGTCCCGGGTCGGTATCGGATGTGGGCGGCGGCTCCGGTGACGGCGGGGGCGGCGCGTCCGGCCCAGGTGCCGCGCCGGACGGCAATTCCGCCATCACCGCCGGCTCCGACGGCCCGATGTGCGTCAACTGAACACGCGAACTCCCACATACCCCACCCGGAAGCCGAAGTCGTGACGAACTCCCCCACCATCAGTGCCGCCATCTTCGGCGCCATCGAAGATCAGTCCCGTCCGGCGCTCACGTTCTACGATGACCGCAGCGGTGAGCGTACCGAACTCAGCTGGGCGACCCTGGGCAACTGGGCGGCCAAGACCGCGAACTTTCTCACAGACGAACTCGGTTGTGTCCCAGGAGATGCCATCGTGGTCGACTTGCCCGAGCACTGGCAGAGCGCCGGAATCCTGCTCGGCTGCTGGTGGGCCGGCGCGCATGTCCACACCCGCGCCACCGCTGCGACCACCGACGTACCGGTGGCGGTGTTCACCGACCGCACCGGACTCGACTCGTACCCCGACGCGGATGAGCTCATCGTCGCCCCGCTCGATCCGTTCGCCCTGCCGGTCGGCGGTCTGCCGCCCGGGGTCTCCGACTACGGCAGCCGGGTGCGCATCCACGGCGATCATATCGTCGGCCCGGCCTATTCGGGCCCCGCCCTCGACGGCGACGCCGGACCCGATGTACTCGCCGCGGCACGTTCGGCGGCGGCCGAGTCCGCGATCAGCGGCGGCAGCCGGGTTCTCTCGACGCGTGAATGGCGCAGCGCCGCAGGCATTGTCGGCAATCTCCTGGCCCCGCTGGCGGTCGGCGCCGGTCTGGTGTGGGTGGCTCATCCGTCGGGTGTTCAAGCAGAGCGCGCGGTCACCGAACGCGCCGGGATCGTCCTGTCCTGACCCGCGTGCCGCCGCGATGAGGCACAGTGGTGCCATGCAACTCCCCGCCGTCCTCGCTCGCATGAACAAGGTCGTCAGCAATCCCATCCAGCGTCGGTGGGCCCCGCATCTGGCCCCCTGGGCGATGGTGGAGCACACCGGCCGATCCTCTGGGCGCCGCTACTCGACGCCGGTCCTGGCGTGGGTCGAGGACGACACCCTGGCCATCGTCCTCACCTACGGCCGCGACACCGATTGGGTACGCAACGTCGCGGCCGCAGGCCAGTGCCGGATCACGCGCCGTAACAAGCACTTCCGACTCGTCCGTCCCCGCATCGTCCCGGCCGACTCACCTGATGTGGCCCGGGGGGCCCGGCCGTTCGCGAAGCCGTTCGACTGGGTGCTCATCGGCACCCTGGAGCCGTCATGAGCAGCCGAGACGGCGCCACCGACGACACCCTGTCGGACTTCACCGTCCGCGACGAGACGTACCTCGGGGCCACCCGCCGCGTGTATCGCAAGGGCAGCGGTCCCGCGGTGATCATCATCGCCGAGATGCCCGGGATCTCCCCGGCGGTGGCCGATTTCGCCCGGCGCATCGTCGACATCGGCGCCACCGCGGTGATGCCGTCGCCCTACGGCGTCGACGGCCGTGACCCCTCGCCTGCCGCACGCGGAACCCTGCGCTCCACAGCCGAAATGCTCGGCACCATCGCCCGCGCATGCGTCAGCCGCGAGTTCACGATCCTGGCGACCGGCAAGACCTCGCCCGTGGTCAACTGGCTGCGCGCCCTGGCCGCCGACGAACACCGACGGTGCGGCGGCGTGGGGGTCGGCGCGATCGGCATGTGCTTCACCGGCGGATTCGCCCTCGGCATGGCCACCGACGAGCGGTTGCTCGCCCCGATACTGGCCCAGCCGTCGCTGCCGGCCGCCATCTCCCCCGGCCGGGCCCGGGCCATCGATGTCTCGCCCGCCGACCTGTCGACGGTGGCCGCGCGCTGCGCGGCCGGGCTCGAGGTCATGGGCGTGCGCTTCGAGGGCGATCGGATGTCCCCACCGGCACGCTTCGAGAACCTGCGGCGCCTTCTGGGCGATGCCTTCACCGCGATCGAACTACCGGACTCGGCGGCCAACCCCGATTCGCCGATGCCGACCCCACCGCACGCGGCTCTGACGGTCGATCTCATCGACGAGCCAGGGCAACCCACCCGGGACGCACTCGATCAGGTGCTGGGTTTCCTGACGCGCCGATTACAACTCGACCCGCCCGGCCCACACCGTCACGAGAACTGACCCGACCTCGAAGAACTCAGTCGCCCAACAGCTTCTGACGCAGCGCGGCATCCTTGTCGAGCACCATCTGCTCGAGGCCGGCCTGGAAATCCGCCATCCGCGAACGCAGCGACGGGTCGGCTGCGCCGAGGATGCGCACCGCGAGCAGGCCCGCGTTGCGAGCGCCGCCGATCGAGACGGTCGCCACCGGGACACCCGCAGGCATCTGCACGATGGAGAGCAGCGAGTCGAGTCCGTCGAGGTGACGGAGCGCAACCGGCACACCGATCACCGGCAGCGGTGTCGACGCGGCGACCATTCCGGGCAGGTGCGCGGCTCCGCCGGCACCGGCGATGATGACCTCGATCCCGGCCTCGGCGGCACCGGTGGCGTAGTCGAGCATGCGCTGCGGGGTGCGGTGCGCCGAGACCACCCCGACCTCGAACGGCACGTCGAATTCGGCCAGCGCCTCGGCCGCGAGTTGCATTGTGGGCCAATCGGAATCGCTGCCCATGATCAATCCGACCCGAGCGTGGCGAGCCGTCTGGGCCCCGGCCACCTCGGTTCCGTTGTCGGTCGACTCGCTCATCAGTGCCCTTCCCATCCGTCGGTCCACACCGCGTGTGACATCCAGTGCGCCGCACGTTCGGCGCGCTCACGCACCGCGGCGAGCTGTTCGCCGTGTGCCCCGACGATATTCACATGCCCGATCTTGCGGTCGACGCGCTCCCCCTTGCCGTAGAGGTGCACCTTCGCGGCCGGTATCCGTCCCATCAGGTGGTGCAGGCGCTCGTCCATCGACATCTGCGGCGCCGACGGCGCGCCGAGGATGTTGGCCATCACCGTCAGCGGTGCGCTCGGCGCGGTGTCACCGAGCGGATAGTCGAGCACCGCGCGCAGGTGCTGCTCGAACTGTGAGGTGACCGCGCCATCCATCGTCCAATGGCCGCTGTTGTGCGGACGCATGGCCAGTTCGTTGACGAGGAGCTCACCGTCGGTGGTCTCGAACAATTCCATCGCCATCACCCCGACGACGCCGAGCTCGTCGGCCAGCCGCAACGCCATCTCCTGCGCCCGCACGGCGAGCTCGGCACCGAGGTCGGGTGCCGGTGCGAGCACCACGGCACACTGCCCGTTGCGCTGGATGGTCTCCACCACCGGCCACGCGCCGCCCTGCCCGAACGGTGACCGGGCGATCATCGCCGACAGCTCCCGTCGCATGGGCACCTTCTGTTCGGCGAGCAGTTCGATGCCTGCGTCGAACTGCGCGTCGAAGACGGCCAGCGCGGCGGCGCGGTCGTCGAGGATCCACACCCCGCGGCCGTCATAGCCGCCGCGGACGGCCTTGAGGACGATCGCCCAGCCATGCCGGTCACCGAATTCGATGAGCCGGCCACGCGCGAGTCCCAGATCGCCCGCCAACTCGACGAAGTCGGGTACCGGCAGTCCCGACTGCTTCAGTCGCACCCGCATCGCCTGCTTGTCCTGAGCGAAGCGCAGGGCCGCCGACGGCGGCAACACCGAAATCCCTTCGGCCTCCAGCGTCTGCAGATGGTGCAGGGGCACGCCCTCGTGGTCGAAAGTCAGTGCCACCGCACCCTGCGCGGCGCGACGCAGATCGGCGATGTCGTCGTGCGAACCGATGATCACGTCCGGACTCACCTGCGCGGCCGGTTCATCCGGTCCGGCGGCGAGCACCCGAAGGCATTGGCCGAGGGCGATCGACGCCTGATGGGTCATCCGGGCCAGCTGGCCACCGCCGATCATCGTGACCGTCGGCATACGCCCCGCACCGGCAGCCGATCGTGGCTCCGAGGGCGCGGGCGGGGTCGTCTGCGCGCCCGGAAATGCGGGCGCGTCACCGTCAGAAGAGCTCACGCGGTACATCGTGGCATGCCGGGCATGTCGGACGCATGACCGACCGGGGTGATGTCAGCGTGCCCGGCGGGTCCTAGACTCGTGTCTTGTGCCATTCATCGATGAGATGGTCGCCCGTCTGCCGGAGTCGGTTCGCCGGCTCCTGATGCGGCACCACGAACTCATCAAATTCGCCATCGTCGGCGGCACGACGTTCCTTTTCGACATGGCGATCTTCTATCCGCTGGCACTCACCGTGCTCGAATCCAAGCCCGTGGTGGCCAAGATCATCTCGGGTGTCCTGGCCACGATCCTGAGTTACATCCTGAATCGCGAGTGGGCGTTCAAGAATCGCGGCGGCCGGGAACGCACCCATGAGGCCCTGCTCTTCTTCGCCATCAGTGGTATCGGCGTTCTCGTACAGGCCGCCCCGCTGTTCGTCGCCAACAATCTGTTTTCTCTGCGCAGCAACCTCGACGTCACCGACCAGGTGATCGTCGACTTCGTCCTCAACTATCTGATCGGCAACTTTCTGCAGATGGCGTTTCGCTTCTGGGCACTGCGGAAATTCGCATTCCCGGAGGAGAAGCTGCGTGGCGGCGACGCCGGATCGACAGATCTGCATCCCAGTGCCGAGGAACTCAACGATGAGGAACTCGGTCACGCCTGAGGCCCGGATCCGGTCCGGGCCGGCCGGGTTCGGACCGGCGCGACGGAGCTTCCGAGCGCCCAGCGGACCCGCTTTCTTCTGACGCCGCCGAGCCGTCGGGCTCCGGCGCCACCGAGGGCACCACGATCGAGAACACGGCCGGGCGCCGGTTCGCCAGTTCGAGACGTCCACCGTCGGCCTCGACCAAGGCGCGCGCGAGCGAGAGGCCGACCCCGTTACCCGCCGGGCCGGCGCCGCTGCCCGCGGAGAATCCGCGGCGGAAGATCGATTGCGCGATGTCGTCGGCGACACCGGGCCCCTCGTCGGCGATCGTGATACGCACCATGTCGCCGGTGAGCTCGCCGACGTCGATCCGGCAGCGTCCGGCGCCGTGCTGCAGTGCGTTGTCGACCAGCACGCTGACCGCCTCGCGCAGCCGACCCGGCTGCGCACTCAGCGCGCTCACCTCGCCGGCGAAGGACACCGTCACCTCGCGGCCCTGCGCGTCGAAGGCATTCTCGAAGTCACCGACGAGCCGCGTCAGCAGTTCGGTGACGTCGACTGCCTGCAGCGGGGCCGGATCGTCCCGCGAGGCCGCCACCATCTCATCGAGTTCGTCGGACAGCCGCTCGACCTGATCGAGGGCGGCCTCGGCCTCGGTCACCACGGCCGGGTCGTCGTGCAACGCCAGTTCGTCCAGGCGCAACTGGATCGCGGTGAGCCGGCTGCGGAGCTGATGGGAGACGTCACCGACGATCTCGCCCTCACGTTCGAGGCGCAACGCGATCTCGGTGTTCGCGTTGCCGAGCGCCCGGGACACCCGGTCGAGTTCGAAGATCCCGTAGGTCTTCCATGCCGAACGGAAGTCGCCGCGCGCCATCGCCGACGCGCGGTCGGCGAGGTCGATCACCGGGTCGGCGATGCGTCCGGCGGTGACCGCCGCGACCACCGTCCCGGCCACCAGGGACGAAGCGACGACGATCGTCACGATGCCCACCGCGGCCAACTGGTCGTTGCGTACGTCGCTGCGCGGGATCTCGAGCACCAGCGACCCGGCGTCGCCGAGGCCGATCGAGTCCGACATCGTCGCGCCGTCGATCTGCGCGCCGACCGCACGCGTCGCCGACCGACCGTCGGATGCCGCGTATGTGAGGACCAGTCGGCCCTCGTCCGGTATCAGCGCCGCCAGCGGCGGCGAATCGAGCAGCGCCGGGTCGAGCGTCGCGTCTCGCCCGTCCTCGGTCCGGATGAGTTGATCGGAGATCGACTTGAGTCGGCTGTCGAGCGTTTGGTGTGCGTTGTCGGCAACCCACCACCAGGCGATCACCGAAAGCGGGATACCCAGCGCTGCTCCGACCGCCAGCAACATGGCGATCATGGTGTACAGAATGCGTCGGCGCATCGGGGCCAGCTCGCCTTACGGGTCGAAACGGAAGCCGACGCCGCGGACGGTGACGATGTGGCGGGAGCGGTCGTGCCGATCGTCACCGATCTTGCGCCGCAGCCACGAGACGTGCATGTCGAGGGTCTTCGACGACCGCAGGTCCGCCGATCCCCACACCTCGGTCAGGATCTCGTCGCGCCCGATGACCTCACCGGCACGCTCCATCAGGAACCGCAGCAGATCGAACTCGCGGTTGGCCAGCACCAGCTCGGTACCGCCGAGCGTGACCCGCCGCGCCCGGGCATCCAGGCGCAGGTCCCCACCCTCGAGCACGACGTCGTCGGGGCTCTGCCGGCGACGCAGCAGCGCCCGCACCCGGGCCAGCAGCTCGGCCAGCCGGAACGGTTTGCCGACGTAGTCGTCGGCACCGGCGTCGAGGCCGACCACGAAATCCACCTCGTCGGTACGCGCGGTGAGCATCAGCACGGCCAGTTCGGGCTGATGGACCCGCACCCGCCGGCAGACCTCGAGACCGTCGATCTCGGGCAGACCGAGGTCGAGGATGAGCAGCTCGAACCCGCCGTCGGCGACGCGCGCGAGGGCCTGTGTCCCGGTGCCCACGACCTCACACCCGTAACCCTCGCGGGTCAGGGCCCGGGCGAGTGGTTCGGCGATGGCGGTGTCGTCCTCGGCCAGCAACACGACGGTCATCGGTGTCTCCCCCACCTTCCGGGGCCGGCCTCCGCTCGGGAAACGTCGCGGTCCGGGTCGTTCTCGTGGCGATCCTCGAAGTCGCCACGCTCGACGCTCTCGGTCACGTCGAGCACCTCGTGGTAGAGCAGCGCATGAACCCGTTCGACCTGCGGGACGTCATCGAAGGCCAGCGGCTCGTCGGACGCCGACTCGATGAGCAGCGTGCCCGTCCGCAGCAACCGATCGATGGGTCCATGCCGGAACTCGACGGTGTTGATGCGGCGAATCGGGATATCGATGCCCGATCGGGTGAGGATGCCGTTGCGGAAGATCACCCGGCGGTCGGTCAGCACGAAGTGCGTGGTCTGCCACGAGATGAGGGGCCGCGCGAAGAACCAGACCGCCGCGGCCGCCCACAGCACGGCGACGACGACGTAGCCGGCCAACGCGCCTGCTCCGGTCAGCGACGACCCGTCGACCAGGCCCGCGAGCAGTCCGGCGACCGCGGTGGCGAGGACGAACAGGATGAACGGGGCGAGCAGACACTTCCAATGCGGATGCCGGTGCAGTACGACCCGCTCACCCGGTGCGAGGTTCTCCCGCGGGTAGGCCATGCGTGCCAGCATAGGCCGCGCGGCCGCCCGGACCCCGGCAGACGCCGACTGCGTGAATCTTCGTGGCCCGGCTCGGCCACCGGTCGATCTCGGTAGGATGACCCCGACCACACAAGACCGACCGACCGCACAAGACCCGACCACACGGTGCCCCACGGCGCCGCAGGTTCAGGAGCCTCCCATGAGCTATCGCGATCCCCGGGATCCCCGCGATCCCCGCACGGCCAAGTACGAGCCCGGATACGACGCGCCCGAGTCACGCGCCTACAGCCAACAGGAGCCGGCCTACCGCGGTGCGCCGGACCCGACCGCGTACCCCCAACCGCAGTACTCGCAAGCCGGCGGACACCCGCAGCCTCGCAAGCGCATCGGGCCCGACATCCATGTCGGGATGTACGTCGGCGGCATCGTGATGACCGGTGTGGTCACCGGGCTCGCCGCCTGGCTGGTCGCGTGGATCATCCGGGCGATCGTCGACCGCGTGAACGCGGCGGGCAAGTTCGGTGTGTGGAATCCGGTCGCCCAGGACGAATACTGGTTCGCCGTGGTCGGATTCCTCGCCGCCCTGGCCGCCGGCGCCCTCTGGTACGTGCTGCAGATCATCACGCCGTCGCCCGATCAGTTCTTCCGCTGGATCGTCGGCCTGCTGATCGCCGCGGCGGTCATCATCCCGCTGGTGCTCTCGGCACAGTTCTCGGTCGGCCTCGGCACTGCGGTGATGCACCTGGTGATCGGGCTGCCGATCTTTTCACTGGTACCGGCGATGGGCCACAAGTGCCGCACCGGCACCCGCTGAACCTCCATCCGCTCAACCTCAGGCCGCTCAACCTCGATCCGCGAGCGGCCGAAGATGCACGACGTCTCCGGCTGCGGCCGGAAAGCGTTGTCCCCCATCCTGTTCGATGACGATGCGGCCATCGTCGTCGATGTCGACGGCCTGCCCGATGATCTCGGTGTCGCCCGGCAGGATCAGGCGAACGCGCCGGCCCAGGGTGTCGCAGTGCTCCCGGTAGGCGGCGGCGATCGTGTCGAGGTGATCGGGCCAGCCCTGCTCGGACAACGCGCGCAGGTATTCGATCGCCAGGGCGGCCAGATCCGGCGCGGCCAGTGGTTCACCGCCCTCGATGCGCAGGCTCGTCGCCGTGGGCACCGGTAACTCGTCGGTCCTCAGGTTGGTGTTGATGCCGGTCCCCACGATGACGATGCCCCCGCCGGGCGCGGACACGTACTCGGCGAGGATGCCGGCGATCTTGCGTTCGGCGATCAGGACGTCGTTGGGCCATTTGAGCGCCGGGCGCACCCCGGTGTGCCGGTACACCGCGGTCGCGGTCGCCAGCCCGGTCGCCAGCGACAACCAGCCGAGCTTCGCGGCGCTCTCGCCCACCGGCAGCACCGCCGAGAGGGCCAGCTGGGCACCCGGGGGCGCCGACCAGATCCGCGAACGGCGCCCGCGACCCGCGGTCTGATCGGTGGTGATGCGCACCGTGCCCACGATGTCGGGGTCCTCGGCACGTGCGGCGAGGTCGGCATTGGTCGATCCGGTGGAGTCCACCACCTCCACATGCCGCCAGATGGTGCCGGCCAGTTCGGCCCCGCGGGCCTCGATCGCCTCCCGCAGACCAGAAATCGGATTCGTCGGGACCGGGTGTGTCGCATCGGGGGTCATGACCAGTGAGCCTACGACTGCGGCCGCGATCACCGCGGACAGATCACCGCGGGTCGCCGACCGATCACTCGGAAACATGAGGTCTTCTCACTTTGGGCCGGTTGACGTGGCTCACATCGGTCTCGCTAGCATCGAGGTTCATGACCACTGCTTCGTCCGAGTCCGGCGCCGCGCCAGACATCCACACCACGGCCGGAAAACTCGCCGATCTGCGTCAACGTCTCGATGAAACCCAGCACCCGGTGGGCGAGGCCGCAGTGGAGAAGATCCACTCGAAGGGCAAACTGACCGCCCGCGAACGCATCACCCATCTGCTCGACGAGGGCTCGTTCGTCGAACTCGACGCACTGGCCCGCCACCGCAGCACCAATTTCGGGTTGGCCGAGCGCCGCCCGCTCGGCGACGGCGTCGTCACCGGTTACGGCACCATCGACGGTCGCGAGATCTGCGTCTTCTCCCAGGACGTCACCGTGTTCGGTGGCAGCCTCGGCGAGGTGTACGGCGAGAAGATCGTCAAGGTGATGGACCTGGCGATCAAGACCGGGCGACCGCTGGTCGGCATCAACGAGGGGGCCGGCGCACGCATCCAGGAGGGTGTGGTCTCCCTCGGTCTCTACGGCGAGATCTTTCACCGCAACGTCCGCGCCTCGGGTGTCATCCCGCAGATCTCTCTGATCATGGGCGCCGCGGCCGGCGGCCACGTCTACTCCCCCGCCCTCACCGACTTTGTCGTGATGGTCGACGGAACCAGCCAGATGTTCGTCACCGGACCCGATGTCATCAAGACCGTCACCGGCGAGGACGTCACCATGGAGGATCTCGGCGGTGCCACCACGCACATGACCAAATCCGGTGTGGCCCACTACGTTGCCTCCGACGAGGAGGACGCCCTCGACTACGTCAAGGACTTGCTGGGCTACCTGCCCAGCAACAACCGCGCCGAGGCGCCGCGCCTGCCCGTGGCAGCGCCGGTCACCGGTTCCATCGCCGACAGCCTCACCGACGAGGACCTCGAACTCGACACGCTGATCCCGGATTCGCCGAATCAGCCCTACGACATGCACGAGGTCATCCGCCGGATTCTCGACGACGACGAGTTCCTCGAGGTCCAGGCGGAACGGGCGACCAACATCATCGTCGGGTTCGGCCGGGTCGACGGACGCAGCGTCGGAATCGTCGCCAATCAGCCGACACAGTTCGCCGGCTGCCTCGACATCAACGCCTCGGAGAAGGCCGCGCGCTTCGTGCGCACCTGCGACGCCTTCAACATCCCGATCGTCACCCTCGTCGACGTACCAGGCTTTCTGCCGGGCACCGATCAGGAGTTCAACGGCATCATCCGCCGCGGCGCGAAGCTGCTCTACGCCTACGGCGAGGCCACCGTCGGCAAGATCACGATCATCACCCGCAAGGCCTACGGCGGCGCCTACGACGTCATGGGGTCCAAGCACATGGGCGCCGACGTCAACCTCGCATGGCCGACCGCGCAGATCGCGGTGATGGGCGCGTCAGGTGCGGTCGGATTCGTCTACCGCAGCCGCTTGAAGGACGCCGAGGCAAGCGGCGAGGACGTCGCCGCGCTGCGCCTGGAGCTGCAGCAGGAATACGAGGACACGTTGGTGAACCCGTATGTGGCGGCCGAGCGCGGCTACGTCGACGCCGTCATCCCGCCTAGTCACACCCGCGGCCACATCGCCACCGCACTGCGGCTGCTCGAGCGCAAGATGGTCACGATGCCGCCCAAGAAGCACGGGAACATCCCGCTGTGAGCGGCGCGGAGAACCCGGTGAAGCCCTTCCTCACCGTGGTCAGCGGCAACCCGACCGACGAGGAGGTCGCCGCGCTGGTCGCCGTCCTTGCGACGGCATCATCGGCGAGCGCCGGCGACGGCGATCCGGCACTGCGCGACCACTGGGGCAGCCCGGTCGATCGGCTGCGTCCGCAATGGGGCGGGCCGGGCTCCTTCACCAATTTGCGATACTGACGCAGGTGAGCCCCTCCACCGCACGCCACTGCGAGGTCGTCCTCGGGTCGGCTTCGGCGGCCCGGCTATCGGTGCTGCGGCACGGTGGGCTGAACCCGCGTGTGCTTGTCTCCGACGTCGACGAGGACGCTCTCCTCGACGATCTGACCGGGGCTCCCCCGGCCGACGTCGTCGCGCGCCTCGCGATGGCCAAGGCCGATGCGGTGGTCGCCACCCTGCTGTCCGAGCGCGTCGAGGCACAGGCGGAGTCGCCACCGGACACGGTGATCTTGGCGTGCGATTCGATGCTGCTCTTCCGTGGTTCGCTCAGCGGCAAGCCGCACACCCCCGAGGTCGCGGTCGCGCAGTGGCGCGAGGTCCGCGGCCACTCGGCGCAATTGCTCACCGGCCATCGCCTGGTGCTCGTCAAAGGCCTCGAGGTCGTCGGCTCCGCCAGTGAGACATCCTCGGCGACAATCGATTTCGCCGACCTCGACGACGCCGAGATCGAGTCGTACGTCGCCACCGGCGAACCGTTGGAAGTGGCGGGCGGCTTCACCCTCGACGGGCTCGGCGGCTGGTTCGTCGACGCCGTCGACGGCGATCCCTCCTCGGTGATCGGCATCGGATTGCCCACCGTCCGCCGGTTGCTGCGCCAGGTCGGGATCGGGGTCGCCGACCTGTGGGCCGGCACCGGCGCCGCGCACTAGCGAGCGCCGACGCGATCACCGAGGGCCGGCGCGATCACCCCACGGTCCACGGGCCTAGGAGCCGAAGACCTCCGGCCAGTACTTGCTCAGGCACCCGATCGGCTGTCCCTGGCCCTGGCCCTGGGTCAGCGAGTGACCGAAGAAGCCGAGTGTGATCGCCGAGATCCGCTGGGTCGAGGTGCCGTGCCCCTGTCCGGGTTCGGGGTCGCCGATCTTCTGGATCAGCGCCACCGCCTGCACGATGTCCTTGACGGACAGCTCATCGCGCCGCAACACCGTCGCCGCCCAGTTCCCCGCGAGGCAGTCGGCGATGAGTTCGGCGTTCTCCCCGGTCGGCTCACTCGTGGCAGGCAGGTGACCCGCCTGCAGGATGCGGTCGACGACGGCATGTCCGTACTCGTGTGCAACGACGGTAGCCGCGGTGAACTCACCCTGGAACCCGCTGATCGAATCCAGCGGCCCGGCGACCAGGAACGTACCGGTCCAGATCCCGACGAAGGCATCGACCGGCAGGATCACCGAGCCCTCGACCCGCTGACCGGCTCCGTCGCGGCCCTTGTCCAGGCCACAGAAGAACGCGTTGGGGGTGTCGGAGGCGACCACGATCGGACCGTCGGAGTCCTTGCACGCGGAGTGGAATGATCGACCGTCTTCGACGAGCACGCGTCCCGGTTCGGGATTGCCCCATCCCAGCTTCTCGAACCACGGCCCCCAGGTGCCGTCCAGATCGTCGAGCACCGAGCTGAGATAGCCGGACACCTTCTGGGGTGCGTTCGCCTTGGTGATGTGGCCTGCCATCAGTTGCGACGTCGGCACCGGCAGGCTCGGGCAGGAGTTCTCGGTACACCGGCCGGGCACCGCCCCGGTCGCCGTCGGCGACGAACTCGGCACGGTCGACGAGGGGGTGCGCCCGGAGGGCTGCGTACCGGAGGTCGCAATACCCGGTGTCGGCGAGGACGAGGTGTCGGTGCCCGACGAACACGCGGCGAGGAACAACATCGCGGACGCGACGACGAGCACTGTCACCGCACGCATTCCATGGCGGGTGGGCCGCACCCCGGGTCCGATCATGCGAGGAACTTAGCAACATCGGAGCCCGATACGCCCCAACAGGTCATCACCTGAATGACCCGCCTTGTGCACGCGCGGCGCACGCTGACTGGGTAGGCTTTCACCGGGAGCCTCGCGGGTTCTCGCCGATGTGTCTGCACGGACGCACCCACCGGATCGTCACCCTGAGAGGGGTTCTTCAGTTGAGCGTCGAGACCGACCCGAACCCAAAGTTCGCCGGCTATGCCCATCCCGAACGGCTCGTCAGCACGCAATGGCTGTCGGCGCATCTCGGTGCCAACGGACTCAAGATCGTCGAGAGTGACGAGGACGTCCTCCTCTACGACATCGGGCACATCCCGACCGCGCAGAAAATCGACTGGCATCTGCATCTCAACGATCCGGTGACCCGCGACTACATCAACGGTGAGCAGTTCGCAGAACTGATGCGCAGCAAGGGAATCGAGCGCGACGACACCGTCGTCATCTATGGGGACAAGAGCAACTGGTGGGCTGCGTACGCCATGTGGGTGTTCACCCTGTTCGGGCATGCGGACGTCCGGCTGCTCGACGGCGGCCGCGATGCATGGATGTCGGAGGATCGCGACACCTCCTTCGACGTGCCCGAGTACCCACGGTCGGACTATCCGGTCGTCGAGCGCGACGACTCCCGCATTCGCGCATTCGCCGCCGAGATCCGCGGCGCGCTGGGCACCGAGCCGCTCATCGACGTCCGGTCGCCGCAGGAGTACACCGGCGAACGCACCCACATGCCCGACTACCCACAGGAGGGGGCACTGCGCGGCGGACACATCCCCACCGCCCGCTCCATTCCGTGGGCCAAGGCCGCGGCATCGGACGGCCGCTTCCGCAGCCGCGCCGAACTCGACGAGATCTACGGCGACCTCGACCCGCACACCGCGACGATCGCGTACTGCCGCATCGGCGAGCGTTCGAGCCACACCTGGTTCGTCCTGACGTATCTGCTGGGGTTCGATCGGGTCCGCAACTACGACGGCTCCTGGACCGAGTGGGGTAACGCGGTACGGGCCCCGATCTCGGTCGGCGACGAGCCGGGCGATCCCCCTCCCGGCTCATGAGTCTGCCCCGCGCACTCGCCGAGATCGTCGACGACTTTGCGGCGCTTGGTGATTCGGACAAGATCACGCTGCTTCTCGAGTTCGCCGGGGAGCTGCCGGAGTTGCCCGCCGAGCTGGTCACCGAGGCCATGGAACCGGTGCCGGAGTGTCAGTCCCCGGTGTTCCTGTCGGTCGATGCCGTCGATCCCGCCGCGGTGCAGCTCTATTTCAGCGCGCCGCGGGAGGCGCCGACCACCCGCGGATTCGCGTCGATCCTGCACCAGGGTCTCGACGGGGCGCCGGCGCAGACGATCCTCGATGTGCCCGGCGACTTCTACCACGATCTCGGCCTCGACAAGGCCGTGAGCCCACTACGGCTACGCGGTATGGCCGGCATGCTCGGACGCATCAAGGCGCAGGTTCGTCGTCAGACGGGTACGGCCGGCTCGCCCGGATGAAGTTCATCCAGATCCTCGAAGAGCCGGTCGAACCGGGCGGCCTCGTCGAGTGGACGCCGTATGTGCCGGGCGGACTGGGGAGTTGGGACCGCGACTCGCGGTTGACCTCCCACAATCACGAACAACACCTACGTTCGGCGTTCGACTATCGCATCCGTACCCGCCGCGAAGGCGGCCGCGAATCGTGGCTGGGCCTGGAGATCCAGTTCGACGAGCCGCTCTCGATCCCGGCGCTACGCGCCACGTTGCGGCTCTGGATCGACCGTCATGAGGTGCTGCGCAGCCATGTCGTCATCAAGCACGACGGGCTCGCCCGCCTCACCACCGCACCGGGCACCGTGAAGCTGCGGATGGGCCGGATCGGTTGGTACAACGAGTCCGGGCCGCTCGTCGAGCAGATCGCCGGCTACTTCGATCGGGCGACCGCCCCACTGCACTGGCCGGCGTACGTGTTCGCCACCGTCGGCCGGGAGTCATCGTTCACGCTGCTCTTCGCGGCCGATCATTCGCTCGTCGACGGCTACTCGCTGATCATGGCGCAGCACGAACTCACGGCGATCTACCGCGCCGCACGTGACCACACCGAGCTCGCGCTGCCCGAGGTCGGCAGTTACGTCGATTTCAGTGCCGCCGAGCGCCGGCAGGCCGACCAGACCGGTGCCGATCATCCAGCGGTCGGCACCTGGCGAGATTTCCTGCAGGCCGGACCCGGCGACATGCCGACGGCATTGGCCACTCCGGCCGCGGCCGACACCACGCCGGCGGCCACCGCTGGTGATGTCGGCGAGGTACCGGCCCCCCAGCAGTCGGTGTCGGGGCTGATCGCCGACGACGCCACCGCCAACCGCTTCACCGCGGTGTGCTCGGAGGCGGGCGGTTCGCTGACGGCGGGCGTGCTCGCGGCGTTCGCGATCGTGCACCACCGCATCACCGGCGATCCCGAGTTCCGGTGTGTCCTGCCGAGACACACCCGCAACGAGGCACGGTGGCTGACAGCGCTGGGCTGGTTCGTCGCGCTCGCGCCGTTCCGGCTCGACATGACCGCGTCGCCGACCTTCGATCAGACCGTTGCCCGCGCGACCGCCGAACTCAAACGCTCCCGGCAGGGCGCATCGCTGGCATTCCTGCGGGTCGCCGAGTTGATCGGTTACCGCGGGGAGCCGCGATTCGTGATCTCCTTCATCGATACCCGCTACGCGCCCGGGGCCGCCGAGGCCGATGCCGGCCACGCCACCGTGTTGCGCAGTCACTCCTACTCGCCCGACGAGGTCCTCATCTGGATCAACCGCACTCCGTCGGGCCTGCGGTACTCCGCGCGGTTCCCACCGACGCCGCAGGTCACCGCGGTGACCGAACCACAGCCGAGCAGTATCGGGTCCGATCCGCTCGATGCGGCCGGCCCGGTCCCCCGATTGCTGCACGCGCTCGCCGAGCTGGTACACGAGCTGGCGAACGACAGCACATTCAACTCGCAGATGTGACGGGCGCCTCCACCGAGCGATTGATCGGTGGGTTAGGGTGAAGCCCGGAACCACGCCTGCCGGGCGGTCTCCGGTCCCCTCACAGCAGCTGTGGATGAGGACGGACCTAGACTCCACAAACGTACGCGTCGTCGCCCGCGAGACCATTGAGGCGGTCGGCAGGTTAGACCCTCGGTGGCCCACACGGTCGCCGACGAACACCGTGTGTGCTGCGTCCCGCGTCGCGGCGCACCTCGATGTATGGCCCAGGAGAACAACAGTGCCCAGTATCAGCAAGGTCCTCATCGCCAACCGCGGCGAGATCGCGGTACGCGTCATCCGTGCCGCCCGCGACGCCGGACTTCCCAGCGTCGCCGTGTACGCCGAGCCCGACGCCGACGCACTGTTCGTGAAACTCGCCGATGAGGCCTTCGCGCTCGGTGGTCAGACCTCTGCCGAGTCGTACCTGGTATTCGACAAGATCCTCGACGCCGCCGCCCGCTCCGGCGCCGACGCCATCCACCCCGGCTATGGCTTCCTCTCGGAGAACGCCGACTTCGCCCAGGCCGTCCTCGATGCCGGGCTGATCTGGATCGGTCCGTCCCCGCAGTCGATCCGCGACCTCGGCGACAAGGTCACCGCCCGCCACATCGCGCTCAAGGCCGACGCCCCGATGGCCCCCGGCACCAAGGACCCGGCCAAGAACGCCGACGAGGTCGTCGCCTTCGCCCAGGAGTACGGCGTGCCGGTCGCGATCAAGGCCGCCTTCGGCGGTGGCGGACGCGGCATGAAGGTCGCCTACACCATCGAGGAGATCCCCCACCTGTTCGAGTCGGCCACCCGTGAGGCCGTCGCTGCCTTCGGCCGCGGCGAGTGCTTCGTCGAGCGCTATCTCGACAAGGCCCGCCACGTCGAGGCCCAGGTGATCGCCGACCAGCACGGCAACGTCGTGGTCGCAGGCACCCGCGACTGCTCGCTGCAGCGCCGCTTCCAGAAACTCGTCGAGGAGGCTCCCGCACCGTTTTTGACCGACGAGCAGCGTGAACGCATCCACAGCTCGGCCAAGGCCATCTGCCGTGAGGCCGGCTACTACGGCGCGGGCACCGTGGAGTTCCTCGTCGGCCACGACGGCCTGGTCTCGTTCCTCGAGGTCAACACCCGACTGCAGGTGGAGCACCCGGTCACCGAGGAGACCGCGGGCATCGACCTCGTACGTGCACAGTTCCGCATCGCCAACGGCGAGAAGCTGGAGTTCTCCGAAGATCCCGTGCCGCGTGGGCACGCCTTCGAGTTCCGCATCAACGGCGAGGATCCGGGCCGCAACTTCCTGCCCGCGCCCGGCCCGATCACCAAGTACCACGAGCCCTCCGGACCGGGTGTGCGCGTGGATTCCGGCGTGGTCGAGGGCGATGTGATCGGTGGACAGTTCGATTCCATGCTGGCCAAGCTCATCGTCGTCGGCGAGAACCGTGAGCAGGCGTTGGAGCGCGCCCGCCGGGCCCTGGCCGAATACGAGGTCGAGGGTCTCGCGACGGTCCTGCCGTTCCACCGCCACGTCGTGTCCAACCCGGCGTTCATCGGCCACCAGGGCGAGGACGGCGTCGAGACCTTCGACATCTACACCAAGTGGATCGAGACCGATTGGGACAACCCGATCGAGCCGTATACCGGTGGCCGGCCGATCGAGGACGATGACGCCGTACCGCGCCAGAAGGTGGTCGTGGAGGTCGGTGGACGCCGCGTCGAGGTGGCGCTGCCCGGCGACCTCGCACTCGGCGGTGGCGGCTCGTCCAACGGCGTGATCCGCCGCAAGCCCAAGGCCCGCTCCCGCAAGAAGGGCGGTGGCGCTGCCGCCTCCGGCGATGCGGTCGCCGCCCCGATGCAGGGCACCGTGGTCAAGGTCGCCGTGGAGGAGGGCCAGGCTGTCACCGCCGGTGAGCTCGTGGTCGTACTCGAGGCGATGAAGATGGAGAATCCCGTCACCGCCCACAAGGACGGCGTGGTCACCGGCCTGAGCATCGAAGCCGGCGCGGCCGTCACCCAGGGCACCGTGCTGCTCGAACTCAAGTAGCCCGGCCGACCGCAGCAGGATGCAACCTGTCGAGATCAACGCCGGGACGTGGTACCTGCGCGGCCTGCGCGCCGACGACCGGATCACCGACGTCCCGGCGTTGTCCGAACTCGGGGTCGCCGACCCCGCCGGTTATGTCGCCGCCACCGACCGGGCCTGGCTGGCGGAGTCGGCGTTCACCTGGGCGGTGTGTGAACCGACGACCGGCGAACTGCTGGCCGTCATCGGGCTCGTACCCGAGGACGGTGCCGCCACACCCGTCGGCCGCCACCGGCCCGGCCATCACGACGCGATCGCGGCGGCCGTTGGCCCGGTGACCCGGTTCGCTTGTGGCGCTCTGGATCTCGATGTGGCCGCAGAGCTGGTGGATGCGCTGCCGACCATTGAGGTCGACTGAGCCGTCCGCCTCGCCGTGCTACGGCTCGTCCCGGTCGAGGCCCGAGGCGAGGTCGCCGCATTCGACGGACTCGACGATGCCCGCATGTGCCCGCAGGTACGGCGCCGCACCGACATCGCCGTCGAGCCGGGCCCGCACGCCCGCGAAGTGATCGCGGCCGAGGTAGACCGGATGACCCGGCCGGCCACCGTAGACCGCACGCACGATTCGGCCCGGATCGCGCGCGGCAGTAGCCACGATTCGCGCAATCACCGCTTCGCCGACATCCGGCATGTCAACAACATGTAAAACCACACCGGCCGGGTCGTGGCCGACCGGCGGACTGTCGAGCACCGCACGCACGCTTGCCGAAAGGCCCACGGCCCAGTCGGCGACGACGATCGCCGTCGCCCCGGCCGGCGGCTCGACGATCGCCGCGCCCATCGCGACCAGCACCTCGTCACAGCCACCCACGCGCAGCGCGTCGACCGCCCGGTGTAGCCAGAGCCCTTGTTCGGCAAGGATTTTCGGCATCCCGAATCGGGTGCCCGCACCAGCGGCCAACACCGCACCCACCGCCATCACGCCCGCCTTTCACCCCGCACCGGCACGTGCCGCCGGGTGGTCGCCGCACCATGCACCGAGGACGACCGATCCGCGCCCGAAATCGGCTTTACATCTCCGAAATATACGATCACTCGCCTCGCCTCTTTGCTCATGTGGGTCCACTATTTACCTGCTGCGAGCGGGCGGCGGAAAACCACCGCCGAATCGCAGCCTCACGAACACCATCGCAGGAGGATGACGATGTCCACGGATTCGGTTCCGGCCACCGCCGGGCCACGCAGACGCAAGCGCACACACCCGGTCGATCAGGTTCCGCCGTTCGGCCGGCTCGTCACCCTCGGCTTCCAGCACGTCGTCGCCTTCTACGCCGGCGCGGTGCTCGTTCCCCTGCTGATCGCCAATGCCATCGGGCTCGATGACAAGGCGCTCACGATGCTCATCACCGCCGACCTGTTCACCTGCGGCATCGCCTCGTTGTTGCAGTCGGTGGGTATCTGGAAGATCGGTGTCCGGCTGCCCCTGCTGCAGGGCATCACCTTCGCCACCCTCGCCCCAGTCATCAAGGTCGCCAACGACCACGGTGGCGGGCGCGTGGGTCTGCTCACGGTCTACGGCGCGGTCATCTCCGCGGGCGTGTTCACCTTCCTGATCGCCCCGTTCTTCGCGAAGCTGATCCGGTTCTTCCCGCCGGTGGTCACCGGCACCGTCATCACGATCATCGGCATCAGCCTCATCCCGGTCGGCGCCGGCGACGCCGTGACCGATCCGAACAGCGCGACCAGCGCACACGACGCCGGAAACGGCCGGTGGGTCGTCTACTGCATCTGCACCATCGCCCTGATCGTGTTGATGCAGCGGTTCTTCCGGGGCTTCTGGGCGACCATCTCGATCCTGCTCGGACTCGGCGTCATGACCTTCATCGCATGGTGTTTCGGTGACGCACACTTCGACCGGGTCGCCGAGGCGAGCTGGGTGGGCTTCACCCCGCCGTTCGCCTTCGGTTGGCCGCGTTTCGATCTGATCGCCATCGTCTCGCTCATCGTGGTGCTCCTGGTGACCGCGGTGGAGTCGACGGGTTCGGTGTTCGCCACCGGCGAGATCGTCGGCAAGCGAATCCGCAAGGAGGACATCGCCGCAACCATCCGCGCCGACGGCATCGCGACCGTCATCGGCGGTGGGTTCAACTCGTTCCCGTACACCGCCTTCTCCGAGAACGTCGGTCTGGTCCGCATGACCGGCGTCAAGAGCCGCTTCGTCGTGGCCTGTGCCGGCGTGATCATGATCATCCTGGGTGTGCTGCCCAAGACCGCCAACATCGTCGGGTCGATCCCCTCGCCCGTCCTCGGCGGCGCCGCGCTCATCATGTTCGCCACGGTGGCGATCGTCGGCATCCAGACCCTGACCACCGTCGACTTCACCGACCACCGCAATCTGTCCATCGCGGCAACCTCGATCGCCGTGGCGCTCTATGTCCAGTTCTCGCAATCGTCGGCACCGACCACCATCCTGGACAAGGGCGCCGAGGTGAAGGTTCCCCAGTTGCCCGGCGTCGACATGGCGGTCCCCGGCATTCTGCAGATCCCGTTCTCCACGGGTATCACCATGGGGGCGATCACCGCGATCCTGATGAACATCCTGTTCTTCCACATCGGCAGCAAGGGACCGGCGGTCGCCGGCGGCGGTTCGATCACACTCGACGAGGTCAACACGATGGGCAAGGAGGAATTCCGAGCCACCTTCGGCGAGGTCGTGCAGGGCGTGGACTGGATACTCGACCGGGCGTGGGAACAACGGCCGTTCGCCGATGTCCACGACCTCCGTAGCGCTTTCCAGGAAGCCATGCTGACCGGCAGCGACACCGAGCAGCTCGACCTCATTCAGGCATTCCCCGATCTCGGCGCCGAGGACGAGGAGACCGGCGAGCTGCGGGCCATCGACCACAAGGGGCTGTCGCATCTGGAGGAGACCGAGCACGAGAACGTGGTGAATCTGGCTGCCGCCTACCGCGAGCACTTCGGCTTCCCGTTGGTGATCTGTGCGCGCGAGACCGAACGCTACGATCGCGTGCTGCGCAGCGGGTGGGCGCGCATGGACAATTCGGAGTCGTCCGAGAAGTCGTTCGCGCTCATCGAGATCGCCAAGATCGTCAACTACCGTTTCGACGATCTCGTCGCCGATGCCAACCCACTGACGTCGGTTCGATTCGGCCGTCAGCCGGAACTCTCCTAGGCTGTCAGGGGTGCGACGAGTCGACTGGCGCGGATTGCCCAGCTTCAACGAACTGACCGAACGGCAGGCCATCAGCACCCTCTACGAGTGCTGCAGCTCATCCATCTGGGCGCTGCGCGTGTCGGGCGCACGGCCCTTCTCCGATGATGAGGCCCTGCTCTCCTACGCCGACCTCATCCTGGCCGAACTCACCGAGGACGACCTCGACGAGGCCCTGTCGGGCCATCCCCGCATCGGCGACCGGGCCGACAATGCCTCCTCACAACGCGAGCAGTCCGGGGTGGCCGGCGCCGATCCCGGGGTCCTGGCAGAACTGCGCGAACTCAACAGGGCCTACGACGAGCGGTTCGGGCACGTCTATCTCGTATTCGCCAACGGACGGCCCGCCGACGAGTTGCTGGCGATCCTCAAAGAACGCATCCGCAACGATCCCGAGACCGAGCGCCGCGTCATGCGGATGGAGCTGGGCAAGATCAACCGAAGCCGGCTGGAGCGGATGCTCACCCCGGCCGTCAAGTATGTTGACGACTGACCCCGCCGCCTCGGCAAGAAGGAGCCAGATTCCGATGACCGGCTTGTCCACCCATGTGCTCGATGCAGTGTCGGGCGCGCCCGCGGTGGGGGTGAATGTCTCGCTACAGGATGCCGCCGGTGGCGAATTGGCCACCGGCACCACCGATTCCGACGGGCGCATCGGACAGGTGAACACCGAGGCACTGGTCCCTGGCATCTACCACCTGGTGTTCGACACCGGGAACTGGTTCGACGACAACGATATCGGGGCGTTCTATCCAGAGGTCGACATCTGCTTCACGGTCGACGATCCGCAGCGCCACTTCCATGTGCCCCTGCTGCTGAGTCCCTACTCCTACTCCACCTATCGGGGCAGCTGACCGGGCTCGCGCGACCACTCACCGGCCGCTGCACGCGCATACCGGCCCGCGCTCAGATGAGTCCGCGCAGGTCCATCGCCCCGCCCCGAAGAAACGTCACGAGCTCATGATTGGCGGGCGAGACGCGTCCGGCGAGGCCCTGGACGACGAGACCGCCGACGACGTGGGTTCCCTTGCCGCGGATGGGAACCGCCAGCGCGGCGCGGCCGATCCGGGATTCCTCGTCCTCGAAGGACAATTCGCTGACCACAATCCCGTGCAGCTCCTCACGCAGTGCGTGCCGATCGCACAGCGTACGTCCGGTGAGTGAGCGCAACGGAGCATCGTCGGCGAGCGCGGGCGCGTAGGCGAGCTGCAGTTTGCCGATCGCATGGGCGTGCCGATTGCGGGCGATCGTGGATACCGGCACCATCTCGTGGTCGGGATCGGGATCGACGATCCGCAGCGCGGCATCGCGGAAACTCGCCAGATACAGGCCGTGCCGAGTGCGTCCGCGCATCTCCTCGAGGACGTCGCCGGCCGAGGTCTGCGGACTCTGTACCGCGGCACCGGCGAGTTCGGCAGTCCGCCGACCCAGCGCAAATCCGGACAGATCCGGTGTTCGCACCAGATATCCGTCGGCGACCAGAAGATTCAGTATCCGGTACGTGGTCGCGGCCGGGATCCGCACGTGACGCGAGATCGTGCGGGCAGCGACACCGGGCCCGAGCGATGCCACGGCCTCCAGGATGGCGAACGCGTTCTGGACCGACTTCGGCTGCCGTCCGCCGAAGCCGGAATCGACGGTCACGGGTCGCTGCGACATCGCCTCACCACAACCGGGAGCCGGTGGCCACGAGTACCGGGCGGCCCTGCTCGTCGGTGCGCAAGATGGCCGACCCGGGCAACAGGTCGGCGGTCTCGACGCTGTCGAACACGCCGATGGACGCCAGGCGGTCGGGCCGGAACCGTCGCAGTACCAGGTACCAGATGCATCCCGAGATGCCCAGCAGGAGCGACCATGCCAGGAACATGACGTTGCCGTGCCGAAGTCCGTCGATGACGGTGAAGACCGCGAACGCGGTTCCGGCGCCGATGCTCAGGACGCAGGTCGCCAGAGTTCGCGCGGTGTGTTCGCCGATACGCCGCAGGAACACCAGGGCCGCAACTGCCACCAACACGTATCCCAGGACCCAGGCAACGTCGAGCAGCACCTCGAAGTTGCTGCCCGGCTCCCCGGGGCGAAACCACACCGCCCCGATCGCGGCGGCGGCGGCAAAGGCGACAACTGCCGGGGCCGGGGTGCGGAAGCGCTGATTGACGGGCCCGAGGAAGCGTGGGACGACACCTTCGACGCTCATCGAGAACAGCAACCGCGAACCGGCCTGGATGAAGCCGAGCGTCGATGCGGCCCACGAACACCACACACCGAGATGCACCGCGACGACGATGGGCACGCCCACCCCTGACGTGGTCCCGTAGAAGTAGGCGTTGATGAGCGTGGTCGCCTGCCCGGTCATCCCGGCCCAGCCGGCGAGGATGAACAGCGCCCCGGTCAGGATGGGTGTGACCACGACGGCGCGGCTGACGGTGTGCAGTTGGCGTTCGGCCTCGGGGCCGAAGAATGCAGCCGATTCGAATCCGGCCAAACTCAACACGACCTGACAGACCATGAAGACCCCGAAACTCACCGGGGTGTCGAGATGCGGTCCGGCTGTGGGATGACCGGGCGTCAGCAGGAGCAGCACCGCGATCGTGGAGACCGTGCACAACTCGATGGCAAGAATGATGCGTGTGGCCGACCGTACGCCGCCGATCGCGACCGCCGCGCAGACGATCACCACCACCGCGCACGCGACGAACCACATCCCGGCGGGCAGATCCAGGCCCGACATCGCGGCCATGTTCACGATGTCGTGGCCTGCGTTGTTGGACACCGAGATCGTCATCACCACATACCCGGTGAGCAACGCGGCACCCGCGGTCAGTGCGATCGGTTTCGGCATGCCGTGTGCGATGAAGCTGTAGAGCGATCCCGAGGCCGCCAACCGCATGGTGAACTGCCGGACGCACAACGCGACGAGCGTCATCACCGCGGTTGCGGCGAGAATCGCCACCAGCCCTGTCGGTCCCGCGTTCGCGCCCGACATCGCCTGCGCGATGAACACCATGCCGGTGGCCGGCGCCATCGTCGACATCGATTGTCCGATGAGATCGGACTGCGTGAGTTGCCGACGGCCCAGCGCAGACAGTGGAGAACGCACTGTCTGCGCGGGCGCCCCGGCGAAACGGGCGCGCACCAACGCGGACTGCAGCGCATTCACGTGCATGTCAGAACCTCCGATCTCGGAACTCTCGGTGATGTCGACGAGTTGAACGTCGGGAACGATAGGACAGCACTGTTGCGGCGGTATTACGCGTGTGAACACCCGGCGAATACCAAATGAGAATGCGACCCCAAAACGCGAATTGCCGTGGGGCGCAATCGTGGTCGCGGTCACACCCCCAGCACCTGAAAGCTCGTTGACCTGGCCGTACTTGTTCTCCGACCCCACCGATCACAGCGCGCTCACGCGTAACCGGCGCGACCCGTCGGTGACTTGATCACGCGTCAGGCTTCTTCTCGGCGGCCGCGAAAGGTCACCGAATCCACGGTTACGCAATCCGGGATTACGAATCCGGGATTGTGAAATTCGATAGTCGCGGAAATTCGAGAGGAGAACAAGTGATGGTCTTGGCAGTTGTCGCGGGGGTGGTCGGAATGATCCTGCTCGTCGCCGGCGTCCCGAAGCTCACCGACACCGATCGCGTGATCCGGGCGGTACGCGGGTACCAGATCCTTCCCGATGCCGAGGCGCGGCTCGTCGGGCGCACCCTTCCGTGGGTCGAGCTCGTACTCGGTGCAGCCCTGATCGTCGGCGTCGTGCCGGAGATCGCCGGGGCCGCCGCGGCGGCACTGTTCGCGGTCTTCACTGTCGGGCTGGTGATCAATCTGGCGCGGGGGCGCCGCGATCTCGACTGTGGATGCTTCGCCTTTTCCCATGGTGCAGAGGAGGTTCCGCACATCGGATGGGGTCATGCGTTACGCGCTGGCACGTTCGCCGCGCTGTCGGTGGTGAGCATGTGGGCGCCCGCCGCGCCGGCCGCCGACCGGTTCGCCGGCGCAGCGATCGGTGTGCTGGTGGTCGCGCTCGTCACCGTCGTGCTGTATGCGCGGACGGTCATGACCTTCGGCCGCCGTGGCGTCGACACCTATCTGACCAACGCGGCGATCGCCTCGCGGGCCGCAGCCCGCGCAAGCCGTTACTGAGTCCCGCGCCAGTCGCCACCGAGTACTGAATCGACAATCGAAAGGAGCCACACGATGACGACATTCCTGGTCACCATGGTGGTCATACTGTTTCTCGCCGCGATCGCCACAATGCTCGTGATCCTCGGCCTGGCAAGAGAAGTGGGGCGTATCCAGGTCCGTCTCGGCCCGCTGGGAGCGCGAATGATGGACACCGGCCCCAAGATCGATCAGGCGGGACCATCGTTTCGTGGTCTGACCGATCACCTCGGGCGGTTGGTCAGCGTCGGCGGGCATCGGTCGCGCCCGCAGCTCTTGCTGTTCACCGCCCCCACGTGCACCACGTGCAAGTCACTCCTTCCCGGAGTGAAGGCGATGGCCAAGGGCGAGGGTGAGGGCCTCGACATCGTCATCATCTCCGACGGCACACCCGAAGAGCATGCCGCGTTCCTCTCCGGCACCCGCATCGGTGAGGAGCTGAGTTATGTCGACGGCCGCGACGTGGGTATCGCCTACCAGGTCGGCACCACGCCGTTCGGTGTGATCCTCGACGAGCACGGCAAGATCCGCGCCAAGGGACTGTGCAATCACATGGCGCAGGTCGAGAGCCTCCTCAACGCACTCGAGACCAACACGCCGACGCTGCAACATCTACACCGTCAGGCCGCGGCCCACGCCCCCCAGGACGGAACGCCGGGCAACGCGTTGTCGGCCTGACCGCGCCCCCCCATTCCCAGTACATCGACAAGGAGAAGAGAGCCCATGACCGACCACGACGACGGCCACGAAACGAGCGAACAGCGGTTCCCCGTGGACGAGGAAACCGTTGCCGCCCAGGCACAGTGGATGTCCGGTGACGGCGGCAGCCTCACGAGCCGCGCGGGACGCAAACTGTCCGAGCGGGTTTCACGCCGATCGATGATCTCCAAGATCGGTCGTTGGACGCTCGGTGCGTCGGGTGTTGCGGTGATCGGATCGCTGCCGGTCTCGCGCGCGGCCGCCGACCCGCAGCCCGCGAGCGGCCCGGAGCCGCTGGTTCCCGAGTACAACGGGTCCAATCCCGCCGAATGCGAGTACTGGCGGTGGTGCAACATGGATGGCACCCCCTGTGCGGCCTGTGAGGGCGGTGGCGTCACCACCTGCGCCCCCGGGTCCAAGCCCGGCGCCGAATTCTGGGTGGGTTGCTGCACCAATCCGAAGGACAAGAAGACCTACCTCATCGCGTATTACGACTGCTGTGGGGCGCCGGGGTGCGCGAACGCGTTCTGTGGTGAGCCCGACATGCAGGCGATCATGTACAACCCGGTGGCCGGCAGCTACGACCAGGAGATCATCTGGTGCGTCTCCGAGGAATCGCAGTCATATACGTGCACGATGGCGCCGGTCGTCGGCGTCGACTGCCAGACGCGTCCGGCAGTCCGCCCGAAGGTGGGTGCCGGGTCGTGAATGATCGACATATGGCACTGCGTCGAGTGTCGTTCGCCGTGATCCCCGCGGTCGCCACCCTGCTCACCCTGTCGGCGTGCTCGTCGGACAACTCCGATTCGGGCTCCGGTGAGCCCAGTCTGCCCTCGCAGTCGTATTCGGCTCCCGACTCGAACACGGCGCGCGGAACGCAGGACGAACCGATTCCCAGCCAGATTCCCGAGGGCCTGCACGTCGGCGAGATCGCGCCGATCGGCGCCGAGGAGATGGTGATGCAGTCGGGTTCGTTCGGCCAATTGGAGGTGCCGGTCGAGGTGTACGACCCGGCGACCGGCAAGAAGACCGCGCACATCGTGGTGGGACAGGGCATCTGGGATCCGGTCATCCACGCCTTCGTCGGGAAGACCCCGCATGATCCTGCGGTCCTCGCCGCCGAGGTGTGGCGGCCGCGCGGCTCTCGGGGCGCGGCCCAGTTCACGGTGAGCACCTATTCCGGGAATCTGCTCACGCCCAAAGAGGTTGCGCTGCCCAGCGTTGCGCGTGCCCATTCCCGGACCGGCTCGCATGCGGTCACCTCTGACGGCCGGTACTTCGTCACGTGGGATGACGCCCTGTTCGGCATCCGGGTGGTCGACCTGCACAGCGGCAAGCAGAGCGGCACCCTGAAGCTGCCGGCGTGCGGTCCGTTCACGTGGCTGGTCGGACATGATCTCTACAGCGTGTGCGAGCAGGACCGCAAGCTGCTGCAGGTGCACATCGGCGACGACGGTGTGCCGAAAGAGGTCGGGCGACAAAAGGTTCTGCCTGCCGACTTCGTCAGTGCCCGGGAGTCGACCTTCGCCGCCGACGCCAAGAAGGCACTGCTGGTCGGCGCCAATGGTGACGTCTACGTCTTCGACTTCTCCCACGGCCTGCCCACCACCGAGGTCCGGCCGATCGGCAACGCCGGCGATCCGTCGGGACGTTTCGACACCAGCGCGATCAGCCGTGACGGCAGCCGGATCGCCATCAGTTACACCGATACCCCGATTCATCCGCAGTCGGTCCGGGGTGGCGACGTCACCAAGGTCGTCCTGTTCGATGCGGCGAATTTGCACCCGATCAAGACGATCACGCTCGATCAGGCCGGCCTGAAGTCGTTCGGCGGATTCGCCTTCAACGAGAACGGCAAGAAGCTCTATCTGCTCGGGGGCGGACCGGAGGCCGATGGCGAGACGCCACAGAAGCTCGTCGGCTTCTCTTCCACTGATGGGGCGCAGACCAGTTCGGTGACGCTGGACGGCAAACCCGACAAACTGAAAGGGCTGTTCGCCCCGGAGATCATCGGATGACGAGTTCGACCGCACTTTCCATGGGCCGTCGCCGATTCCTGAAGCTCGCCGCTTCGGGGATCGGCGCGGCCGGGGTCGCAACCTTCGCGTCGACGGCGTGTTCGTCCTCGGACGCGTCGTCGGGCGAGCAGGCACCCCAGAACTTCATCATGCCGACCGACCCGGAGATCGCCGCCACCGACGCACGACGACACACGACGGGGCGCACCACCGCGGTGTCGCTCACCGCGGCAGCGGCGGCATTCGATCTCGGTGGCCGGATCGCACAGTCCTGGGGTTACGGACCCACGCCGGTGGCCCCGGAGATCCGGGCCGGGGCCGGCGATCAGATCGCGGCACACGTGCACAGCACCATCGCCGAACCCACGAGCATCCACTGGCACGGCATCCGCATCCGCAACGACATGGACGGGGTGCCGCCGGTGACGCAGCAGGCGATTGCCCCCGGCGGCACCTTCGATTACCGGTTCATCGCGCCCGATCCCGGAACCTACTGGTACCACTCCCATTCGGGTCTGCAGGCCGACCGCGGACTGTTCGGACCGCTGATCATCGAGGACCCGCGCGACACCAGCGGGGTCGACACCGACGTCGCGCTCGTGCTCGACGACTGGCTCGACGGACTGGGTACCACACCGGACGCCGTCATGTCGGCCCTCAACCCGAACCTGCACGGCGGCATGGGCGGAATGGACATGGGTGGGGGTTCGGGCACGATGAGCATGGCGCCCATGACCTCTGCGCCCATGACCTCTGCGCCGATGACCTCTGCGCCGATGCAACCTGGCGCCGAAGGTACTGCGCAGCAGCTGATCTCACAAGGACACGGATCGTCGGCCGTCCTCGGCGGGATGACCCAGCACATCGCCTATCCCCTGCATCTGATCAATGGCCGACCGCCGAACGATCCAGCCGTGGTCGAAGCCCGCGCCGGATCGCGAATCCGCTTGCGGGTGATCAACGCCGCCGCCGAGACACCCTACCGGTTCGCCGTCGCCGGGCACCGGATGACGATCGTGGCCGTCGACGGCTACGACGTGGTCCCCGCCGAGACCGACGCGATCCTGATCGGGATGGCGCAGCGATACGACGTGATCCTCACCCTGCGTTCCGGTTCCTGGCCGGTGATGGCCGCCGTCGAGGGCCGGTCCGGGTACGGCGCCATGGTGCTCAAGAGCAACGACGCGTTGCCGGTCCCGCCGCCTGCGGGAAACGGGCGGATCGCGGAACTCGACCGGCAACTGGTGACCGAGGATCTCCTCCGGCCCGCCGACAAGGTCCGATTGCCGCAGCGTCATCCCGACCGCGACTACCACGTCGATCTCCTCCAGGCCGGCGATCGCTACGTGTGGGCGATGGCCGGGCCCGACATCGGCAAGCTCGTCATGAAACCCGGTGAACGGGTGCGTATCACGATGAACAACAAGTCGACGATGTGGCATCCCATGCACACCCACGGCCACACCTTCGCGATCGGGGCCTACGGCGGACTGCGCCGAGACACCGTGATCGTCAAGCCCGGAAAGTCACTCTCAGTGGAGTTTGACGCCGACAACCCCGGCAAGTGGATGTTCCACTGCCACAATGCCTACCACTTCGAGGCTGGTATGACCGCCAACCTCATGTATGTCAGATGAGAGGGACATCAATGAAGAAAGCCATCCTCGCCTGCGGCGCAATGCTGCTGATCCCCTTCGGACTTGCCGCCTGTGGCAGCGACGACTCATCCGGTTCGTCGCCCGCGGCGGTCGTCGATGTCAAGAACATGGCCTTCACCGAGAAGTCGGTGACGATCAAGCCCGGCCAGACGGTCGAGTGGAAGTTCGACGACGGCGGCATGCCACACAACGTGGCATCGGACACCGGGCTGTTCAAGAGCGACCTGCTGACCTCCGGTACCTACGACCACACCTTCGACAAGCCCGGAAAGTACCCGTATCACTGCGATCCGCACCCGGACATGACCGGGGTGGTGATCGTTGCGGGGTGACGATTCCGCCACCGGGGCGCATCGGGTGGGGGCGTTCCGGGCGGCGGCCTTCGGTGTGGTCGCGCTCGGGGCGATCCTGAGCCTCGGCGCGTGCTCCCACCCGCCGCCGAAACCCGACGCCTTCGTCACCGTCGACAACCTTCGCTTCGCGCCGATGGAAGTGCACATCCCCGTCGGCGGAACCGTCGAATGGGACTTCACCGACGGCGTATTGCTTCACCAGGTCTACGCCGACGGCATCTTCGACAGTGGAGTCCACGGCTCGGGGTCCTACCGGCACACCTTCACCAGCAGAGGAGACATCGACTATCACTGCCAGATCCACCCCGACATGACCGGCATCATCCACGTGGGCTGAGCGACGGTCATATCAACACGAAAGTTCAATCATCACAAGGAGAAGACATGGTAACGATGATCGATCATGCTCCGCTGGAGCATGACGAACCACGGCTCCGGCCGGAGTTGGCCACCTCGATGGGCCTGCCCGGGCGTATGGCCCTCGGCCTGGGTGCGGTGACCGTTGGCGCGACGGTGGGATTGGCGGCCGCGCCCTCCGCGTCGTCGGCGCTGACGGGTGCGGTGATCGCGTCGGGTGTACTGACGGCGCTGGCGGCCAACTGGTCCACATGCGGGATGTCGGTGGCCGGTGTCGTCGTCGCGCCGAAGCAGCCCGGCCGCAAGGGGTCGTCGACGCCGCTGCGCCGACTCGGTTGGCACGCACTGGGGTCGGTGGCCACCGGATCGGTGACCGGAGCCGCAATCGGGGCACTGGGCGGACTCGCGCTGGGCTGGCTCAGCGCACCGGTGGCGCTGGGGATCTGGGCGGTCCTGGCCCTGGCGTACGGTCTGCACGAGCAGGGCGTGCTGCCGATGCCCACACCGATGCGCCGCCGGCAGCTGCCCCGCCACCTGCGTCGTCGGATGGAACCCTGGAAGGTGTCGTTGGTGTTCGGCGCGATCATCGGGCCGGGATTCCTGATCTTCATCCGGTCGAGTGCGTATTACCTTCTCGCCCTTGGTGTTGCGGCAGTCGGGTCACCGGCACTCGGCGCCGCGCTGTTCGTGACGGTGTCGTTGGGTCGGTGCATGCCCAGCGCGCTGGCGATCCTGCACGTCCGTCGCGGCGGCACCATCCCGGGATTCCTGACTACGATGTGCCTGGTCGATCGTCGGGTGCAGGCGATCACCGGCGCCGCGTTGCTCGGGCTCGGTGTCTTCGGGTGTGCTGCCCTCATCTGAAACCTCTCGACGCACCGGAATGACCCGGACGCATGGCGCGGGCGCCGTATCGGAGCCCGCGCCATGCGTCGCTTCCGCCGACAGCGCTCGCCACATCGGTCAGCGCGGGTGGGTGACGATGGTCTGCCCGGTATCCCGATGCCGCCAGGTGACAGTGCGGTCGGTGTGCAGCGTCGGCCGCCAGATACCCAAATGTTTGCGTTGGTGATCCGGCCGGAACAACGGGATCAGATCAGCGGGCAGCGTCCAACCCCCGGCCAGCGGATCGGCATGATCGAACGCCACCACATGGTCGAGGTCACACGACTCCGCGGGCATGCCGCAGTACGGGAACCGAACCGCGGCACCACCGCCTCGACGGATCGGTCAGACATCGATCGCGATTCCCGGGAGTAATGTCTACCGATTGCGGGCACTGGCCTCAGCGCATTCACCATTCGCGCCGGAATACCCGGGCACGGTGCGGGGTGTCCTCGCCGGTGGGCATCCTCTATGCTCGGCGGTGCAGCTGGTTCGCCGCCCGGGATGTCATGGAGCCCCTACACCCGGCCCGGCGTCGTAAGAGGGAATCCGGTGTGAGTCCGGAACTGTCCCGCAGCGGTATGTCGGAACGACCGCCGTCATCGAGCACTGGATGTTCACATCCGGGAAGCGACGGCCACTAGGAACTGCGGCCATGGTGCCGCCCCGCCGACGAGTCCGAAGACCTGCCCGCTGTACCGGCCGCGCCGCGGTCGGTGGCTCGTCGCCTCGCGGAATGGGTGCAGGTCGAAGCGGTGTCTTGACGGGGCGCACACCACGCGCGCCCGTATCCGGGACGCTGATTCGACGCACCCGGCAAACGGCGACGGACCACTCGGAACTCGTTGCAGGAGTGCATCACTCATGTCCGTCAGCACCACCCGGTCCAGCACATCCCCGTTCACCGCCACCGTTCTCGGCACCGCACGGATCGGCCCGAACCGGGAGCTCAAACGTACCGTCGAGGCCTATTGGGGCGGGCGCATCGACGCCACCGAGCTCGAACATGTCGCCGCCGGACTACGGCGTGCCACATGGGATCAGCTCGCCGCGACCGGCGTCGACTCGGTTCCGGTGAACACCTTCTCCCTCTACGACCAGATGCTCGACACAGCGATCCTGCTGGGCGCGCTGCCGCATCGCTTCGATGCCGTCACCGATCCCCTCGATCGGTACTTCGCCGCCGCGCGCGGCACCGAGCAGATCGCTCCGCTGGAGATGACCAAGTGGTTCGACACCAACTATCACTACCTGGTGCCGGAGATCGGTCCCGAGACCAGGTTCTCGCTACATCCGGAGAAGATCCTGGCCGAGGTGGCGCAGGCCCGCGAGGCCGGTATCGAGCCCCGCCCGGTCGTGATCGGCCCGATCACCTTTCTGGCCCTGTCGAAGTCGGTGGCGGACACCGATTCTCCGTCGGTTCCCCTCGACCACCTCGACGAACTGCTGCCGTGCTACCTGGAACTGCTCGCGACGCTCGCCGATGCGGGAGTCCGATGGGTACAGATCGACGAGCCGGCACTGGTCACCGACCTCGCACCAGATCTCGCAGAGTTGGCAGGTTCGGTGTATTCGACTCTCGCCCAGGCGTCTTCGCGGCCGGCAATTCTGGTCGCCACCTACTTCGGCGATGCCGGCGGCGCGCTACGCGAGTTGGCGACCACCGGGATCGAGGGTGTCGCGGTCGATCTGGTCGCGGGCGGCATCGAGTCCGTCGTAGGAGTTCCGGAGCTGGCCCGCATGCACGTCGTCGCGGGTGTGGTCGACGGCCGCAACATCTGGCGCACCGACCTCGACAAGGCCCTGGCCACGCTCGGCACGCTACTGGGATCTGTTGGCTCGCTGGCAGTGTCGACGTCATGCTCGACGCTGCACATCCCGTACTCACTGGACGGCGAGACCGGTCTCGACGCCACCCTGCGCGGGTGGCTGGCATTTGCCGATGACAAGTTTCGAGAAGTGGTGGTGCTCGCAAAGGCGCTGCACACCGGTCGCGAGGCGCAGAAGGACGCCTTCGACGCGTGTGCGGCGGCACTGGCCACCCGGGCCGACGACCCGCGACTGTCCAACCCGTCGGTCCGCAGCCGGCTGGCCGCGATCACCGACGCCGATGCCACCCGCGGTGACGCCGCCATCCGACGCGACGCGCAGGCGCAACGACTCGGCCTACCGGCGCTGCCGACTACGACGATCGGCTCGTACCCGCAGACCTCGGCCATCCGGTTGGCGCGCGCGGCACTGCGGGCCGGCGACATCGACCAGGACACCTACGTGCAGCGGATGCACGAGGAGATCCGGGACGTGGTGGCCCTGCAGGAGCAGATCGGACTGGACGTGCTGGTACACGGCGAACCCGAACGCAACGACATGGTGCAGTACTTCGCCGAGCAACTCGACGGGTTCGCGGCGACGGCGAACGGCTGGGTGCAGTCCTACGGCACCCGCTGTGTGCGCCCGCCGATCCTGTTCGGCGACGTGTCGCGGCCGGCACCGATGACCGTCGACTGGATCGCCTACGCGCAGTCGCTCACCGAGAAGCCGGTCAAGGGCATGCTCACCGGACCGGTCACCATCCTCGCGTGGTCCTTCGTCCGCGACGATCAGCCGCTGCCGGACTCGGCCGATCAGATCGCGCTCGCGATCCGCGACGAGACGATCGATCTGGAACGCAGCGGGATCGGCATCATCCAGGTCGACGAGCCGGCGCTGCGTGAATTGCTCCCGTTGCGCGACGCCGACAAACCCGCCTACCTCGACTGGGCGGTGCGCGCCTTCCGGCTGGCGACCTCCGGGGTCGCCGACCACACGCAGGTCCACACCCATCTGTGCTATTCGGAGTTCGGTGAGGTGATCGGAGCGATCGCCGACCTCGAGGCCGACGTCACCTCGATCGAGGCGGCCCGCTCACATATGGAAATCCTCGGCGACCTCGACGCGGCCGGCTTCACGAACGCCGTCGGCCCGGGTGTCTACGACATCCACTCGCCGCGTGTGCCCGAGACCACCGAGATCGAGCACGCACTTGCCGAGGCAGTCAGTACTGTTGCCCCGCAACGGCTCTGGGTCAATCCGGACTGCGGCTTGAAGACGCGCACCACCGTGGAGGTACAGCAGGCGTTGACCAATATGGTCGCCGCGACCCGCGCCATTCGGGCCCAGATCGGTTAGGGGCCAGATCGGCTAGGAGCCGGGGAATCCGGGCGGCGCGCCCGGATCCTCCCGGCGAGCTGCGAGGTGAACTCGCGCGCGTAGTCCAGTTGGCGGGCGAGCTCACCACAGGCCTTTTCGGCCCGCAGGTGGAAGCCGGTGATCGTGTCGAGGGCAGATGCCCGGTCCGCGTCGGTACCACCGGCGTCGGCGAGTATGTCCTGGGCGGCGAGCAATGCCCGCATGTCGTCGAGAGTGAAGCCGAGTGGCTTCATCCGGCGGATCACCAGCAGCCGCTCGACGTCGGCCTCGGTGTAGAGCCGGAACCCGCCGGCCGAACGGGCCGACGGGATGACGAGCCCCACCTCGTCGTAGTGGCGGATCGTCTTGATGGAGAGTTCGGTGGCCGCGGCCACCTCGCCGATCTGCAGATGACGGTCACCGTCCTGCGCCGCGGCACCGTCATCGGTCACGTCGTCCCCCACGATGTCATCGCCTTGTTCACTCCTTGCCGGTGAGGTGCCCACTGAGCTGTTCGAGCCTACGGGCACTGCTGTCGTTCAGTCCGACGATGGTGGCGCTCTTGCCCTTCTCTCGGTATTTGGTGGTGATCGCGTCGAGCGCGGCCACGCTGGAGGCGTCCCAGATGTGGGAGTCACTCATGTCGATGATCACCTGAGGCGGGTCGTCCACGTAGTCGAATTGATAGACCAGATCATTGCTGGAAGCGAAGAACAATTCCCCCTTGACCGCGTACACCCGCGTGTCGGGGTCGGGGTGGGCGACCTCGACGACCTCGGTGAGGTGCGCGACCCGGCGGGCGAAGAGCATCATCGCGATGACCACCCCGACGATGACGCCGTACGCGAGATTGTGGGTGGCGACCGTCACCGCGACGGTGGCGAGCATCACCGCCGTTTCGCTTTTCGGCATGCGCCGCAACGTCTTCGGATTGATGCTGTGCCAGTCCATGGTGCCGACAGACACCATGATCATCACCGCGGCCAGAGCTCCCATCGGGATCAGGGCGACGATGTCCCTGAGTCCGACGACGAGGATCAGCAGGAACACACCGGCAAGGAACGTGGAGATCCGGGTGCGCGCCCCGGACGCCTTGACGTTGATCATGGTCTGCCCGATCATCGCGCAGCCACCCATGCCACCGAAGAAGCCGGTGACGACGTTCGCGATGCCCTGCCCCATCGCCTCGCGTGACTTGTTGGAATGGGTGTCGGTCAGATCGTCGACGAATTTCGCCGTCATCATCGATTCGAGAAGACCGACCAGCGCCATCGTGAACGCATAGGGGGCGATCACCGACAGGGTGTGCCAGGTCCACGGTATGTCGGGCAGACCCAGCGACGGCAGACTGTCGGGCAGCTTGCCCTCGTCCCCGACGTCGGGAACCGACCAGCCGACGGCCAGGGTCACCGCGGTGAGCAACACGATCGCCACCAGCGGGGCCGGGATCACGGTGGTCAGCCGCGGCAGCCCGACGATGATGACGATGCCGGCCACCACCATCGGATAGACCAGCCAGGGCACCCCGATGAGGTTGGGCAACTGGGCGGTGAAGATGAGGATGGCCAACGCGTTGACGAATCCCACCATGACGCTGCGCGGCACGAACCGCATCAGTTTCGCGATCCCGAGTCCGCCGAGTATCACCTGGAAGACGCCGGCCAGGACGACCGTGGCGATCAGGTAGTCGAGACCGTGACTCTTCACCAGCGGCGCCACCACCAGGGCCACCGCACCGGTCGCCGCGGAGATCATCGCCGGACGCCCGCCGACGATCGAGATCGTCACGGCCATGGTGAACGAGGCGAACAGTCCCACTCGCGGGTCCACCCCGGCGATGACCGAGAACGAGATCGCCTCGGGGATCAGGGCGAGCGCGACCACCAGCCCACCCAGCACTTCGATACGCAGCCGACGCGGCGAGCGAAGCGCCGCCCACACCGACTGTTCCCGGGCGGGTGAGACCGTCGGGGGTGCTGTCATCTTCAGGGCTCCGTTTCCGGCGCACCGCAGTTCTCGACGATGGGAGAGCCGACCTGGGCGCGCACAACCCGCAAGACTCTACCCTCCCGTAAGGGTAGAGTCCTAAGCGGCCGGAGCGGGCGCCGTCATCCGATCTCGATGAGCAGATCGCCGGGCGCGACGGTCGTGACCGGGCCGACGGCGACGCGGGTGACCTTGCCGCCGACCGGAGCGGTGATGGTGGCCTCCATCTTCATCGCCTCGATGGTGCCGATCGCCGCCCCTGCGGCCACCTCGTCGCCCACGCGCACCGAGGTAGACACCACCCCGGCAAAGGGGGCGCCGACCGACCCGGGGTGGGCACGGTCGGCCTTCTCCGCCGCTGCCACCGTGGAGTCGATCGACCGGTCGCGCACCGCGATCGGCCGGAGCTGCCCGTTGATGACGCACATGACGGTACGCATGCCGCGTTCGTCGGCCTCACTGATCGCTTCTAGTCCGATGAGCAGGACCACGCCGGGCTCGAGTTCGACGCGGTGTTCCTCGCCGTAGCGCAGTCCGTAGAAGAACTGGTTCGCCGACAGCCGCGACGTGTCGCCGTAGAGTTCCTGATGCTCGGCGAACTCCTTGGTCGGGCCGGGAAACAGCAACCGGCTGAGCGTCTTCTGCCGCGAACGGCCCGCGACGTCGAGCGCGTCGGAATCCGGTGCGGACAGCTCCACCACCGGCGCGGCGGGTCGTCGCCCTTCGAGTGCCTTGCTGCGCAAGGGTTCCGGCCAGCCGCCGGCCGGCTCGCCCAGCTCGCCGCGCAGGAATCCGATGACCGAATCCGGGACGTCGTAGGCCGCTGGATCGTCGGCGAAATCGCTGGGCTCGATGCCCTGCCCCACCAGCGACAGCGCCAGGTCGCCGACGACCTTTGACGAGGGCGTGACCTTGATCAGCCGGCCCAGCATTCGATCGGCGGCGCCGTAGGCTTCCTCGACGGCCTCGAATCGGTTCCCCAATCCGAGCGCGATGGCCTGCTGCCGCAAGTTCGACAGTTGTCCGCCCGGGATCTCGTGGGAGTAGACGCGTCCGGTCGGCCCCGGAATGCCGGACTCGAACGGCGCGTAGACTTTTCGGATCGCTTCCCAGTACGGCTCGAGGTCGCACACCGCACCCAGATCCAGCCCGGTGTCATGTTCGGAGTGCGCGAATGCGGCCACGATTGCCGACAACGGCGGCTGACTCGTGGTCCCGGCCAGTGCCGCCGACGCCCCGTCGACCGCGTCGGCACCGGCCGCCACCGCGGCCAGATACGTCGCGAGCTGCCCACCCGGCGTGTCGTGGGTGTGCACATGGATCGGCAGATCGAATTCCCGGCGCAGCGCGGTGACCAGCTTCGTCGCCGCCGGCGCACGCAGCAGGCCTGCCATGTCCTTGATGGCCAGGATGTGCGCGCCCGCCTCGACGATCTGCTCGGCCAGGCGCAGATAGTAGTCGAGGGTGTAGAGATCCTCGGCCGGGTTCGCCAGATCACCGGTGTAGCTCATCGCCACCTCGGCGACCGCGGTCCCCGTATCGCGGACCGCGTCGATCGCCGGGCGCATCTGCTCGATGTTGTTGAGCGCGTCGAAGATCCGGAAGATGTCGATTCCGACGTCGGTGGCCTCGGCGACGAACGCGGTGGTCACCCTCGTCGGATACGGCGTGTAGCCGACGGTGTTCGCGCCGCGCAGCAGCATCTGCAGGCAGATGTTGGGCATCGCCGCACGCAGCTGGGCGAGGCGGTCCCACGGATCTTCCTTCAAGAACCGCAGTGCCACATCGTAAGTCGCCCCGCCCCAGCACTCCACGCTGAGCAATTGCGGGGTCAGGGCGGCCACATGCGGGGCCACCGCGAGCAGCGCCGATGTCCGCAGCCGGGTCGCCAACAACGACTGGTGCGCATCACGGAAAGTGGTGTCGGTGATGCCGAGGACGGGCGAACCACGCAGCGCCCGAGCGAATCCCGTCGGTCCGAGCTCGACGAGTCGTTGCTTCGATCCCGACGGCGGCGACGCCAGCGCCGCACGCTCGACGGTGGGCAGTTTGTCACGCGGATAGACCGTGGAGGGCCGCTCGCCGTGCGGCTTGTTCACCGTCACGTCGGCGAGGTATTCCAGGATCCGGGTACCGCGATCGGCCGAACCACGCGAGGTCAGCAACCATGGCCGCTCCTCGATGAACGATGTCGTCACCCGCCCCGCCCGGAAGTCCGGGTCGTCGAGCACCGCTTGCAGGAACGGAATATTCGTCGCCACCCCGCGAATCCGGAACTCTGCCAAGGCACGCCGGGCGCGGCGCACCGCGGTCGCGAAATCGCTGCCCCGGCAAGTGAGTTTGACCAGCATCGAGTCGAAGTGTCCCGACACCTCGCCACCGAGGTTGGCGCCGCCGTCCAGTCGGATACCCGCACCGCCGGGACTGCGGTAGGCGGTGATGCGGCCCACGTCGGGGCGGAACCCCGCCGTCGGGTCCTCGGTGGTGATGCGGCACTGCATCGCCGCCCCGCGGATCACGAGGTCGTCCTGACGCAGACCGATGTCCTCGAGGGACTCACCCGACGCCACCCGCAACTGCGCGCCCACCAGGTCCACGTCGGTGATCTCCTCGGTCACCGTGTGCTCCACCTGAATTCGCGGATTCATCTCGATGAACACGTGCCGGCCGGCCTCGTCGACGAGGAATTCGACGGTCCCGGCACACGAGTAGTCGATGTGCCGGGCGAAGGCCACCGCGTCGGCGCAGATCTTCTCGCGCAGAGCGAGATCCAGGTTCGGCGCCGGCGCCAGTTCGACGACCTTCTGATGCCGGCGCTGCACACTGCAATCGCGCTCGAACAGATGGATGACGTTGCCGTGCGTATCGGCGAGGATCTGTACCTCGATGTGGCGGGGGTTGACCACCGCCTGCTCCAGGAAGACCGTCGCGTCCCCGAACGCCGACTCCGCCTCCCGTGATGCCGCACCGATCGCCTCGCGCAGATCGGCCGGCTCCTCGACCCGACGCATACCACGACCACCGCCGCCGGCCACCGCCTTGACGAAGACCGGGAATGCCATGTCCGCCGACGCCGCGACGAGCTCGTCGACGTCCGCCGACGGCGCCGAGGACGCCAGCACCGGCAGTCCCGCTGCCCGCGCCGCCGCGATCGCCTGCGCCTTGTTGCCGGTCAGGTCCAGCACGTCGGCCCGCGGACCGACGAAGGTGATCCCCGCCGCGTCACACACCCGCGCCAACTCCGGATTCTCCGACAGGAATCCGTAGCCCGGATAGACGGCGTCGGCACCACACCGCACCGCCGCGCCGACCACCTCGTCCACCGACAGATACGCGCGCACCGGGTGACCGGGCACCCCGATCTGATACGACTCGTCGGCCTTGAGCCGGTGAAGCGAATTGCGATCCTCATACGGGAAGACCGCGACCGTCCGGGCGCCGAGTTCATACGCCGCGCGAAAGGCCCGGATCGCGATCTCGCCGCGGTTGGCCACCAACACCTTGTCGAACATGTTCCGTTCCTGTCCTCGGCAGTGCACAAGCCCCCGACGGGACCTTACGCAACGAGGCGCCACCGGCGTACCGCGGTGCCGACGCCGGATCGATCAGCGACGACGAAATATCGCCGTAACGCGATCGTCGTAGCGTGTTCGCGTGTCCCAGACCCTGATCGAGAACGCGCACGTCATCACCGTCGATGCCGCGCGCCGCGAGTTGCCGTCGGCGTCGGTGCGCATCGACGACGGTGTCATCACGGAGGTGTCGACGGATCCGCTCACCGATGTGGGGTCCGAGGTGGTCCGGGTCGACGGCCGCGGCTGCGTCCTCACGCCCGGCCTCGTGAACACCCACCATCACCTCTATCAATGGATCACCCGCGGCCTCGCCGCCGACCACACCCTGTTCGAGTGGCTGACCACGCTGTACCCGATCTGGGCGGGCATCGACGAGCAGGCCGTGCACACTGCGGCGCTCGGTGGGGTGGGCCAGCTGGCGATGTCGGGCTGCACCACCACGACCGATCACCACTATGTCTTCCCGCGCGAGGGCGGTGATCTGCTCGGCGCCGAGATCGCCGCGGTCGCCTCGCTCGGCCTGCGCTTCCACCCGACCCGCGGATCGATGGATCTCTCGGAGAAGGACGGTGGCCTACCGCCCGATTCGGTCGTGCAGACCATCGACGAGATCCTCACGGCCAGCGCCGACGCCGTAGACCGCTGGCATGATCCGTCGCCGTCGTCGATGCTGCGGATCGCGCTGGCGCCGTGCTCACCGTTCTCGGTGACCACCGACCTACTGCGTGAATCGGCGTCCCTGGCACGCGACCTCGGGGTGCGGATGCACACGCATCTCGCCGAATCGCCGGATGAGAACACCTATTGCGACGAGCACTTCGGCGCCACCCCACTGCAGTACATGGAGTCGGTCGGCTGGGTCGGCGACGATGTGTGGTTCGCGCACGGCGTCGAGTTCGGCGACGACGACATCGCCCGACTCGCTGCCACCGGCACCGGCGTCGCGCACTGCCCCACCTCCAATGCCCGGCTGGGCAACCGCATCTGCCGCACCCGGGATCTCGTCGCGGCGGGTGTGCCGGTCGGTCTCGGCGTCGACGGGGCGGCGTCGAACGAGTCGGCGCGACTGCTCGAGGAGGCACATCAGGCGGTGCTGATGGCCCGCGCGCGTGGTGGCGCGACCGCGCTGACCACCCGCACCGCGCTCGAACTGGGCACCCTCGGTGGCGCGCGAGTTCTCGGTCGCGACAACGAGATCGGATCGATCGAGACCGGCAAACTCGCCGACCTGGTGCTGTGGGACCTGACGGGCCTCGCGCACGCCGGCATCGACGACCCGGTCGCCGCACTCGTCCTCGGCGCGATCCCGCCGATCCGGGGATCATGGGTGGGTGGGCGTCGCATCGTCGCCGACGACGAGCTACGGACCGCCGACCTCGACGCCGTCGCCGCCGACTGTGCCACCGAGCATCGCCGACTGCTGGACAAGGCCGGATAGGAGTCGCCATGGATCTCAACACCATCGCCGGGTATCGCCACGCCCGGACCCGGGACGACCTCGCGTTGGCGCCCGGCGAGCGGATCGTGGCCGGCGGCACCTGGTTCTTCAGCGAACCGCAGGTCGACGCCACCCGCGTTGTCGACATCACCGAAATGGGCTGGCCCGACGTCGAAGAGCTGCCGGACGGCGGGCTGCGGATTGCCGCCACCTGCCCGATCGCCACCCTCGCCGCGCTTCCCGCGCATCCTGGCCGGCACGCCCTGCCATTGTTCTTTCAGTGCGCCACAGCGTTGTTGGCGTCGTTCAAGATCTGGAACGTGGCCACCGTCGGCGGCAACATCTGCCGCTCGTTCGCCGCCGGCTCGATGGTCTCCTTGGCCGTGGCGCTCGACGGTGACGCCCTGGTGTGGCGCCCGGATGGCACCGACCGACGGTTGCCGGTGGCCGAGCTGGTCACCGGCAACGGCACCAACACCCTCGAACCAGGAGAAGTGCTGCGCGCCGTCGACATCCCCGCGCACGCATTGCGCGCCCACACCGCCTACCGCAAGATCGCCCTGGCCGAGCTCGGCCGGTCCGGCGCGGTCGTCACCGGACGCCGCGACGACGACGGCGCCACGGTGTTCGGTATCACCGCCGCCACCGGTTGGCCCACCGTCCTGCGCTATCCCGCAGTACCCGAAGCCGACCGCCTGCATTCCGATGTCACCTCCGCCGCAGGCTATTACACCGATCCGATGGGATCGGCGGACTGGCGTCGCGGAGTCAGTGCCGTACTCGCCGAAGAGATCCGCGGCGAATTGATCGACCACGCCCGATCCGGTCGATGAGAGGAGCCATGATGCGATTCGAGATCAACGGCGAGCCCGTCGACGCCGCACCCCGCCCCGGTCAGTGTCTGCGCACCCTGCTGCGCGACCACGGACACTTCGAGGTGAAGAAGGGATGCGATGCCGGCGACTGCGGTGCCTGTTCGGTGCTCGTCGACGGCACGCCCGTGCACTCGTGCATCTATCCGGCCCAACGCGCCCAGGGTGCGTCGGTGACCACCGCGGCCGGGCTCGGGACACCCGGTGATCTGCATCCCATGCAACAGTCCTTTGTCGACAACTTCGGCTTCCAGTGCGGGTTCTGCACGGCCGGGATGGTCGTCACCGCATCGACGCTCGGCGCCGAGGACCTCGACGACCTGCCGCGGCGGATGAAAGGGAACCTGTGCCGCTGCACCGGATATCGCGCGATCGACGCGGCGATCCGCGACGGCGTCGCCCGAAAAGAGTGCGCCGATGCCGGTTCCGATGCCTGCGCGGGCAGCTGCGCCCGCCCGCCATCGGTCAACGGGGTGGGCGAATCGGTCAATCCCATTGCCGCACAACGCGTGGTGAGCGGCACCGAGCCCTACACCTTCGACATCGACATACCCGGCACGCAGTTCCTCCGCGTCCTGGGATCGCCGCATCCGCATGCCCGGATCACCTCGATCGACTCCACCGCCGCGGCCGCGGTACCCGGGGTGACGCTGATCCTCACCCATGAGAACGTCACCACCCGAAGGTTTTCCACCGGTCGCCACGAATCACGGTCGGACGACCCGGACGACACCCTGATCCTCGATCCGGTGGTCCGCTTCGTCGGTCAGCGGGTGGCCGCTGTCGTGGCCGAGACCGCCTCGGCCGCGGAGGAGGCGTGCCGGCTCATCGTGGTCACCTATGACCCGTTGCCCGCGGTGTTCGGCCCGGCGGAGGCCCGCCGCCCCGGCGCCGCCCTCGTGCATCCCGATCGCACCCCGGACGACCGTGTGGCCGATGCCGGCCGCAATGTGGTGGCCGCGTTCCATGATGGATTCGGTGGCGACATCGTTGCCGCCCTCGAGAATTCGTCGGTGACCGTCTCCGGCACCTGGCGCACCGGACGGGTCGCGCACGCCCAGCTCGAGACCCACGGCACGCTCGGTTGGCTCGACGACGAGGGCCGCCTCGTGCTGCGCACCAGCACGCAAGTCCCTTTTCTCGTGCGCGACGAGCTGGCTCTGCTCCTCGAACTGCCACCCGAGCGTATCCGCGTGCATGCGGCCCGGGTCGGTGGCGGCTTCGGCGGCAAACAGGAAATGCTCACCGAGGATCTCGTCGCGGTCGCGGTCCTGCGCACCGGCCGTCCGGTCGCCTATGAGATGACGCGCACCGACGAGATGACGCGGACCACCTACCGCCACCCGTTCACGGTGTCGGTCGATCTCGGGGCCGAGGCCGACGGACGGCTCACCGCGATGAAGATCGATGTCCTCTCCGACACCGGTGCGTACGGCAATCACGCGATCGGCGTGATGTTCCACGGCTGCGCCGAATCGGTGTCGGTGTACAACTGCCCGGTCAAGCGGATCGATGCCGAGGTCGTCTACACCAACAACCCGCCGTCGGGCGCTTTCCGCGGGTACGGACTGGGCCAGGTCATCTTCGCCATCGAGAGCGCGATGGATGAATTGGCTCTCGAACTGGGACTCGACCCGTTCGAGCTCCGGCGCCGTAACGCCGTCACCGAGGGCGACCCACTGCTCATCGCCCATCCCGAACCCGAGGAAGACCTGGTGTACGGCAGTTACGGGCTCGACCAGTGTCTCGACCTCGCCCAGGCTGCGCTGGCCCGGGGCAACGGCGCCGCCGTACCAGCGGGACCGCAGTGGCGCGTCGGCGAGGGTATGGCGCTCGCCGCGATCGCCACCATGGCCCCGCGCGGGCATCACTCCACGGCCACCGTCTCGGTCGACGCCGACGGCACCTATCACATCGGCTCCGGCACAACCGAATTCGGCAACGGCACCACCACCGTCCACGCTCAGATCGTGGCGAGCACGATGTCGACCGACCTGAGTCGGGTGTCGTTGCGTCACGGCGACACCGACGCCGCGCCCTACGACACCGGCGCGTTCGCGTCCGCCGGGATCACCGTCGCGGGCAAGGCCGTCTACGGCGCAGCACTCGCGTTGCGCGAGATGCTCGTGGGCGCCGCCGCCGAGGTGTCGGGCGCCACACCCGACGAGATACGTCTCGGTGCCGACGGGGCGCTCGTCGGCGACACCATGATCGGCTTCGCGGACCTGATCGACGCCGTCGACGTCGAGGAGCGGGTGACGGGACCGTCCGGCCCGCGCGCCATCGGCACCGGCGTCGAACGCGGTGACCTGCGCTCGATTGCGTTCAACGTCCAGGCCTTTCGGGTCGCGGTGAACGTGGATACCGGCGCGGTGACGATCCTGCAGTCCGTGCATGCCGCCGACGCCGGCACGGTGATGAATCCGCAGCAGTGCCTCGGCCAGGTGGAAGGCGGTGTCGCACAGGCGATCGGCGCATCGCTCTACGAGGAGATCATGCTCGACGGCAAAGGTGTGCCGCTGACGCCGGTCCTGCGGACCTATCGGGTCCCGCAGATGGCCGACATTGCCGTCACCGAGGTGATGTTCGCCGACACCTCTGACGACCTCGGGCCGTACGGCGCCAAGTCGATGAGCGAGTCGCCGTACAACCCCGTGGCGCCCGCGCTCGCCAACGCCATCCGCCGGGCGATCGGTATCCGTCCGTACGAGACGCCGATGTCGCGAGACCGGATCTGGCGGATGACGAACACCTAGTTTTCGGGTGACCTAACTTTATTCTTCGCCCCGCTTGATCAGCGCTCGCGGGTGTGCCACCCTGAGCGGATGAGCCAGGTGGACACGCCCACCTCCGGGCCGGATCTCCCGGGTCCGGGCGACTCGGGTCCGGGCGACTCGGGTCCGGGCGACTCGGGTCCGGGCGACTCGGGTCCGGGCGACTCGGAGTCAGCGCGTGAGCAGATCCGAGGGCGCCGACTGCGTTCGCTACGCCACCTCGCGCTTCTCGGGCCGGCTTTCGTTGCCGCCATCGCCTACGTCGACCCGGGCAATGTGGCCGCGAACATCACCGCCGGGGCGCGCTACGGATTCTTGTTGGTCTGGGTTCTCGTCGTTGCGAACCTCATCGCCATGCTGATCCAGTATCAGTCGGCCAAACTCGGCATCGTCACCGGCCGCAGCCTGCCAGGGCTTCTCGGTGAGCGCCTGGGCCGGCGCGCCCGCCGGTCGTATTGGGTCCAGGCGGAGGTGGTGGCCATCGCCACCGACCTGGCCGAGGTCCTCGGCGGTGCCATCGCCCTGCAATTGTTGTTCGGGCTACCACTCGTGCTCGGGGGCATCATCGTCGGCGTCATCTCGACACTCATGCTGACGCTGCAGAATCCGCGGCGGCAACGCACCTTCGAGTCGGTGATCCTGGCCATGCTGGCGATCATCGTGGTGGGCTTCCTCGCCGGACTCGTGGTGAACCCGCCCCCGGTCGGCGACGTGCTCGGCGGCCTGATCCCCCGGCTCCACGGTCCCGAGACCGTGCTGCTCGCCGCGTCCATGCTCGGTGCGACGGTGATGCCCCATGCGATCTACGTGCATTCGGCACTGGTCGTCGACCGCCACGGCATCGCGAAGACACCCGAACGACGCAAGAAGCTGGTGCGCGCCACCCGCTGGGACGTCGTCGTCGCCCTGATGATCGCCGGCGCGGTCAACATCGCGCTGCTGCTGCTGGCCGCGCAGAACCTGCGCGGTAAGGAGGGCACCGACACCATCGAGGGCGCCTACCGGGCGGTCGCCGACACGATGGGGCCGGGCATGGCGACCGCTTTCGCGATCGGGCTGCTCGCCAGCGGCCTGGCCTCCACCTCGGTCGGTTCCTCGGCCGGCGCCGTGATCATGGCCGGCCTGCTGCACAAGCGGATTCCGTTGCTCGTCCGCCGGCTCGTCACCCTGATCCCTGCCCTGGTCGTTCTCGCAGTCGGCGTCGACCCGACATGGGCGCTGGTGCTGTCGCAGGTTTTGCTCAGCTTCGGCATCCCCTTCGCGATCATCCCACTGGGGCGCCTCACCGCCGACCGTTCGATCATGGGCGAATTTGCCGACGGGATTCTGTTGCGGATCGTGGCGACCGTCGCGTCGGCGGTGATCGTGCTGCTCAACCTGGCGTTGATCGTCCTGGTGATCACCGGCGGATGAGCAGGTTCATCAGTGGACGACCACGTCGGCCGGTCGCCCGCCCCAGAAGCCCTCGTGGACGGCCTGCGCGCCGGCCAACGGCATCGGTCCCCGTACCGTGACCGCACGCTGCCCGTGATCGAATACCGATCGGCACGGGAGCGACATCGTCGGGTTCTCCGGGTCGGTCCCCGTCATCGCCAGCAGTTCGGCTTCCGACAGCGCAAAGACGACAGCGCCGATTCCGGCCCAGTAGATCGCGCCGCTGCACATGGCACACGGTTCGGTACTCGTGTACAGGGTCGCCGAGGCCAGTTCAGCGGAGTCGACCAGCGCGGCCGCACGCCGGACCACGTTGGTCTCGGCATGCCCGGTCGGGTCGCGGTCGGTCACCACCGTGTTCTCGGCCGCGGCCAACTCTGTCCCGTCGGCGGACACGATGATCGCCCCGAACGGATGGTTGCCGTGTGCGCGTGATGCCGCCGCCACCTCGATCGCGCGAAGGAGAAATCGTTCGTCGTCGGATGTCACTGCAACAACCCCTTGGCCACATGCGTCACCTGGATCTCGTTGCTGCCGGCGTAGATCATCAGCGACTTCGCGTCGCGCGCAAGCTGTTCGACGCGGTATTCGGCCATGTAGCCGTTGCCGCCGAAGAGCTGCACGGCCTCCATCGCGACGTCGGTGGCGGCCTTCGACGAGTAGAGCTTCATCGCCGACGCCTCCGCGAGACTCAGTGGCTTGCCCGCGGCGGTGCGTTCGATCGCGTTGAACAGCATGTTCTGCACGTTGATCCGCGCGATCTCCATCTCGGCCAGCTTGAGCTGGATGAGCTGGAAACGTCCGATCTCCTGGCCCCACAGGGTGCGGCTCTTCGCGTATTCGACACTGCGGCGCAGACATTCGTTGATGATGCCCATCGACAATGCCGCGATCCCGATGCGTTCGGCGGTGAATCCGGATTTGGCGCCCTCGGACCCGCGGGAATCCGATCCGGTGTCCTCGGTCTCGCCCAGCAGCCGGTCGCGCCCGAGGCGCACGTTGTCGAAGAACAGTTCACCGGTGGGCGAGCTCATCATGCCCATCTTCGCGAACGCCTTGCCCTGCGTCAGACCGGGCATGCCCTTGTCGAGGACGAAGGAAAGCACCTTGCGCTCGCGCATCGGCGTGCCGGAGCCGTCGTCGAGTTTGGCGAATACCACGAGGGTGTCGGCGTATGGGCCGTTGGTGATGAAGGTCTTCTGTCCGTTGAGGAGGTAATCGTCGCCGTCGCGTCGGACGGTGGTCTTCATGCCGCCGAGCGCATCGGACCCCGAGTCGGGCTCGGTGATCGCCCAGGCCCCGACCTTTTCCATGGTGACCAGTTCGGGTAGCCACCGCTTCTTCTGCGCGAGAGTGCCTTTGCTTCGGATGGCCGACGCCGTCAGGCCCATGCTGACGCCCAGCGACCCGACGAGCCCCAGGCAGACGCCGGCGAGTTCGATGTTGACGATCATGAACATCGATCCGGTCATCCCGGCGCCGACACCACCACCGGACGACTTCTTGCCGGCCGCCTCAGCGGTGAGCTCCTTCTCCAGCGCATCCCTGGCCATTGCATCGACACCGAAGGTGGACAACAGCTTTCGGGTGATGTCGTACGGCGGTAACTGACCGGTCTCGAGTTCGTCGAGGTGCGGGCGGATCTCCTTGTCGATGAATGCCCGGAGCGCATCGCGCACCATCAGATCTTCCTCGGACCATTCGAACATCGACCCTCCACCTTCCCGCGCCGACTCGGCGCCGACTAGAACACGTTTCAGTCCTACTGTGTCAGTCACCACCGGCGGTGTCCAGGAAAGGAGAGGTTCCTCCTCACCCGGTCGCGCGCGGCAGGCGATACACCGTCGCCGGCGCCACCTCGATGCCGAAGAAGGACGCCGCGTCGCCGGCCAGCAGGGCTTGCGCGACCGGCATCGCCACGACGACACAGCTCGCGGCTCGGGCATCGGCGGTTTCGGCAAACGTCCTGTGCCACAGCGTTATCCGCTCGACGAAGGCGGCGATGCTCTCACCCCCGTGCGGGCACGACGCCGGATCGCCGAACCAGACCGCGAGGTCGTCGGGGTCCACCTCGTCCGGCGCGTGGCCCGCCCAGCGCCCGACGTCGAGGGTGCGCAGCGAATCATCGACCCGGACGTCAGGGCCCAGCAGTTCGGCGGACTGACGGGTCGCGGCCTCGGGCCCGGCCACGATCGGGCGGGCACCGACCTCGATTGCCAGTGCCGCAACACGCCGGCGGCCCGCCTCGTCCAGGGATGCGTCACCGCCGAATCGGAGGGCCTTGTTGGGCCCGGTCCGGCCGGCGGTGACGACGAGCAGATCCACCTGGGTCAGCGGCGGGTCTCGACGAGCACGGCGTTCTCCGACCGGGAGCCCGACCGGCCCAGCCATCCGAGCACCGCGGCGAACACGGTGGTCAGGACCGTCCACAAGATCACCTGGTTGGCGATGACGTAGACCCGGAAGTCACCGATCACCGCGGCGGGGAAGCCGGGGAACACGATCCGGTCACCATCGGTGAGCGGCTCGGGTACCTCATGGAATTGCGGTAACAGGATGATGGCGACGGTGATCACGACGAGATAGCCGATCGCCGCGAGTACCGCCGACGTCAGCCCGCCCAGACGGGGTCGCAGCCACAGCGCGAACACCACCGCGGCGATCATCGCGACCACCGAGACGACGGTGATCGTCAGATACGCACCCGAGCGGGCACCGATGGTGTCGGCGTCGCCAACGGCCGGCGGGTTGGCCGGGTAGGCGAAGAACGGCACGGCGAACGCAGCGACGAAGCCGAGGACACCGAGTGCGACGGCGACCCATCGTCCATCGGTATCGGGGTGGTGGCGAGCCAAATACGTCCACAGGATGGTGAACGCGACGGCGAAGAACGCGCCCATGCAGAGCGCGAACACGATCGTGCCGACGCCGGCGCCGATGTTCTCCTGAACCGAGCGGGTGAACACCTCACCGTGTTCGTGCCCGCCTGCCCCGCCGTGGGCGGCCATGAGGTGTTCTTCGGCGTGTGAGCGGCCCTCTTCGTAGTCGATCGCCTTGGTGGTCTGCGGCTCGATGAACAGCCGGGCGAAGATGAACGCGACGATCCCGGCGACCAGACCCGAGAGCAGGCCTGCGCCGATGAACTTCTTTTCCATGTGCGGTTATGTCCTCTGATTGCGTGCGTTGGCTGTGGTGATGCGGTGACAGCCGTGCTCAGTGGCAGGGGAAACCGAGGAAGTGCCGTGCGTCGTGCACGAATTCGTGAACATGGGTGTCCGAGCCGAACACCGAGACGGCGCCCTGGTCATATCCGAGGAAGTAGTAGGCCAGCCCGGCGAGCACCACGGTGGCGGTCAGCCAGAGCGCAGCCGAGGCGACGGAGAGATCGGGAACGGCGAGGGAAAGACCCTTGCCCTGGGGTCGGGTGCCCTGGCGGGTTGTTGCGACCATCGGTATCGGTCCAATCTGGGATGACGCGTCCCATCGATTTTGCGGTGACGACGCTGCGCGGTGTCCTGACTCGCCGCATCGATGTGCGGCTCACAGTGGCGCGACCGTTCCGGTATCTCACCGGATTCCCCGAGCAACGTCCGTCTGACCATATACCGGACAACTCGCCCGGCCAACAGTGTCGTACCGCTGGTGGATGATGGAGGATGTGCCTGCTGTCGAGGATGTGCTGTCGCGTTTCACCGCCCCCACGCGGCGGTGGTTCAGCGGCGCCTTTGCCGCGCCGACGGCCGCGCAGGTCGGGGCGTGGTCCTCGATCGCCGACGGCAATCACACCCTGGTCATCGCCCCCACCGGATCGGGCAAGACGCTGTCGGCCTTCCTGTGGGCACTCGATCGGCTCGCCGCGCGCCCCGAGCGTCCGCGCAACACCACCCGCGTCGTCTACATCTCGCCGCTCAAGGCGCTCGCCGTCGACGTCGAGCGCAACCTGCGTGCGCCGCTGACCGGCATCACCCGGGCCGCGCAGGAGCTCGGTGACACCGATCCCGCGGTCCGCGAGGGGCTCGAGCGTGGGATAACCGTCGGGCTGCGGTCCGGCGACACTCCCGCGGCCGCCCGGCGCAGCCTGGTGCGGACCCCGCCGGACATCCTCATCACCACCCCGGAATCGCTGTATCTGATGCTGACCTCGTCGGCACGGGAGACGCTGACCGGCGTCGAGGCGGTCATCGTCGACGAAGTACATGCGGTTGCGGGCACCAAACGCGGCACCCATCTCGCACTGTCGTTGGAGCGCCTCGACCGACTCCTGGAGAAACCGGCCCAGCGGATCGGGCTCTCCGCGACGGTGCGCCCGCCCGAACGGGTCGCGCAATTCCTCGCCGGCTCGGCACCGTGCACCGTCGTCCACCCACCCGCGACCAAGACCTTCGATCTGCGCGTCGACGTGCCGGTCGAGGACATGGCCAACATCCCGCCGCCGCCGGACGCGCCGGGCTCCGAGGAACTCGACGACGCGTTCTCGCCGACCGCCGGCTCGCTGTGGCCCTACGTCGAGTCGTCGATCGTCGACCTCGTCGAGGCCAACCGCACGACCATCGTCTTCGCGAACTCGCGGCGCCTGGCCGAACGGCTGACCGCCCGCCTCAACGAGATCGCCGACGCCCGTTCCGGGCCCGCCGACCGGCCAGCGGAGCCGGCGGTCAACGCGCGGGTCGCCGGTGGGGCGCCGGCACTCGTGATGGCCAGCGGCGCGTCATCGGGGGCGTCGCCGGTCCTGGCCCGCGCCCATCACGGGTCGGTGAGCAAGGAGCAGCGCGCGCAGATCGAGGACGACCTCAAGACCGGCCGCCTGCGCTGTGTGGTGGCCACCAGCTCGCTCGAGCTCGGCATCGACATGGGGGCGGTGGATCTGGTCGTGCAGGTCGAGGCCCCGCCGTCGGTGGCCAGCGGACTGCAGCGGATCGGGCGCGCCGGACATCAGGTCGGCGAGATCAGCCAGGGTGTGCTCTTCCCCAAGCACCGCACCGACCTCATCCACTGCACGGTCGCGGTATCACGGATGCGTGCCGGCGAGATCGAAGAACTGGCGATTCCGGCGAACCCGCTCGACGTGCTCGCCCAGCAGACGATCGCCGCAGCCTCCATCGACGAACTCGATGTCGACGAATGGTTCGACGCCGTCCGCCGCAGCGCCCCCTACCGCGAATTGGGCCGGCAGGTGTACGAGGCCACCCTCGATCTCATCTCGGGGCGGTTCCCGTCCGACGAGTTCGCCGAATTGCGGCCGCGTGTCAACTGGGATCGGGACCGCAACGTGTTGGTCGGCCGACGCGGTGCACAACGCCTTGCCGTCACCTCCGGTGGCACGATCCCCGATCGCGGCCTGTTCGGCGTGTTCATGGTCGGCTCGGCGGAGGGGGCAAAACAGACCCGGGTGGGCGAACTCGACGAGGAGATGGTCTACGAGTCGCGGGTCGGCGACGTCTTCGCTCTCGGCGCCACGAGTTGGCGGATCGAGGACATCACCCACGATCGGGTGCTCGTCAGCCCGGCGTTCGGGCAGCCCGGACGGCTACCGTTCTGGATCGGTGATGCAGCCGGCCGGCCGGCCGAACTCGGCGCGGCCATCGGCGCCTTTATCGGTGAGATCGCCGACCGGCCCGAATTGTACCGGCGTGCAGACGAACTCGGTCTGACCGACTACGCCCGGGAGAACCTGGGTGCGCTGATCGCCGAACAACGTGACGCCACCACCCATCTGCCGACCGACCGCACCCTGGTGGTCGAGCGGTTCCGTGACGAACTGGGCGACTGGCGCCTGATCCTGCACTCCGCCTATGGTTTACGCGTACATGCGCCGTGGGCGTCGGCGATCTCGGCACGGCTCAAGAACTCGCTGGGCCTCGACGGCGCGGTCACCGCCTCCGACGACGGGATCATCGTCCGCCTCCCCGACACCGACGACACCCCGCCGGGTGCTGCGGTGTTCACCATCGACCCCGACGACGTCGAACAGCTCGTCACCGACGCGCTGGCCGAGTCGTCGATGTTCGCCTCCCGGTTCCGCGAATGCGCCGCACGCGCGCTGTTGCTGCCGCGCCGCGACCCCGGCCGCCGCGCGCCGCTGTGGCAACAACGTCAGCGCAGTGCCCAATTGCTCGCCGTCGCTTCGCAATTCCCGGACTTCCCGATCGTCCTGGAGGCCGTACGCGAGTGCCTGCAGGACGTGTACGACCTGCCCGCCCTGATCGATTTGCTCCGGCGCGTGTCGACGCGGCGCGTCCGGATGGTCGAGGTCGAGACCGAGTCGCCGTCCCCGTTCGCCGCGTCGTTGCTGTTCGGCTACGTCGGTGCGTTCATGTACAACGACGACGCACCCATCGCCGAGCGCCGCGCGGCGGCCCTCTCCCTCGACACCGCGCTGTTGGCACAGCTTCTCGGTCGTGTCGATCTGCGCGAGCTCCTCGATCCGGCCGTCATCGCCGAGGTGACCAACCGGTTACAGCGCCTCGATCCCGGCCGGCAGGCCCGCGACGGGCAAGACGTCGTCGACCTGCTGCGCTGGCTCGGGCCGCTCACCACCGAGGAGGTGGCCGCCCGCTATCGCGGTGCGGATGCGGACCCGGTCGCCGGCGAGACATCCTCGGTCGAGGTGGCGGCCCTGCTGGCCGGGTTACACCGTGATGGCGCGATCATCTCGGTGAGTCACCGCGGGCGCCCACTGTGGGCCGCGATCGAGGACACCGCCCGGCTCCGCGACGCACTCGGTGTGCCCACACCACTCGGGGTGCCTGCCGCCTTCCTCGAGGAGGTCCCCGACCCGGTTGGCGATCTCGTCCACCGCTATGCCCGCACCCACGGTCCGTTCACCGTCGACGAGGCCGCCGCCGCCCTGGGTCTGGGCGCCGCGGTCGTCCGCGACACCCTGGTGCGGATGGCCGGTGACCGCAAGGTCGTCGAGGGGGATTTCCTGCCTGAGCTCATCGGGGCGCAATGGTGTCACAGCGATGTCCTCGGCCAGATCCGGCGCGGTTCGCTGGCCGCGAGTCGCGCGGAGATCGCACCGGTCGACGACGTCACCCTCTCGCGCTTCTTGTGCGCGTGGCAGCACGTCTCGCCGCCGGCCGAGGGGCGCCGCGGCCACGACGACCGGCTCTCGGGTGTCGACGGCGTCTCCATCGTCATCGATCAGCTTGCCGGGCTGCCCATTCCGGCATCGGCATGGGAGTCGCTGATCCTGCCGGCACGCGTCACCGACTACCGACCCGCCATGCTCGACGAACTATTGTCGGCCGGTGAGGTCGTGTGGTCGGGGTCCGGGCGCATCGGTGGCGCCGACGGCTGGATACGCCTATGTCCGGCCGACCTGGCCGACGTCGTCCTGCCCGAACCCGACGAGATCGACATGACCGATCTGCACCGCAGACTCCTCGATCTGTTCAGCACCGCAGGGGGCCTGCGCTTCTCGCAGTTCATCGGAGACCTCGGCCCGAGCGATGCACCCCCGGGGACATCGGCGACACCCCCGGCGACCGCCGAGGTCCACAGCGCGTTGTGGGATCTGGTGTGGGCGGGCCGGTTGTCCAATGACTCCTTCACCCCGGTCCGCGCGATGCTCACCCCGCGACAATCCGGCGGCTCGCGGTCGGCGCCCGCACATCGATCCCGTGGCCGGGCACCGCGCCTGCGCGCATCCCGGCTGAGTACCCGCCATCTCATGTCGGCGACGCCGACGGTCACCACCCCGCCCACCGCCGGCGGACGCTGGTTCGCGATGCCTCGGCGGGCCGCCGACCCGACGGCAACCACCCAGGTCCTGTGCGACCAACTCCTCACCCGCTACGGCGTCGTGACGCGCGGCGCGGTGGTCGCCGAGGGGGTGACCGGCGGATTCTCGCGGTTCTACAAGGCGCTCAACGTCTTCGAGGACAGCGGATATGTTCGCCGCGGCTATTACGTCGACGGTCTCGGCGGAGCGCAGTTCGCGGCGCCCGCGACCGTCGACGAGTTGCGCCGACACACCCTCGACGATCGCTCGGGCCCGGCCCCGACGGCGATCGTGCTCGCCGCCACCGATCCGGCCAACGCATACGGAGCGGCCCTGTCGTGGCCCGAGCGCGGCGACGGCGGGCACCGGCCGGGCCGCAAACCGGGCGCGCTGATCGTCCTCGTCGACGGAGCACCGGCGATCTACGTCGAGCGTGGCGGCAAGACCGTGCTCACCTTCAGCGACTCCGAGACCGTATTAATCTGTGCGGCCAGGGCTTTGGCCGCCACCGTGCGCGACGGCCGGGTGTCCCGTCTGGCGATCGACCAGGTCGACGGCGTCGAGTCACTACGTTCCGACCTGGCCCCCGCACTCGTCGACGCAGGCTTCTCCACGACACCGCGCGGGCTCCGGCTCCGCTACGGCCAGCATGCCCGAAGGTGACACCGTCTATCGCGCCGCCGCCGGTCTGCGCCGCGCACTCGACGGAAAGGTACTGACGCTCACCGACTTCCGGGTACCGCAGCTGGCGACCACGGATCTCGCCGGTGGCGTCGTCACCGCAGTCCGGTCGCGCGGCAAGCACCTGCTGATCGATATCACGCGCGACGACCTCGCATCTCCGGTGAGCATTCACTCCCACCTCCAGATGGAAGGCCTGTGGGACGTGCATCAACTCGGCGCGCAGTGGCGCCGGCCGACCCACGAAGCTCGTGTTGTTCTACGCACCGAAGATTCGGAGGCGGTGGGCTTTTCGCTCGGCACACTCGAGCTGCTCACCGATCCCGACGCCGAGCTCGCCTACCTCGGACCCGACCTGCTGGGCGACGACTGGGATGCCGCCGAAGCCACACGACGCATCGAGGCGCAGCCCGATACGCCGATCGGGGTCGCGCTGCTCGATCAACGCCTCATGGCCGGTGTCGGCAACGAATACCGCAGCGAACTATGCTTCGTCCGTGGAGTTCTTCCGGGACGTCCCGTCGCCGCCGTCGACGTGGCGGCGATGGTCGACCTTGCTCACCGCATGTTGTGGGCCAATCGGATGCGGGTGGCACGCACCACCACCGGCGTCACCGGCCACGCTGCGCGGCTCTACGTGTATGGCAGGCGCGGCCGTCCATGCCGCCGGTGCGGCACCCTGATCATGCGCGGCTCCCTCGGACCACCCGGCGCGGACCGGGTCATCTACTGGTGCCCGAACTGCCAGTCGTAGTCCTCGGTCCTCACGCCTGCACTGCCAGTGGAAACGTCACTCCGGTGAGCTCCTCCGACACGGCCCACAATCGCTGCGCAACGGCCCGATCATGGGACGCCGAACTCGAGGAGACCTGTTTCGGATGGCCACGCACCTCCCCCAGACCGCCGGGACCGTAGTACTGGCCGCCGACAACGCCCGGATCGGTGGCCGCACGCACGGTGGGCAGCGCGCCCATCGCAGGTGTCTGGGTCAACATCGGCGCAAGCCATGAGACCGGAACTCGAAGCGCCGCAGGAGTGTTGCGAATGAGTTCGGTGTTCGATACGCCGGGATGAGCGGCGACGGCAATCGTTGTGCCGTGCGGTGCGAGTCTGCGCTGGAGCTCGTAGGTGAACATGAGGTTCGCCAGTTTGGCCTGGCCGTAGGCTCCCACCCGGCTGTACGAGCTCTCCCATTGCAGATCGTCGAAGTGGATGGCCGCCCGGATGCGATGACCCGTGCTGCTGACCGTGACCACGCGGGAACCGGGTACGGGCAGCAGGTGGTCGAGCAACAGACCGGTGAGGGCGAAGTGGCCGAGATGGTTGGTGCCGAACTGCATCTCGAACCCGTTGGCGGTGGTCTGCTTCGGGGTGTACATCACCCCCGCGTTGTTGATCAGTAGATCGATCCGCGGGTGGGCTGCGCGCAGATCCGCGGCCGCGGACCTGATCGAGTCCAGTGAGGCCAGATCAAGCGACTGGACGACGACGTCGCCGTCGATACGCGCCGCCGCCCGCGCACCCTTCTCGACGTCACGGACAGCGAGGACCACCGTCGCCCCACGCCCGGCGAGCATCCGGGCGGTCTCGAAACCCAGTCCGGTGTTCGCACCGGTCACGATCGCCACCCGGCGGTGTTGGTCGGGGATGTCTTGTTCGTTCCAGTTGCCATTCATCGCCACTCCTAAAGAACCGTTGGTCTGTTATACCTTTGTAAGAGACCAGCGGTCTGCTGTCAAGAGACCGCCGGTCCGCTAGCCTTGCGGGGTGACATTTCAGCGGGCGCGAAGCGAGCAGCAGCGAGAGGTCCGTCGGCGGGCGGTGCTTGACACCGCTGCGGCCATGCTGGAGGAGATGCCCGTGGCCCAGCTGAGCCTCAACGAGCTCAGCCGTCGGGTGGGTCTGGCCAAGTCGAATGTCTTGCGGTACTTCGAGTCCCGCGAGGCGGTGCTCCTCGAGCTGCTCGACGATTTCCTGGGCGACTGGCTGACCGAGTTGGCCGAGGAACTCGCCGCGAACGTCGCGCCAGATGCCGCAACCGAGGTCCGGGCGCGCCGGTTGGCCGAGATCGTCGGTCGCTCACTTGCCCGACGGCCGGTCCTGTGCGATCTCTTCGGCGCGCAGGGAGGGGTGCTGGAACACAACGTTTCCGTCGAGGTCGTCAAGCGGCACAAGCGATCCTCGCTCGCGAGGCTCGTCGACATGAGCGAGTTGGTTCGCCGCCACCTGCCCGAGCTCGGCGACGACGCACAACTGTTCTGCCTGATGAGTCTCGTCACCGCGGGGGCGCTGTCGCCCTACGTTCCCCCACCGCCCAGCCTGCTCGCGGCTTACGCTGACGAGCCCGAGCTCGGCGTTCTGCATGTAGACCTGGGAGACGCCTTGCAGACAGCCTGCGTTTCGGCGCTCCTGGGTGTACTCCCGCGCGCTTGAGCCGCAGGCATCGAGCACGCGCCCGCTACCACACGCCACCGACAAGAATCGGCCGACTCGAACCGCGCGAATGATGTTGTGCACAAACAGTATTCGTCTTCTGAGGCCTTGCGCTCAGCGGATTTCCATGTAGACTGGACCCATCGCAGCGATCGCCAGGGGAGGGCACATGATCGACGACACCACCACCAGCTCTACAAGCTCAAGCAGTTCCACCGCCCGCATCATCGATGCCGAAGCACTGTTCGCCGGCATCGTCGAGCAACTCAGCGACATCCACCTCGACCCAGACCTCACCGGCCCACAAGCATTCGCGGCGATGAAACAAATACTGCTCGCCCACAACCTCCTCGAGCACTTCGCCAGCACCGTCACCGCCGAACTCGACCGACTCGGCGTCGCCGACCACCGCGCCACCAAACTACGAGAACTGCTGATCCTCCTGGGTTTTGCGCCCGCCACCACGGCCCGCCACGTCCGCATCGCCGCCGCCACCGACATCGACCTCGTCACCGCCCACGCCGCCGACGGCTCCATCTCCGCCGAACACGTCGACGC
>NZ_JBNCLY010000011.1:36009-148248 GCF_049844915.1 Gordonia sp. DT30 | reverse complement strand
CCTTTCCGTTCGACTTGCATGTGTTAAGCACGCCGCCAGCGTTCGTCCTGAGCCAGGATCAAACTCTCCATGAAAAAACATCGAAACCCAAAAGTTTCAACACAACCAGGAAAGCAAAACCTGACCAAAAAACAATCCAAAAAACTGGCAAAAAATAACTCCGAACACCACCACCAAAAGTAGCGGCATCCAAAAATCAATGCCATCAAAAAATGGCATCAAACAATCCACCAACACACTATCGAGTTCTCAACGAACACACACCCACCAACACCACCCCACACAGGAGCGAACTTCGGCGAGCTTGTTCTGTTTCGGAATTGTTAACCCCTTGCGGAGCAACTCTTCCAGAGTACCAGCCGCATTTCGCGTCCGCAACCTGGGGTTGTGGTCCCGATTTGGCGTATGGCGTCCGATCCATCTGTGCGAGCACATCACTGTGCCCGGTCGATTTCTCGGGGTCGGTCTGCGTCTGCCCGGTTTCCTCTCCCCGCCGAACTTCTTTCGAAGCCCTCCGGGGCGGCGCCGCGGCGCGCTGACTCGGATTAAGTTACGCACCGAAGGAGTGAACTTCCAAATCGCCTGGTCAACTGGTGCGCAGGGTGGTCGGACATGGCTGCGGGCTCGCCGGTGGGTGGTCACCGAGGTGCTTCCGGACGCATCGGCCGGCCGGGTATTGCGATTGGGTCGCGTTCGGCCCGCGGGCCGCACCGTGCACGCTAGCGTGGAGAGACCAGCGTCCGGTTCAACCGAATGCGCTGGCCGGCCGAGAGCATCGACGCCCCGAGACCGCCGGGCCGCTCTGGGTCCCTACACCGGTCGTGCGTATGCACGGTCGGCCATCCACACGGGAGGTGGAGTTCATGCTCTGGACAATCATCAGCGCAATCATCGTTGGTTTGATCGTGGGTGCTCTGGCACGACTGCTGATGCCGGGCAAGCAGGACATCGGCGTCATCATGACCATCGTGCTCGGCGTGGTCGGGTCCCTGGTCGGATCCTGGTTGACCTACCAGTTCGGCTACAACAACGACAACGGCGGCTGGGAGGTCATCCCGTTCATCGTCGGAATCGTCGTGGCGATCGTGTTGATCGCCGCCTACCTGGCCATCCGAGGCCGCACCGTGCGGCAGTAGCAGCCGAGGCGATGAGTTGACCGCAGGTGACCGCACCGGCCCACAGCCGGCCGGGCGGTCACCTGCGGTGTCCGCCCACCTGTCTGCCCACTTTCTTTGGGCTGCCCACTTCAGTGCGCTGCCCGGCTAGCATCGGCGGTGATGCTTCACATCGGGACGTCGGGCTGGCAGTACCAGGACTGGCGCGGCCAGTTCTATCCGGCGGGGCTCCCACAACGGAAGTGGCTGGGCTACTACGCCACCCACTTCACTACCGTCGAGGTCAACAACACCTTCTACCGGCTCCCGCAACGCTCCACGTTCGAGTCGTGGCGTGACGGCCTCCCACCAGGATTCCGGATGTCGGTGAAGATGAGCCGCTATCTCACCCACGTCAAGCGCCTGAACGAACCCGAAGAACCCGTCGAGCGATTCCTCGGTCGTGCCGACGGTCTGGGCGAGCGCCTCGGTCCGGTACTACTGCAACTGCCACCGAATCTGCAGGCGAAGCCCGAGGCGCTCGATCACGTCCTGGGGCTGATCCCGGCCGGCGTGCGCGTCGTCGTCGAGCCCCGTCACACGTCGTGGTGGTGCGACGAGGTGCGAGAAGTCCTCGAGCGCCGGGAGGCGGCGCTGTGCTGGGCCGACCGTCGCAGTCGTATCCTCACACCACTTTGGACGACAACGGATTTCGGATACCTGCGGCTCCACGAGGGCCGATCGGCGCGGGCCACCGCGTATGGCCGGGGCGCCATCGACGGATGGCTACAACGCATCGCAGGCGCCTTCGATGATCGCCACGACGTGTACGTCTACTTCAACAACGACACCGGCGGGGCCGCGGTCGACAACGCACTGACCATGATCGCCCGGGCGCAGGCCGCGGGATTGTCGGTGGCCGCGCCCGAACCGGCGTGACCGCCGCGCCTCACCTACTCGAGGTCCGGCGCAGCCGGGTGTTGACGAATTCACCCATACCCCAGCGCCCCAACTCGCGTCCGAAGCCGGACCGCTTGACACCACCGAACGGCAGACCGGGCAGCGTCGTGCCGTGCTCGTTGACGTAGGCCATGCCGACGTCGAGTCGGTCGGCGACCTCTTTGGCCTTGTCGAGGTCCGTGCCCCAGACCGATCCGCTCAACCCGAATTGCACGTCGTTGGCCACCTGCACGGCCTCGTCCACCGACCCGTACCGGTACACCATGGCGACCGGGCCGAAGATCTCCTCGGAATAGGCGTCCATCTCGGGCGTGATGTCGGTGAGCACGGCCGGCTGCAGGAATGCGCCGTCGCGATCGAGAGCGGTCCCGCCGGTCCGCAGCGTCGCCCCTTGCTTCACCGCGGTCTGCACCTGCTGGGCCACGGTGTCGCGGGCAGTGACCGACGACAGTGGTCCGACCTTCGTGTCGGCGTCGGTCGGGTCGCCGACGACCGCGTCGTCGAAAGCCTGCACCAGTCCGTCGACGAACTCGTCATACAGCTCGTCGGGCACGATGAAGCGCTTCGGCGAGTTGCAGGCCTGACCCGTATTCGACAGTCGCGCCCGCGAAGCCACCTTGATGAGACGTGACATGTCGGCGGTGTCGAGGACGACGAAGGGATCCGAACCGCCGAGTTCGAGGACCGCCTTCTTGAGGTTCTTCGCCGCGACCTCGGCGACCGCCGCGCCGGCTTTCTCACTACCGGTGAGGGAGACACCGCGGATCGCGTCGTTCTCCAGCAGCGTCGCGATCTGGTCGCTGTTGGCGTAGGCGTTGATATAGGCGTCCTCGGGCACTCCCGCCTCGTGGACGACCTCTGCCATCAGTGCCGAGGACCCTGCGCAGATCGATGCGTGTTTGAGGATGATGCTGTTGCCGAGCATCAGGTTGGGGGCGACGAATCGCGCCACCTGGTAGTAGGGATAATTCCACGGCATCACCCCGACGAGTGGTCCGATCGGCCGGTGCTGCACCAGCGATTCGTCGGCACCCTGTGGATCCAGCGGCTCGTCGACGAGCAGGTCGGGGCCGTGCTCGGCGTACCAGCGGTAGATGCCGGCGGCCAGCTGGACCTCGCCGGCGGCCTCTTTGGTCACCTTGCCCATCTCGGTGGTGATGGCGGCGGCGAGTTCGTCGGCGCGTTTCTCGTAGAGGTCGGCGATGCGCGCGAGCGTGTCTGCGCGTTCGGTGGCCGGCACGGCCCGCCATCGCTCGTATCCGGTGGCCGACCGCTGGGCGAGTCGGTCGATCTCGTCGTCGGAGAGCAAGGCGAACTCGCGTTCGGTGACTCCCGTCGTCGGGTTGGTGGTCACATATGCGCTCATGTCCCGAAACTACGCTCGCCACCGCCCATCCGGTGGGCGCTATGCCGGGTTTGTGGTTCGTGTGACCAAGGTGCCGGATGGGTCGCGCCGTCGGCGTACCGCACCAAGCCCGAGCATTGGCCATAGGGTTGACGAATGCATTTCGTCATCTACGGTGCCGGCGCGATCGGCGGAGTCGTCGGCGCCCACCTGCATGCCTCCGGAATCCCCACCACCCTGGTGGCGCGTGGTGCCCATCTGGCGGCCATGCGCGAGCACGGCCTTGTCCTCGACACGGCCGGCGGCCGGCACGCCCACCGAATTCCGCTGGCGGCCAACGCAAGCGAGGTCGAGTGGACCGAGGACACGGTGGTGTTGCTGACGGTGAAGAGCCAACAGACCGCGGCTGCGCTCGATGACCTGCGCACGTCCGCGCCGCCGAGCACGCCGATCGTGTCGGCGCAGAACGGCGTCGCGAACGAACCGGCCATCCTGCGCCGGTTCGCCCGCACCTATTCGGTGTGCGTGATGCTGCCTGCGCTGCATCTCGAGCCCGGTGTGGTGGTGCAGGGGTCCTCCGCACACCCGGGCATCCTCGACGTCGGACGGTTTCCCGACGGGGTGGACGCCCTGAGCACGTCCCTTGCGTCGTGCTTTGCGGCGGCCGGATTCCCGTCCGAGGCGCGCCCGCAGATCATGGCGTGGAAGTACCGCAAACTGATCATGAACCTGGCCAATGGGATCGACGCCTGCTTCCGCGATGACAGCGCCGCCCACCGGGAGCTCGTGTCCAGGGCGCGCGCCGAAGGCGAGGCCGTGCTGGCCGCGGCCGGTATCGAGGCGGTGAGCAGCGAGACCGATCGGCAACGGCGCGGCGATCTCATCGTGCGACGCCCCACCGGTGAGGACGGCAGCGGCAGCTCCACCTGGCAGAGCGTGGAACGCGGCACCGGTAGCGTCGAAATCGATTATCTGACAGGTGAAATCGTGTTGCTGGGACGGCTACATGGAGTCGGGACACCGGTCAACGAGCTGGTACAGGCCGAGACGATGCGGCTGGTCCGTGACCGGCTCCCGGCCGGCAGCCTGGATCCGGCGGCGGCAGTGACCCGGCTGGCGCAGGCCTGAGCACGACGGTCGCGTCGACGCCGAAACATCGTTGGGGCCCATGCCTTATCGTGGATGCGTGGCATCCGCACGACAGTCGCTGCGCGCCGGACAGCTGATCACCGGCGACACCGGACATCGTTACCGCATCGACAGTCTCCTCGACGGCGGTGGTTTCGGCGTCGTCTACCGGGCGTCCCGGCTGGCCGCGACGAGTGATCGGGTGCTCCGCAAGGTCTGCGTCAAGGTGTGTGCGAGTGCCGCGGACTGGCACGGTGAGGCGCACATGGGCCATCTGCTGGCCGGGCGACGCGAGGTGGTGCAGGTCCTCGACGCCTTCGCGTTCGGCGGGGGCTCGCGCAGGGCCACCCGGTATGTGATCGTCTCGGAGCTGATGCGCGAGGGCACCGTCGGTGACCTGATTCTCGACGGCACCTGGCACGGATGGCGGCCGACGCGGGTTCGGCGGGAGATCCGTGAGTTGTTGGCGGTGCTCAAGTTGATGCATGCCGCCGGTGTCACCCATCGCGACATCAAGCCCGACAACGTCTTTCTTCGCGATGGTCATCTCACGCTCGGGGATTTCGGGATCGCCAAGCACTCGCTGACGCCCTGGCACTCACCGTCGGACCCGTACACACCTGCCTACATGCCGGTCGACGTCGACGACTACCGGCACTGGGCGACCTGGCTCGACATCTACCAAGTCGGGTTGCTTGCCTGCACGTTGCTGACCGGCCGGGACTGGACCAACGATGCGGTGCCACGGATCCGCGACGTGGAGGCACCCGAGGATCTCAAGTGCTGGATCTGGCATGCGATCGCAGGCAAGGGGATGCGGTACGTCGACGGCAATCAGGCACTCGACGCACTCGTCGGTCTGCACAAGATCGACATGTGCCCGGCGCGCGGCCCGTCGACCCTGGCCGGACACCGGGTGGTGATCACCGGCCGGTTCAGTACCGGCACCCAACCGGAGCTTGCACAACTGATCGAGGACGCCGGCGCGGTGGTGCAGTCGACGGTCGGTGACGACACCACGATTCTGGTGCGCGCCCATGACATCGAGGGCGCGGTCGGCGTTCACGAGGGCCGCAAGTTGTTCGGCGCACGTGAGCGCAAGCGACGCGGACAGCCGATCCATGTGATCGACGAGGACCGGCTGTGCCGGCTGATGGGATTGGCTGTGGTGTAGCCGGGGAGTCATATGAATGGGGGGATCTTTCTGCGCAATCGCGCAATCACCGGTATGGGACCGTAACGTCGCAGTCACATGATGTTCCGGCAGATCGGGGAGCTTGGCATGGATGCAGACGACATGCGAGGAGACGTCGACTTCGACACCGCCGTCAACGAAGCGTGGGCACAGTATCGACATCGGCTCGCCGCACTGCTGTCCGATCTCGACGAGGGGCAGGCGCTCGTCGTCGAACAGAACCTCGACATTCCCGAGGGCGCGCACGGCGCTCTCACCTTCACCGCCGGGTCCGACGACCGGATCATGTGCACCATCGTCGAGGCCGACCTGCATCCTCATCCCGACTGGCTCGATGAGAACGGCACCGCACTCGAGAACCTCGGCTGGTTGCGCGACGACGGCGACGGCTCATTCAGCGCCGCGGTGCCCCGCACGCGGGTCGACGAGCTCGCCGCCCTCGCCACCACGACCCTGATCGAGATCTGGAGCGCCGGACATCCGGCGTTTCTCACCGGCACCGACCTGGTCCGTCACGAACCGGCGCTCGACGTGGTCGCACTGCCCGCCCGGCACAGCGATCTGCGGGCGATGGTGCTCGAGGCACTCGAGACGATGGCGGGTCCGGTGATCGTCGACGGCGACGGCGACATCCCGCTGCCGACCGGGGAGGTGAAGTCCTGGCTGCGGGTGATGCCGCACCGTGCGACGCTGGAATTCTTCGGCACCGTCGTCGAAAACGTCTCCGACCTGCCGGCCGCCTACGAGTTCGTGGCCACCCGGACGATGCCGTACACGGGGATCAAACTGGTCGTCCACGGCACCTGCGTCGTGGCGGTACTGACCGTCGAGGCGACCGCCTTCTCGCGGCACAACGTGGCGGCCGGGATCGGGCAGTGGCTGCAGTTCTTCGCGGAGGAGCGCCCGGAGATCGTCGACGCGCTCGACGCGGCCACCGACCCCGCACTTCCCGAAATATTGCAGACCCTGATCGAACTCGATTGTGACGGTGAGTCTCTCGGCGCCGAAGACGTCGCGAAGATCTGCGGATACGACCACGAGACGATCCTCGACTACATCCGGACCGCCGAGGAGCAGCACGTCACGTGGGCCACGTCGGCCGATCAGGCCACCGTCGAGCAGAACGACGCCGAGGCGAGCGCCTGCCGGCACGAGAGCGATGCGTGGGCCGAGACCACCCGGCAGTTGCGCGCGGCGTTGCGCGTCGTCGCCCTCTCTGGGCAGGCCCGGCACCGGCCCACCGCCACCTGAGCGCATTCTCGGCGGCCGGGTGCCGCGGCGACCGAGAAGCCACGTCGTGTCTTGGGTGAACCGTCGCCCGCGATGGGGCACCCTGGACATCGATGCCGGACGACCTGCTCATCGCACACAACCCCGAAGAGGGCACCTCACTGCCCTACCTGCTGCGGCTGCCGCTGGGTCCCGGCGGAATCGTGCTCAAGACGCGCGAGACGTGGCCACGCACGACCAAGGTCTATTGCCAGCGGGTGGCCGAGTGGCCCGACGACGCCGAGATCGTCGAGCGCCTGCCCATCCGCTCGATCAGCCGGCGGGGGGCGGCGATCGACCTGGTGTTGCAGCGGGGCCGGGAGAACCGCTCGCAATTCGTGCTCACCCGCGCCCGCGGGCGCGAGATGGTGTTCTGGCAGTCACGCCGCACCGCCAAGCAGGCCCGCCCCAACGTGACGGTGCCCAGGGCACGCGCCCACGGAAGGGTCGTCGACATCGTCGTCGACACCCGCGAACGCTACGGTTACAAGTTCTCCGCACAGCAGGCCGACGTGATCAAGCGGGGCTTGCCGGTCGGCGACTACGCGGTCTTCGATGGCGACGACCTCGTCGCGACCGCCGAACGCAAGAGCATCGACGACCTCGCGTCGAGCCTCCTGTCGGGCAAACTCACCTACCTTCTCGCCGATCTGGCTGCGCAGCCCCGCGGCGCGGTGATCGTCGACTCCGGCTATGCGGCACTGTTCAAGCTCGAACACGCGCCCGCTGCACGGGTCGCCGACGCGGTGGCCGAGGCGCAGGCCCGCTTCCCGTCGGTGCCCATCGTGTTCTGCGAAACGCGGGCGCTGGCCCAGGAGTGGCTGTATCGGTGGTTCGGCGCCTGCCTGGCCGAACGAGAGCTGCACCGCGCGGGGGAACTGGCCAGAACGCAGCTGAGTGCCGACGACTCGACGACAGCAGACTCTGCCGAGCCGGATCGCGAACCGCCCGCTCCGCGCCCGGCCGGTCCGGCGGAGATCCGTGCGTGGGCGCGGTCGGCGGGGTGGTCGATATCCGATCGCGGCCGGATTCCCGCGGAGGTCGTGGCCGCATTTGCGGCCCGCGCCACTACTTCGGGCGAATGACGTGCCAACCCGGACATTCGAGCCGAAGCGGTCGAGAACATCGCCGTGTGGCGGCAGGCACGCTACATTGACTCCCGCAATAGGGTCGGCCCGATCCCGGCCGTGTCACCAGAACGAGGGGGAATGATGAACGCTCCGAACCCGCCCTATGGGCAACCGCAACCGTATCCGGGCCAGTCGCCGTACGGGCAGCCCCATCCCGGACAGCCGCAGCAGCCGTATCCGCCGCAGCCCGGGCAGGCGTACGGTCAGCCGCCCCAGGGTCCGTCCCCCTACGGGGCACCCGCACCGGGACAGCAGCCGCCCGCACCGGCCTACGGACAACAGCCGCAGCCGGCGCCATACCCGGCGGCCCAGGCGCCGGGCGCTTTTCATCCGGGTGGCGGGCAGGGCGCGCCGCCCGTGCAGGCCGGTCAGCAGCAGGGCGTCGTCATCGATACCAAGTTCTTCCCGCTGGCCTGGATGCTGACCTTTTTCAAGCCGACGATCACCGTCGACGGGTACGACCTGCCCGCCACGACGTGGGGACGAAACCAGATCCCGCTGCCGCCAGGACAACACCACGTGCATGTGCATGTCCCGTATTTCCTGCCGCCGCGCATCGGGCCCGCCGATCTGCCGGTGACGGTTGCCCCGGGACAGTCCGTCGAACTCGAGTACCGCGCGCCCGTGTGGACGTTCAGCCGCGGTTCACTGGGGCCGGGGCCGCAGAGCTACAACGGGGTGGGCGCGTCGATCGCGATTTTCGCCGTCGCGATCCTCCTCATCCTGCTCATCATCTTGCTTCCGGCTCTGGCCGCGTAAGGGGATTCCTCGGCGTCACCCCGTCACGGTGACGCCGGGGCAGACAAGATTTTGACGAAGTCTTGGCGCCACACGGTCTTTCGCGGCGGTCGGCGGGTCGGTAGACCAAGGGAGTGAGTTTGTTCGACTTGCTGCCCTCCCTGAAAGGCGTTCTGGTGTCCCGATCTTTCGATCCCGCTCTCTGGCCGGTTCCCATCCACGCATCCGGTTCGGACATCATCATCGGCACGACCGATGTGTGTGCTGAGGTCCTTCGTCACACATGTGGCTACTACGTCGATTCCGCCGGCGAGCCGGTGTGCCCGGCGGCCGACGACGACGCGCGGCACCCGGTGCTCGTCACGCGGATCGCGGCCGCGCAGGTCGCCGGCGGCCGTGCCGTCGTGCACATCGACGCTGCGCTGCCCCTCAACAGCGCGATCGCCGACCTGGCCTTCGCGGGGCAATGCCTGGCCGGTGCGACCCTCGCCGACATCACCGTCGTCGACGCCGCCGGGCATCGGCGCACGGTCCACGCCGAGCTGCCGGCGAGCATCGTCGCCACCGAGACGATCGTCATCGCGCTGCGGCCGGTCGCCGACCGCGCGCGGATCGCCGTCTGAGCGGTCTTCAGACCGCCGAGTCCGGGAACGCGATCACGATTGTGGGTCGACTCGGAGATTGGGTGTCCTGCGGCACGCACATTCCCGAAGTCGGCCCACAACAGCCGGTCCGATCGAGGCGACCGCTCGCGACGCGCCGGGCCAGCGACCCAGACTTCTCCCAGACTCGTGCCCTAGCCTCGAAAGTATGAGTGTCCTGGCAACGACGCCGCGTCCCGGCGTGACGCCCCGCCGAGAGGTCCGTCGGCCGACGGGCCTCGGCGTGGCCGTTGTCACCGCCGTGATCGCGCTGCTCCTCGCGGCTGCGGTGTACGGCATCGCGGTCCGGACCTCGTGGGGTCAGCTCGTCGACCAGTACGTGCTCGACGCGGTGCGCCGCTCGTCGCCGGTGGCCCACGTCCCGCATCTGTTGACGGTGCAGGCGGTGACCGATCCGCGGATCTGGGTGGTCGCGGCGATGCTCGCCGTCGCCGGGTCGGTGGTCCCGGCCGTCACCGGTCGCGCGCCGGTCGGCGTCGCGATCGCCAAAACTGCAGCGCTGCTTGCCTTTCCGTTGGTCATCGTGTTGCTCGTCCGCTTCTTGCGGGATGGCGTGCTCGTACGCCCGCAGCTGCATTCGTGGATCGCCGAGACATCCAACTCGGCGCCTTCCGGCCATACCGCGGCGGTCACCTCCTGTGTGGTGGTGCTCATCGCGGCCGCACCGAAGTGGTTGCGGCCGGTCGTCGTGGCGCTCGGCGCGACGTGGGCGTCGGTCGTCGCGTTCGGGCTGATCGCCGACGGCTGGCACCGGCCCAGCGATGTGGTGATCTCGGTGCTGATCGTCGTCGGACTCGGCGCACTACTCCCCGATCCGTACGCCGATTCGCCGGCACCGCGTGGATCGGCGGTGCTGCGGGCCGCAGCGGCCTTGGTCCCGGTGGTGGCGACGCCGCTGATCGTCGAGACCTCCTACACCGATCCGCGCCAGATCGTGACCGCGGTCGCCATCGCGGTGGCCATGGGTCTCGCCCTCGCCTGCTACCGGCCGTGCGCCTACCGGTCGTCCCGAACCCTCTGACCCGCGCGTATCGCGTTACGGCGCAGCCATGCGCGGCGTCACGTGGGCCAGTACGCCGGTCAGGTGGAACCGGAACCGTGCGCGATGATCCGGCGTGCATCGATCCTAGAAGAGGAAGCATCACCAATGATGCCATTGACTACTGTCACGGTTGGTGGTGTCATCGGGGGATGACAGTGGAGCAACTCACATCCACCAGCGACTCCGGACCCGACGAGGTGTCTGCCCGCCTGCTCGAGTCCGCCGCGCTCCTCTCCCGCAACGCCATGACCGAGATCGACTGGTCGGCGCCGATGGACCCGGCCAAGTACGGCTGCAGTCCGGAATGGTCGACGCTCTATGGCACCCCGTACTGGGAGGAGATGACCGAGGAGCAGCGGATCCGGCTGACCAGGCACGAGTTCGCGTCGATCATGTGCATCGGCATCTGGTTCGAGATGTTGTTGCAGGGCATCGTGATCCGCGACCAGTACCTCGCCGACTATCACCGTCCCGAGTTCCAGTTCGCGCTCACCGAGGTCGCCGACGAATGCCGGCACTCGATCATGTTCGCCAAGGCGAGCGAGAAGATGGTCGGCACGTCGTACAAGCCACACCCGCGACTCGGCCGCTTCGGCAAGTTCTTCATGGCGACCGTCACCGACGAGGTCGCCTACGCCGGCATCCTCGCCGCCGAGGAGATCCTCGATGTGTTCCAGCGCGGCTGCATGCGCGACGAGCGGGTCCTGCCGTTCATCCGCACCGTCAACGAGATCCACGTCCTCGAGGAATCCCGGCACATGAAGTTCGCGCGTGAAGAGGTGCGCAAGTCGATGCGCGAGGTCGGTTGGCTGCGTCGGCAGTGGAGTGCGTTCTACCTCGCCGTCGCGGCGTCGTACATCTTCATCAGCCTGGTCCGGCCGCAGGCCTACCTCGACGCCGGACTCGACCACCACCGCGCCATCGGCGAGATGCGACGCAACCACCACTTCCAGTCGATGGTGCGCACCGGCTGTGCCCATCTCATGGGGTTCCTCGACGAGGTCGGCCTGCTCACGCCCGCCGCGGCGCGCGTGTACCGCAAGGTACACATGCTCTGAGTGTCGCTGTGGTCCAGTTGCCGAGTCAGACGGCGGGCTGCACCGGCGCGTGCTTCAGCTCACGCAGAGCGGTGCGCAGACCGCGGCGCTTCCCGGTGACCGGGTCGACGCCGAAGTGGTTCGACATGCCACCACGGATGGCGAACCGGAGTTCGGAGGCGGTCTCCGGCGCATCGTCGGACGTCGCCTTCAGCAGGGCGTTGGGCACGGCGAGTTTGAGAATCGTGCGGAACGACTGCGCATACTGATGCAACAGGCTGCCCGTGGTGTAGGGCAGATCGTATTTGTCGCACAGTTCACGGACCCGCACGCCGATCTCCTCGTAACGGTTGCTGGGCAGGTCGGGGAACAGGTGGTGCTCGATCTGGTGACTCAGGTTGCCGCTCATGAACCGCATGAGCGGCCCGGCCCGAAAGTTGGCCGACCCCAACATCTGTCGCAGATACCAGCGCGGCTGATCCTCTTCCTCGTACTCCTTGACGGTGAATTTCTCGGCACCGTCGGGGAAGTGCCCGCAGAAGATCACCATGTACGTCCAGTAGTTGCGGATGAAGTTCGCGGTGACGTTCGCGGTGAGCGTGCTCCGCCAATTCGGTCCCGCGAGCACTGGGAAGATGACGTAATCCTTGGCGGCCTGCTTGCCGACCTTGCGGGCGATGATCTTGAGATCCTTGGCCGCCTGCCGGTAACTCTTCTTCTTCTTGCGGAGCTTCTCGGTCTCCAGATGATGGAGTGCCACACCGTATTCGAAGAAGGTGCCGAGCGTCAGGTTGTAAATCGGGTTGCCGATGTTCCACCACTCCCACCGCTGATCGCGGGTCACGCGCAGAATCCCGTAACCCACGTCGTCGTCCAGACCGACGATGTTGGTGTACTTGTGGTGCACAAAGTTGTGCGAATGCTTCCACTGCACGCTCGGACACGTGGTGTCCCACTCCCACGACGACGAGTGGATCTCGGGATCGTTCATCCAATCCCACTGGCCGTGCATGACGTTGTGGCCGAGCTCCATGTTCTCGATGATCTTGGCCAGCCCGAGCATCGCGGTGCCGGCAAACCAGGCCGGTTTACGATTGCTGAACATCAGCGTCACCCGGCCCGCGGCGGCCAGTCCGCGTTGAAACGCAATGGTGCGCTTGATGTATCGGGCGTCGGCGTCGCCCCGGGACTCCTCGATGTCGCGCCGGATCGCATCGAGTTCGGCTCCCAGCGCCTCGACATCGGCGTCGGTGAGATGGGCGTATTGATCGATGTCGGTGATAGCCATGTGCATCGTCCTCCGGTCGGGTTCTTCGGACTGGTCATCCGGCGGTGACGCCGGAACGGGGTACGGCCGCGGCCTGGACCGGCACCCTGGGCATTACATGTCGAGTGTGCATTCGCCGGAGACCGAGCTGATACAGGTCTGGATGCGCTCCCCCTCGCGTCGTTCGTCTCCGGTGCGCAGATCCCGGGCGTAGCCCTGTGCGAGCGGCACCACGCAGGTCTGGCAGATGCCCATCCGGCAGCCGAAGGGCATCTGAATCCCGAGGTTCTCGCCGGCCTCGAGAAGGGTTGTCGCGCCGTCGATTTCCGCCGTCTTACCGGACTTGGCAAAGGTGACCGTGCCGCCCTGGCCGCCGAAGTCGGTGCGCGCGATGGCGAAGCGTTCGATGTGCAACTGCTCGCGAATCCCGGCTTCGTCGAAGGTGGATTCGATCTCGTCGAGGAATGCCACCGGTCCGCACGCCCAGCACGACCGCTCCCGCCAATCCGGGACCTCGGAGTCGATGTCGTCGAGCGAGAACTTGTCGTCGGAGCGGGTCAGGTGGAGCTGCAGCGAATACGTCGGCACCTGCTCGTCGAGCGACTCGAGCTCGTCGAGAAAGATCGTCTCGTCGCGGGTGGGCGCGGAGTGCACGTGCACCGTGTCGGGGATCTCGCCGTGGGCACTCATCGACCGCAGCATGCCGATGACCGGGGTGATGCCGCTGCCTGCGGTGAGGAACAGGAGGGAATCGGGCAACGGCTCGGGGAGATGGAAGTCGCCTTTGGGGGCGGCGAGCCGGATGACGGTGCCCGGTGCGACGCCGTCGACGAGGTGGGTCGAGAGGAAGCCGTCCGGGTTGGCCTTGACGGTGATGGAGATGGTGTCGTCGATGTTCTCACCGAACGAGGTCAGCGAATACGAGCGCCAGTGCCACCGGCCGCCGACCTGAAGGCCGATGCCGACGTACTGGCCGGCCTTGTAGGTCGACGGGAAACCCCAACCGGTCTTGATGGTGACGGTCGCCGAGACATCGGTCTCCTTCTGCACGCCCAGGATTCGGCCGCGCAGTTCCCGCGCCGACCACAACGGGTTGAGCAGGTGCAGGTAGTCGTCGGGCAACAGCGGTGTGGTGGCCCGTGCGACGAGGCCCCGCACAATGTTGACCTGCGGTTTCTTGGCGTTGACGTCCGCGGCTGGACGCTTGCTCCAGCGCAAAAGATTCATCGGTCTCCCTCCGCCCGCTGTGTGCACGACTGTACACGCGCTCGGTGGCCTACATCACAGATCGATCTGCACGTCCAGCACGTGGGCGCCCCACGCCGGCAGCCGCACGAAGATGTCGGGGTCGGGGACGGCGGGCCGGTCGTACCGATCGCCGGTGACGAGGTCGGTGAGTGACGCGACGGTGCCGTCGAGTTCCGGCCATTCGGTGCGGACGCGTCCGACGGCCTCGTCGCCGTCGAGGTTGACCACGAACAGCGCTCGCCGCTCGGCGTCGGCCCAGGACCAGGCGATCAGACCGGGGCCGCCGGGCCGGTCGGGCCACCCGAGGACCTCGCATGCGGCGAACGTGCCGCCGCGCACCGGACTCTGCTGCAGGACGATCAGCAGTGCGCGGTAGAACAGCCGCAAGTCGGCGTCGAGCGGTTCGTCGGGTTCCCGGCGCAGTTGCACCGGCAGGCGGATGGTACGGCCGTCGGCCTGGCCGTCGTGGATCAGGCGGGCGCCCGGCTGGGAGAGCGCGGTGATGGCCGCGGTCCGATGCCGGTCGCCGAAGACGGCCTGGGCACGGGGTTCGTCATGGTTCTCGATGAATCGGAGCCGGCCCGTCGGGTCGGTGTCGTCGCGGATGAGGCGCGCAACGTCGCGTGGGTGATGTTCGAGGGCGTCGGTGAAGGCCTTGTCGTAGCAGTGGTCGAAGCCCTGCACTCGCAGTTGCGGTTCTGTGCCCCAATAGGATTCGGCGATGAATACGAACTCCGGATGGGTGTGGCGGATCTCCGGGATGACCTGGGTCCAGTAGTCGTCGGTGGGCGCGTCGCCGACTCTTCCGGCCCAGGTGCGCGCGAAGATCTCGGTACTCACCAGCATCGCCATGTCGCACCGGACGCCGTCACATAAGTCGGCGACCCTGCGCAGGGTGTCGATGGCTGCTCGTCGGGTATCGGGGTGGAACACGTCGAGCTGCACCACGTCCCGCCAGGGCGGAAAGTGCGGATCCCGGCCGTTGGCGAGCACGTTGGGCCCGACCCGCACGAACGCGTCCCGGTGCGCGGCAAGGTCGTCGTCACTGCCGCCCACGAACCGCTCGGGATGTTCGGTGGTCCAGGCGTGGTCGGTGGCCAGATGATTGGGCACGAAGTCCAGGATCAGCCCCATTCCGCGGTCGGCCAACGCGGCCCGCGCGGCGGCGAGACCGGCAGCGCCGCCGAGGTGATCGTCGACGGTGTAGTCGCGGATGCAGTACGGCGAGCCGACCACATCGTCGGGGGTGAAATCCGGCAGGGCGGCGCGGAAGGTGTGTACGAGCGGCTCGTCTGCCTGGGCGGTCTCCACGCCTGCGGGGCTGCGCTGCCAGACCCCCATCAACCAGATCGCGTCGACGGGTCCGGGAGCGACGTCGTCCCAGACCTCGTCGGGCACCGTGGCGAGCGTGACCGGCCGACCGAGCTCCCGGCCGATGCGTTGGAGCCACGGCCAAGTGTTGATCTCGTAGATGACGGGATCGGGCTGCACGATCGACACTGTGCCAGATGGGCGCGCTCGGCGTGTGGGAGAGCGCTGTCGGCTGGCCTGCGTGGCTGCTGTCCACCGCTGTGACAACTGTTCACTGGTGGGACGAAACTGGTTGCAGCCCTTGTGGATTGATCGTCGAACACTTGCGCGTCGAACAAATCTTCTGCTAGACTGGACCCATCGCATGATCATCCAGGGGGGGATTCCATGATCGACGTCACCGCACCTTCGGTTTTTCTGTCGGCAGAGCTCTACGCGAACCTCATCGCGCAACTCGACGACCGCACCTACAGTCCAGACCTCACCTCGCGTGAAGCATTCGCGGCGATGCAGCAACTGATCACCTTGCGCAACAAGGTCGATCACCTCGCTGCGACGTTGACCGGCGAATTCGACCGCCTCAAAATGACCGCACCCCAAGGCCGTTCCGTGCGACAACTGTTGATCACCATGGGAATCGCGCCCGCCGTTGCCGGCCGACTTGTTCGCATCGGAACCGCCACGGATATCGACGGTTTGCGCAGACATACCGTCGACGGTGCCATATTCCTCGACCACGCCGACGCCGTCGTCCTCGGACTCGGCCACATCGAGTCCCGCGCCGGCGAGCCCGTCACCCCCGAAGAGCGTCGCGACCACACCCGCGCCCTCGTCTCCCAAGCCTTAGCCGGGATGAGTCCCGCCGAAATCGGTAAGCACGCACGCCAACTCGGCAATCTCCTGGCGGACGACACCGACGGAAAGCCGGCCGCCGAAGACAAGACCGTCAACGAACTCGGCTACCACAAGACCAGCGACGGCCGCCTCGACGTGCGCGCCAACCTCGATGCGGTCGCCGGGGAGAAACTCCACAGCCTCGTCGAGAGTTTGTCCGCGCCAAAGCCGCAGCCCGACGGCTCCCTCGACCCGCGTCCCGCCGATCGTAGACGTGCCGATGCTTTCGAAACGGTCCTCGAACTCGCCGAACGAGGCCTTGCCGACGAGACCGTGTCCTGCAAACCCACCGGCGGGGTATTGCTGACCATCCCCGCCGACACACCGAAGCTGTCTGCGTTGGAGTTCATGGGATCGGTCACGCCCGCCACCGCGAAAGCACTGGGGTGCGATGCGTCGGTCACCGTCGTCATCGTCGACGGCGACCAGGTGCCGTTGAATGTCGGACGCGAGAAGCGTCTGTTCACCCCGGCACAACGAAAAGCATTGCTACTCCGCGACGAATGCTGCATCAAATGTGGTGCGGCCGCCTCGCGCACCCAAGCGCACCACCTCGTGTCGTGGGTCGACGGCGGACCCACCGACCTCGACAACGGCTGCCTCCTGTGCACGGCGTGCCATCACGATGTCCACGACAGAGGCTGGGATGTCGTGATGGGCTTCGACCGGCATCCCTGGCTCATCCCGCCCGCCGGTGTCGACCCTCGACGACGACCCCTACCCGCCTACAACCGACGCACCCTGCACCTCGACGACGCCGCCTGACACCAACAGCCTGAAACAAGGGTTTCCCACACCTACTTTCCGACCCTGCACCCGGCACGCCGGGACCGCAACCGTTCGTTGAGAACTTCATACGGCGCCGCCCCAGCCACGGGGCTTTCACCTGCCGGCACCGGTGCTAGCGGGCGCTGTCGGTGAGCTTCCAGCGGGTCGCGGCGCTCTGGTGCTCCCAGAACTTCGCGAAACGACCACCGGCGGCGAGCAATTCGTCGGGTCGGCCGTCCTCGACGACGGAGCCACGATCGAGCACGATGACGCGATCGGCGCGCCGGATGCCGGCTTGGCGATGGGCGACGATGAGACGGGTACGCGGACGGTCGTCGGCCGACAGGGCATCGACGACCGCCCGCTCGTTCTCATTGTCGAGAGCGCTGGTGGCCTCGTCGATGAGCAGGACCGGGGCCGGCTTGACCAGCGCGCGAGCGATGCTGACGCGCTGGCGTTCGCCACCGGAGAGGACCGAACCCCCTTCACCCACACCGGAATCCGTACCGGAGTGGAGCCGATCGGTGATCTCGTCGACACGTGCGAGGGCGGTGGCCCGCTGCAACCGGCCGGTGTCGGCGGTCGGGTCGCCGGCGGCGACGTTGTCGGCGATGGAACCCTCCATCAGGTACGGCTCCTGGAACACCATGCTGATGAGAGCGCGCCGCGAGGGGTGGTCGAGTTCGGCGACATCGACGTCGTCGAACAGGATACGGCCCGACGTCGGCTGAAGCAGGCCGGCGATGAGGCGCAGGATCGTGGACTTGCCCGAGCCGGACGGGCCGACGATGGCGGTGGCGGAGCCCGGCTCGATAACCAGGTCGAGACCCTCGAGGACCGGTTCGCTCGGATCGCCGTAATGGAAACCGACTCCCTCGAACGTGATCCGCGGCGCGGTCGCCGGCGCCCGCTGTGTGCGCGTCCCCTCCGCGAGAACCGGCGCATCGAGGACGGCGCGGATGCGTCGCAACGTCAGGCGTACCGATTCGAGGCCGCCCGCGAGTTCGCCGAGGGCGGCGAACGGTTCGAGATACCGCACGGCGACCACGATGAGTGCGACGGCCTGCGCGGTCGAGACGTCGCCGCGGACGGTCAGCCAGGCGGCGGTGGCCGCCAGGGCGAAGAGCGAGAGTTGTGCGGCGATCGTGAACAGCAGCTGTCCGGGGACCTGCAACAGCAGCAGCTTGACGATGGTGCCGTGCTGTCGGGCCACGGCGTCACCGGCCAGGCTGCGGGCGGGTTCGGCACGCCGGGCGACCCGTAGCGCCTGCTGGGTGCGCGCGAATTCGACGACGCGCTCGCCGAGTTCGGCGTTCGCCTCGTCGGCGGCCTGATCTGCACGACGACTGATCGCGCCGGTTCCCCACAACGCTCCGAGCAGGAGCGGCACCCCGGCGAGAGCGACGAGTGCGAGTTGCCAGGAGATGGCGAACAAGGCGAGCGCGATGACCGTCGGCAACAGGACCGCACCGACCAGCGGCACCACCAGATAGATGACGACGCCGACCAGGTCCGGTCCGGTGGCGGCGATCGCCTGCCGCGCGGTCGCGGTGTTCTGCGCACCGAACCACGGCAATCGGACGCGCGAAAGACGCTCGGCCACAGCATGTTGCCCAGTGTTGAGCAGGGTGAAGCCGAGGTCGTATGAGACACGCGATCCGGCCCAGTCGGCGGCCCAGCCGAGCACGGTCGCCAGCGTCAGACCACCCAGCCACGCCAGTGCGTCGCCGTGCCGGCCGTCGAGTAGTGCCGATACCAACGGCACCAGCAGTACGACCCCGACGGCGCGCGCGATCACCGAGAGGACGGTGAAGACGACGAACTGACGCAGACGCGGACGTGCCTGCGGCGGCAGCAACGAAATCAGGGTGATGATCATCGCCGGGCTCCTTCGTTCAGGTCCGCGCCGCTCAGGTCTGCCCCGTTCAGGTCTGGGCCGTTCAGGTCCACTGCATCCGGCGAATCGGCAGTCTCCGTCGCGTCCCACAAGCTGCGGTAGCGGCCGCCGGCTTCGAGAAGTTCGGCGTGCGTGCCGGATTCGGCGATCCGGCCGCCGTCGAGGACGACGATCGTATCGGCGTCGGCGATCGTGTGCAGGCGGTGCGCGATCACGAGGACGGTACGTTCGGCCGCCAGGCGACTCAGCGATTGCTGCACAAGGAATTCCGCTTCCGGATCGGCGAAGGCGGTGGCCTCGTCGAGGATCAGGATCGGGGCGTCGGCGAGGAGGGCGCGGGCGATCGTCAACCGTTGTCGCTCACCACCGGAGAGGGCGGCGTCGGGTCCGAGGAGTGTGTCGTAGCCGCTGGGCATCGCACGAATGCGTTCGTCGATGTTGGCGGCACGCGCGGCCTGCTCGATCCGCTCGCGGGGCGCGTCGGGGACGGCGAGAGCGATGTTGTCGGCGACGGTGCCGGTGACCAATTGCGTGTCCTGCAGGACGAATCCGAGGTGACGGTACAGCTCGTCGGACTCCATCGTCCGGATGTCCCGCCCGTCGATGCGGATGGCGCCGGCGTCGACGTCGTGGAAGCGCGCCAGCAGCGCCGCCAACGTCGACTTGCCGGAGCCGGAGGGCCCGACCAGCGCGGTGACGGAACCGGGCGCCAACCGCAGCGAGACGTCCTGCACCACCGGCCCGCCCGGACGGTAACCGAAGGTCACGGCGTCGAAGACGACCTCTCCGGTGGCGGCGGTCGGTGCCGCCGGCGCGGGCGCGGCGCCGAGTTCCTGCTCGTCCAAGGTGTTCTGGATGTCCCGTGCGGCCAACATCCCGGCCTTGAGTCCGCTGACCCCGTAGCTGATGCCCATCAATCGCGCCCCGAAGGTGGTGCCCAACAGGAGGAACGGGATGAGATCGATCGGCGCGACCACTCCCCCGACGACTAAGCAGGTACCCACCGCCGCGATCAGCCACAAGAAGGTGGTCGGGCGGGTGACGAGGTCCATCACGGTCTTGGTCCGCACGAACGGGCGCTGCCACTCCTCGAGGAAGTCGATGTATTCGTCGAGCCGGGCCCGGAAGCGGGAGTCCATCGAACCACCGAACACGCGGATCACCGGCTGTGCCTCGAGATACGCTGCCGCCTCGCCGTTCATTCGTTCGGCCCAGGTCAGCGACACCGGGATCTTGGCGCCGGACGCGATGACCATCCGGTACATGGCCAGCACATAGCCGATGACGGGTACGAGCAGGAACAGGGCGACGGCCCAGTTGACGATGAACAGATAGATCAGCACCGCGATCGGGGCGACGACCGCCGCGACGGCGTCGAGTACGGCATGGGTGACCAGATAGTGCAAGGACAGCGTCGAGTCCTGGACGAGGGACTTGATGCTGCCGGAGTTGCGGGCGCCGAACCAGCTCAGCGGAAGTCGGGCTAGTTTGTGCAGCAATCGGATACGCAGGTCTCGGGAGAACCGCGCGTCGACGCTGTGCAACCACAGCAGCAGGAGCGATTCGAGCAGCGCCCCGGCCCCGAGCAGGATGACGGCAAGGATTCCGACGAACCAGAGTTGACCGGAATCGGCGTCGCCCAGCAGGCGGCGGGACAGTTCTACGAGCAGCACGTACGGTGCGAGCTGCAGCAGGGTGACGACCGCCTGCAGGACTCCCGCGACGGTCAGGATCGGCTTCAACGGGGCGAGGAGCCGGCCCGCGGCGTTGGCGCGCCATTGGCCGCGTGGTGCGGCGCTCGGGTCGTCGGTCGCGGCCGGCGACGACTCGGCGGGTGCCGGCGAGATGGTCTCCACCGCTGCTTCGACGGTCTCGACGGGTGCCGCGCCGTCCGCGCCCTCGGCATCGGGGTCGCGCTCCTTGCCCATGGCCTTGCCCTGCGCCCAGTAGGCCTGCACATGGGTTTCCGACCGGGGGAATCCGAACGTCTTGAGACGTTTGCGAATCTCCTTGAGCGAATTGGATTCCGGCCCGGCCCACGCGTACCAGTCGGACCAGTCACGATCCTCGAGCGCGGCGGCCAGTGCGCTTGCGTCGGTGCGCCGCACCCAGTGCAGCCGTTGCCGCGGATGGCTGTTCAGCGGAATGTCCCGGTCCGCGGGATCGTGTTCTTCCAGGTAGATCTCGATCGGGATGTGGTGCGGCACCGTGGCGACGATCGAGTTGATCGCCGGGATCGAGGCCGAATCCCCGATCACCAGGTATCCCGCGGGCGGATTCTCCGCGGGCACCTCGAACGGCACCGAACTCATGTACATCACTGCGATGGTCTGCCCGGCGTCGGCTTGCCGGGCCCACTGCGACGCTGGGCCGGACGGATCGTGCAGGACGAAGTCGAGGGCGAACGTCCCGGCGTCGGCGTCGGCCTCGGCGAAGGTGTAGCCGCGCTGGTGCTCGCGTCCCTCGCCGTCCGGGAACCAGCCCCGAATCCACGAGGTCGGGCCGGTCAGCGCCTCCTCGAAGAGTGTGTCGGATCGGAATCTGATGCGTACGACGTGTGAGGTGCGTTGCTCGACGCCGGTGACCGCCGCCAGGTGATCACGCGCGCCGAACGCGCGCATGACCGCTCCCCCGAATCCACGGGACATCCGCCAACCCCCATCACTAGTTGCCGTCACATCATCTGTGCGGCCGATCCGAACGCGGCTCGGATCGTCGCACAGCTTAGGGCAGGCTAACAAACGTTGGTCGGTGACGACAGTGCGCACGCGATGGCGCACTCGCACGCTGTCGGGGGGCAGGCGAGCGCTGTCAGCGTCGCTTGATGAGTGCGGCGATCCCGGCCAGCAGCACCACGACCCCGGCAAGCAAGGTGAGCCAGAGTCCGATGCCGACGTGGACACCCTGCGCCGAGAGGTCGCCGACGCGGGAAATGTCGCCGACCGCGAACACCACGATGCAGGCGCCCACCAACGAAGCGAAGAATCGGTTGAGCCGCCGCTGTACCGCCCGTATACCGACCGGGTGCGGCACCAACCGATTGACGAGAAACGCATCGGCCACACCCCTGGCGAATGCGGACACGCCGAACAGTGCGGTCATGACGCCGTCGGAGGCGCCGACATCGGAGTAGCCGACGCCGGTGACCCTCACCGCGCCGCCGGTCCAGGGCAGGAAGGCGGCGACGACGGCGAGCAGGCCGGCGCCTGCGAGTACACCGGCGATGATGCGCGCCGCGCGCGAAACCGGCTCGGCGGGTGGAGGTATTGCGAGGCCGTGGCTTTGCAGGTAACCGGGCGCGGACAGGAACGGGGCACGGTCAGCAGGCCCGTCCGAATCCGGCGGATGGAGGGGCTGGGCGGGTTGAGCCGGATGACTGGTGAAGGCGGGGCGCTGGGCACTGGGATCGGGATGGGTCATGATGTCTCTTGGGTCGGGGTGAACATGTCCCCACGACGGTAGGAGGGTGACAGGCCGCAGCGCACCACTTGTTCATCTGCCGGAACGACGGGGCACCCGTGATCCCGAAAGCGAGTAGTCGACTACGCGTGCGCCGCATACGGCCACGCAAACGGTCACTCCCCGTTCGGGTTTCGGTCGGCGACTGGTGGCAGGGTATCGCGGATGCGGCCGGCCGGCGGTGTTCCGGTGGGTACACTCGGCACAGACCTGCCTGTCAGCCCGAAACTGGTTGGGCTGCAACGCTGTGCCAGGAAAGTGAGGCGTCAGATGGTCCGCTTTGCCGCGGTTGCCGTACTCGTCCTTGTCGCGGTGGCCGCGATCGTCGCTGCGGTTCTCGGGCCGTGGGGATGGATCATCGCCGCGGTGCTCCTGGTTCCGCCGGCCGCCGTGGCCGTCTACGACCTCATCCAGCGTCGTCATTCGATCCTGCGGAACTACCCAGCGCTCGGGCACATGCGGTTCTTGCTCGAGGACGTGCGGCCGGAGATCCAGCAGTACTTCATCGAGCGCAACTTCGACGGCCGGCCGTTCGATCGGGACACCCGCTCGCTGATCTACGAGCGCGCCAAGGGCACGGCCGCCGAACTCTCCTACGGCACCGAACGCGACATCGATCGCGCCGGCTATGAATACCTCGTCCATTCGACGGCACCGGTCGAGAATCCGCCCGAGCCGTTCCGGGTACGCATCGGCGGCCCCGATTGCACACAGCCGTATGACATGGCGCTACTGAACGTGTCGTCGATGAGTTTCGGCGCACTGTCGGGCAATGCGTTGCGCGCCTTGAACAACGGCGCAAAGAAGGGTGGCTTCGCCCACGAGACCGGCGAGGGCGGGCTGACGCCGTATCATCTCGGCGGCGCCGACGTGGTCTGGGAGATCGGGTCCGGATACTTCGGAACACGCACCGACGACGGGCATTTCGATCCCGACCAGTTCGCCGAGAAGACCGCCGACGACCGCGTCAAGGCTGTCAACATCAAACTGAGTCAAGGAGCCAAACCGGGCGTCGGCGGGGTGCTGCCCGCCGCCAAGGTCAGCGCCGAGATCGCCCGGTACCGGGGTGTGCCGCAGGGCGAGAAGTGCGTGAGTCCGGCAGCGCATTCGGCGTTCTCGACGCCGCGCGAGCTGATCCGGTTCGTCGCGCGACTGCGGGAGTTGTCCGGCGGCAAGCCCGTCGGGTTCAAACTCTGCGTCGGGTCCCGCACCGACGTCCTCGCGATCTGCAAGGCCATGCTCGCCGAGCAGCTCACCCCGGACTTCATCGTCGTCGACGGCGCCGAGGGCGGAACAGCCGCTGCCCCACTGGAATACGAGGATCACGTCGGGCTGCCACTGACCGACGGGCTGATGACGGTGCACAACGCCCTCGTCGGTACCGGGCTGCGCGACCGGATCACGATCGGCGCCAGCGGAAAAGTGGCCTCCGGCAACGACATCGTCAAGCGGCTGATCCAGGGTGCCGACTACACCAACGCCGCCCGCGCAATGATGATGGCGGTGGGCTGCATTCAATCGCAGCGCTGCCACACCAACCACTGCCCGGTCGGCGTCGCGACCCAGGATCCGCGGCGGGCCCGCGCACTCGACGTCGGCGACAAGAGCGAGCGGGTGTATCGGTTCCAGGAGGCGACCGTGTCACAGGCGATGCGGATCATGGCCTCCATGGGCGTCGATGACCACTCGCAACTGAACCCGCACATGTTGCGTAAACGGCTGTCGGCCACCGAGCAGAGTTCCTACGCGGAGATCTTCGAGTGGCTCGACAACGGAATTCTGCTATCCGATCCCCCGGCTTCGTGGCGCTCGGACTGGGAGCGCGCCGACGCGGACTCGTTTCGGCCGTAGGCCGGGCGTGGTGCTCGCGGCCGGTCCATGACGCGTCACCTCGTTCGGTCGTCGCCCACCAACCCGTGGAGCTCCCACTCGGCGGCCCCGGCAAGGAGTTCCCGGTCGGCGCCTCGCCGGCCGATGAGCTGCACTCCGATCGGCAGCCCCGTGGTGTCCTCGGCGCCGACCGGTACCGTGACGCTCGGCGCCTGACACAGCGAGGTGACCGTGCACCATGTCAGCATCTCGGTTGCCGGGTATCGCTGTCCGTCGATGTCGATCTCGCGGTCATCGATCGGCACATCCGATACCGGTGGCGCCACCACGGGAGCCACCGGCGCCACGACGACATCGACGTCGTCCAGGAGTCGGCTCCACTCGAGTCGGGCGCGTGCCTGGGCCTCCAGCAGCGCCAGCAACGGGCGCGCGTCGGCCTCGCCGTCGACGCCACCGTGGGCGCGTTCTGCCGCCATCAACCCGTGGTAGGTGGCCAGGGCATCATGTGAGCCGTGGCGCGGGACGACCGGGACTACCTCGATGCCGCTGCGCCGCAACACATCCAGCCACGAGTCGATGGCGATGCGCACCGATTGCCCGGTGCGTGGCGACTCCGGCATCCAGATGCCGATCCGTTGCCACGGCCGTCGCTCCGCCGGCCGTGGCATATGGCCCCGCAGTATCTCGTTCGTCGCGAGCAGCACCTCGGCAGGCAAGCGGAGGTCGGCGACCCGCGGTGCGATCACGCCCACCGTCGACGACGGCGGCGTCACCACGATGTCGGTGGGCCACGGCAGATGCCTGGCCTTCGAGATGATGCCGTGAGTGGGCCGCCAGGCACTCACTCCACAGAACATGGCGGGCACTCGGACGGAGCCGGCCATGTCGCTGCCGAGATCGAAGGCGACCTGGCCGGTGGCCACGGCTGCCGCACCGCCCGAGGACCCACCGCCGGTTCGACTGCTATCCAGCGGATTTCGGGTGTGTCCGAACTCTTCCGAACATGCCTGGTAGTCGTCGAGCAGCCGCGGCACGTTGGTCTTGCCGACGATCACGCACCCGGCCGCACGAAGCGCGGCGACGGCGGGCGCATCGTCGTCGGCGATATGCGACTGCGCCACGATGCCGTGACTGCTCACCATTCCGCGGACGTCGAAGGAATCCTTGATGCTGATCGGGATACCGGCCAGTGGCCCGACCGGTCGTCCGGCGTCTCGCGCGGCGTCGATATCGCGGGCCGATCGGCGGGCGCCGTCGACATCGAGACGAACCACCGAGTTCACGGCCGGACCGGTGTCCGCAAGGGCCGCCAGCGAGCGTTCTACTCGCTCGGTCGCCGAGAGTTGCGATGGCATGCGGCTACTTGCGTCGTCCGGAGTCGGGAATGAAGCGCTCGAGCACGAGCGACTCGACGGCGGTCGTGATCGTGTACGCGAGTACCGAGGAGATGGTGGCGACGACGGTGATCGTCCACATCTTCGGGTAATCCGAGTCCGTCTTCGCCGACACGATGCCGGCGCCCAGCCCGGTGTAGGTGAACAGCCATTCGTACAGCATGGCGGCCATGATCGCGCCCGGCACCGCAATACGAAGCGCCGCAAAGAAGTACGGGAGCGCTGCCGGCAGTGCGGCACGGGTGACCACCGTCCACCGGTTGCCGCCGTTCACGACGATCAGATCGATCAGTTGGGACGAGACGGAGCGGAACCCGAGTGCCATGTTCACCAGGATGGGGAAGAACACGACGACCGCACCGACCAGGGCCGCGGTCACCTTGCCGTTGCCGAACACAATGTAGATCACCGGTGCCATCGCCAACAGCGGCACGGTCCGCAGTAGCATCGCGAGCGGCATGAACATGTACTCGACCGGTTTGGCCAAGGCGAACGCCATGGCCACCAGTACCGCCCCGACGACGCCGGACAGGAGTCCGAGTCCGGCATTTCCCATCGTCACGGCCAGCAGACCACCGATATCCGAGCGGTGGGCACCGGCCTGGGCGCCGCTGAAGAGATAATTCCAGACATCGGTCGGCGTCTTGGCGATGTAGGAGCTCACGTCCTTGGTGTTGAGGACGGCAACCCAGATACCGGCGACGATCGCCAAGGACACGACGGTCTCGACGATGGTGATACCGAGCCGCCGAAGCGCACCGTATGTCACGATCGGCTCCCCTCAGACCACGGGCTCGCGAGCCGCCCGATCAGAGAAATGATCCAATAGCCCAGTCCCGCAACAGCTCCGCCGGTGATCGCCAGCGCCCACAGGTCGAGCGGATTGTTGTTGCTCTGCGCCGACAGGATCTGGATACCCAGGCCGGAATCGACCCCGAGCAGGTAGTACTCACCGAGGACCGCGCCCAGAAAGGATGCGGGCACCGCGATCTTGCACGCCGCGACGATGGCCGGGATCGCAGCGATCAGCCGCACCCGTCGCAGTTGATCCAGTCGGCTGCCACCTGCTGCGGTGACCACTTCCAGCTGTACCGGCGACGCGGCACGCAGCCCGACGATGATGCCGATCACCGAGGTCAGTATCACCGTCATCGCGGCGAGGATGATCGACGGTGCCCGGCTCCCGGGAGCGGAGATGATGGTGATGACCGGGCCCAGCGCGGTCAACGGAATACACGCCGTCACCACGGCCAATTGCGTGATCAAGCCCTCCAGCAGTGGAAGCAGCAATGCAACGATCGCCATTGCGAAAGCAATCAGATTGCCCCAGAGGAATCCCTGGGCCGCCGATCCGACCGTGTCGAACACCGACGTCCAGTACGCACTCGACGAGAAGTCGTCGAGGAGCGTCGTGACCACTCGCCACGGATAGGGAATGGACTGCGACTTGGCGAAGAACACTGCGGATACAAGGGTCCAGATCACCAGGATGGCCACCACACCCAACAGCCCACCCAGCCAACTCGACGACATGTTCAGGCGAGGCCGTGCGAAGCTCACGCGACTTCGGGCGCCGACAGTGACGGTTGCATCAGCCATGGCCGCCTCCATGCCCGTCGAAGAGCAGTGCGGAGAGCTGATCGCAGTAGTCGTGGAATTCGCTGGTGCGCATGATCTCCGGGGTCCGCGGCCGCGGTAGGTCGATTTCGACGAGGGCTGCGATCGCCCCCGGCCGGGGCGTCATCACCGCCACCACATCCGACAGGAATGCCGCCTCGGCGATACCGTGCGTCACCATCAGCGTGGTCGCCGGCCGCTCACCGACGATGCGCTGCAGTTCGACATTCATTCGTTGCCGCGTCATATCGTCGAGCGCGCCGAAGGGTTCGTCGAGCAGCATCACCGACGGCTGCAGGGCCAGGCACCGCGCGATCGACACGCGCTGGCGCATACCGCCGGACAGGTGCGCGGGCTTGGCGGCTTCGAATCCACCCAACCCCACCAGATCGATCAGGCCGTCGATCAGCCCGGGCTCCGGGGTGATGCCCGCGACCTGCAGCGGCAGCCTGATGTTGCTGACCACCGACCGCCAGGGCATCAGCGCCGAATCCTGGAACGCCACCCCGAGCTGATGGCTGCCGCGCACCTCCGCCGGACTCTGACCGTTGATGATCACCGTGCCCGAGGTGGGGGCCTCGAGCCCGGCAAGGATCCGGAAGATGGTGGACTTGCCACATCCCGATGGACCGAGCAGCGACAGGAAACTGTCCTTCTTGGTGCCGAGATCGATGGGCGCGAGTGCATCGACGGCCTTGCGGCCGCCACCGAACCTCTTGGTCAGGTCGCGGAGGTGGATGCCGGTGGCGAGCTGCGGCGACGTGGTGGGGTCCAGGGTCGCCAGCGACGACGACGTGGTCTGTTGCGCTGTCATCTCAGGTCACCGGCAATTGGACGATGAGTTCGGGCTTCTCGGCGAAGATCTCGCGAATGATGCTCATGTCGAAGACCTTCTGCGTGGTCAGCCCCGAAGTCCCCATCAATCCCAGCGAATTGATGTTGGACGCCATCAACGCGTCCGAGAGCCCCAGGAGTCCGTTCTTGTTGGTCTCCTCGGTGACGATCAGCGAGTTGTAGATGTGTGCCTCGTCGGTCATCACCGACAGATCCAGCTTCTGATCCTTGCCGAAGGTGTCGACCGCATACTTCGCAGCTTGCACCGGATCGCGGACCGCGTCGATCCAGCCGCGGACCTCGGCGGTGAGGAACGACTTGATCATGTCGCGCTTGGTGGCCAAGGTGTCCTTGGTGACGATGTAGGCCAGGTTGACGAACGGCAGGCCGTGATCGGCCAGACCGATGGTCACGGGCGTGAAGCCGGCGTGCCGCACGAGCACCGGCTGGTTCGGCTTGTAACAGATGAGAGCGTCGAACTTGCCCTGTTCCAACGGCTCTGGCGAGAACTGGGTGCTCACGGTCTCGACGTCGGACTCGGCGATCCCGTTCGCCTTGAGGAATCCCTTCCATGTCGGCATGTCGCCGTTCTGCACGCCGACCCGCTTGCCCTTCAGCTCCGCGACGGTGTTGACCGGAGTCTTCTCCTTCAACGACAGCACGCAGTACGGGTTCTTCTGCAGCACCGCACCCAGGACGACCAGCGGAGCTCCCTTGGCGATCGCGGGCGCGGTGGACGCGATCGACGACAGACCGATCTGCGCCTTGCCCGACAGGAGTACTTCCTCCGGGGTGGTCGAGCCCGGGTTGGCGAGGAGGTTTGCCGCCGTCATTCCGGTCAGGCCGGCCTCGCGGTAATAACCCTTCTCCACCGCAAAGTAGCTGCCGGCGAATTCGACGTCTTTGATCCAGGACAGCTGGAAATTCAGTGCCTTGGTGTCGCCGGCGCCGGCGCTGCTGTCACCGCTGCTGCCGCACGCCGCAAGAAGTGATGCGCCGCCGATCGACACGGCGGCCGCGCCGCCGAGGCGAAACAGTCCACGGCGACTGATGGTCCATGGTGGGTTCGGTTCGGTCATAGGGGATCTCCAACAAACGGGGAGTGGATGGGTGGGTGGGGCCGAAATGGGTTGGTGGGGCAGAAACGGGTCGGCGGGTCAGACCTGCCAGGGGAAATGCACGAAGGGGCGCTCGGCCTGTGTCTCCGGGGGATTCTCGGCGTACTCGAGCAGTTTCTGCCGTGCTTGTTCGTAGCCGTATACATCCGGCTCGAGTTGCGGGCTCACCCGGGAACCGTCTTCGAGGAAGTCGATGATGTTCATGCCCGCGGCCTGACCGGACCGGGTGTGCTTGTCCTTGGCGTAGTCGGGCACGACCGGCTTGCGACCGGCGGCGAACTCCGTCATCAGGATGCTCTTGATGCAGTCACTGGAGCGCTCCTTGGTGCACCGGCACAGATACCGGATCGCCTGGACGAAGAAGATGGCCCGGTCACCGTCGCCGTAAGGGAAGTGCAGCCGGATCTGCGCATACGTGTGGACCAGTTGGGCCGCCTGCACGTCGCCGAATCCGATGTCCTCGACGCTGATCACCATCAGCCGTCGCCACAGCTTCTCCTCGAATTGCAAACTCGTGTGGTACATCTCGTACGCAGCGTCGAGCGCGTCGGATTCGATGCCGCGGCGGATCGACTTCTGGAGCATCGACACCAACTCGTCGCCGGGAATCCCGTTGCGCGACTTCACGTCGGACCATGTGTCGTAGTACTCGTCCTTCTTCACCACTTGACTCCCTATCTCGCCGCGGTGGCCCCGCGTCCGTGTCGGTAGTCATCGTGCGTGGTGTCCGCGCGGTTCGCACGTCGAGTTGCGCAAATATCGCACAACTTTTCACGCTCGTAACAAACCCGGTCGGTTCTGCCACCTCGCGGAGGCGCGCAACGGGTTACAGTGTGCCCAGTAGTCGGCCCCGCGGCGCAGGTCACCGCGCGGTGCTGAGAAAGAGTGCAGTGCAGAGAAAGGGAGTCCCGTGGATCGCCCCCGTCTACGCGATATTGCAGATCATGCCCAGGTGTCGGTGTCGACGGTGTCGCGATACCTGCGCGGACAGATCGTCCTGCGACCGGAGACCGAAGCCCGGATCAAGACCGCGGTCGCCGAACTCGGTCTCGCGCCGGCCGTGGTCGGCGCCCGTGCACCGATCGGTGTTGTCTTTCCGGCACTTTCGACGTTTCCGTGGGCCAACATCGCCGACGAGGTCACCCGGGTCTCGTTCAGCCGGGACGCCTCGACGCTGATCGCCACCGCCCTCGAGAGTCCGGAACGCCATGCGCAACTGCTGAGTTCGCTTGCCGACGGCCTGGTCAGCGGAATCATCACGACGAGCTACCACCTCTCGGCCAAGCTGTTGCGTGACATCTCGAACGCCGGAGTGCCCGTCGTCCTGGTCGATACCGACGCGGTGACGGGTCTCGATTCGGTTGTGGTGGACAACCATTCCGGCGCCTTCCAGGCAGTGTCGCTGTTGACCGCGCAAGGACATCGCAACATCGCCATGGTGGCCGGATACGGGGATCTGACGCCGACCGTCGAGCGGCGACACGGCTGGGCAGATGCGCTGTCGCTGGCCGGCATCGATCCCGACGATCAATTGACGTTCTTCGGGGACTTCACCGAGGAGTTCGGCATGGCCGTGTTGTCGCACCTGCGCATGGCGTCGACGCCGCCCACCGCGGTTTTCGCGGGCAGCGACGTGATCGCGACGGGACTGATGACCGCAGCCCGGCAGCAGGGCATGAGCCTGCCCGACGAGTTGTCGATCGCCAGCTTCGACGGTTCCCCCTTGTGCGACAAGCTCACTCCCCCACTCACCAGCATCCAGGTGCCGCATGCGGCCATCGCGGCGGCCGCCGTCCGGCTCGTCATGGCCCGCTGGGCAGAGCCGGACCGGCCCGCCGAGACCGTGGTCGTGCCGGTCGCGCTACGTCACGGCGCATCGGTGGCCCCGTGCCGTGCGCGCAGCGACGTCTCCTGAGCAATGCAACGTTTGCGTTAATTGCGCAACAGTTTTCTAGGATGTTCGCTAGGGTCGAGGGCAGTGCCGCAATTCTCGGCACCCGCGTTGTGCGCTGTCGACGTTCGTCACGGTTGTTCCCGCTGAGCCATGCCACCGTCTTCGGTTCGGGCAGTCAGCGTCTCGTGCAGTATCCGATTACCGGTCGACAGCACATCATTGCCCCGCGCAGAATTCGAGGAGTCCAACGGTGAGCGCACCAACCCAGAGCATCGACACTTTGATCACACACGCCGACGTCATCACCTTCGATGACGAGGGTTCCCTGTTCGACGACGGTGCGATCGCCATCGACAACGGTTCGATCGTCGAGATCGGGCCGACAGCCGCTCTCACAGCAAAGTTCTCGGCCATCGAGACCGTCGATGCCGCCGGGATGATCGCGATGCCCGGACTCATCGACGCCCACCTGCACACGGCACAGACCATGATGCGTGGGCTCTTCCCGGAGGTCATCCATCACGGCAATCTCGAGCAGCCCATGTGGCGAAAGTACTTGATACCGTTCGAGTCCAACCTCACCGACGACGACATGGAACTGTCCGGCCGGCTCGCCTACTCTTCGCTGTTGCTCACCGGGACAACGACATTCTTCGACGCCGGGGGCCCGCACCCGGACGCCGCCGCGCGCGCCGCGGTCGACACCGGCATTCGGGGCATCATCACCCGCTCGACGGTCGACGACTCGTTCGACATCCCCGAATCGATGCGGCTGACCACCGATCAGGCGATCGAGGAGAACATCGGACTCGTCGAACGCTGGCCTGCCGGCGGACGCGTCACCGGGGCAATGGCGTTGCGCCAGATCATGAACTGCAGTCCGGAACTCATCACCGCGATCCACCGCGAGGCCACGGCGCGCGGGGTCAAGGTCCACACCCACCTGCTCGAGGGCAGCGACGAGATCGCCTTCTCCGTCGTCCGTTACGGGAAGCGCCCCGTCGAATTCCTCACCGAACTCGAGGTCTTCGACTCCACCCTGCACTGCGCGCATTCGGTGTTCGCCAGCCCGTGGGATGTGGCCGCCTATGCCCGGTCCGGCGCGAGCGTCGCCCACTGCGCCAACAACTACATGTTCGGAGTCCCTCGCGCACTGGAGTATTGGCGGTCGGGAGTGGCGATCGGCCTGGGCACAGATGGTGCGGCCACCTCGCCGGGCACCCTCGACATGTTCCGGATCACCGAGGCGGTCGGCCGCGGACAGCAACATATCTACGGTGTTCCGGTCCACGAACACTTCCTGCTCGAACCGGACGAACCGCTGCGGATGGCCACCCGTGGTGGCGCGCGAGCACTGAACATGTCGGAAAAGATCGGCCGACTCGAGGCCGGCCTGGCGGCCGATATCGTTCTGCTCCGCACCGATGGCCCGGACGGCGTCGCCGTCTCGCCGCTCGCATTCCTCGTCGACGGCGCGACCGGACGTGACGTCGACACCGTATTCGTCGACGGTCGACGGGTCGTCGAGGGCGGTGAACTCACCACCATCGATGTGGCGGAGACCCGCGCCCGCGGCGTCGCGCGTCAGAAGGATCTCGTCGCAGCGTTCCAGAACGTCTGACTTGGGCCCCCGACTTGGGGCCTTGGCGCCGACCGAGACTCGTTTAGGCCGCAGACGAAAAGGGTATGCGCGGCGAGTATCGGAGAACGTCGGTCGTCGAGTCAAGGAGGCTGCTGTGGGATTGTTCGGGCGAGAGCGTGATGAGCGGGTCGCCGGCCGGTGGGCCGATCCCGACCTGCCCAAGGTGGTGGTCGTGGGCGGCGGCTTCGGGGGTTTCTATGCGCTGCGACGACTCGAACGGTCGCTTCCGGCGGAACAGGCGAACCTGATGCTCGTCGCGCCCAACGACTATCTGCTGTACAGCCCACTGCTGCCGGAGGTGGCGACGGGCGTGCTCGATCCGCGCGACATCGCCGTCCCGCTGCGCCAGACCCTGCGCCGCACCCGGCCCGAGTTCGGCCACGTCACCGGCGTCGACTTCGACGCGCGCACCGTGACCGTCCTCGGCCGCGACGGGCAGGACACCGTCCGCGACTGGGACCGTCTCCTGCTGGCCCCCGGATCGATCACCCGCCAGTTCGGGATCCCGGGTCTCGCGGAGAACGCCCGCGGGATGAAGACTCTCGAAGAGGCGATCTTCCTGCGCAATCACCTACTGGCGCAACTCGATCTGGCCGACACCATCCCCGACACCCCCGAGGGTCACCTGGAGCGCAAGGAACGGTTGACCGTGGTGGCGGTGGGCGCCGGGTACACCGGTACCGAGTTCGTCGCGCAGATGCAGAAGTGGATCCACGACGTCGCCGACCGCTGGGACAGCTTCGGCCCCGGCGATATTCGCTGGCTGCTCCTCGACATGGCGCCGAACGTGCTGCCCGAGCTGGGACCGCGACTCGGCGCGGACGCGCTGACGGTGCTGAAGGACCGTGGTGTCGAAGTGCGCCTGAAGACCAGCGTCGCGTCGGCGACCCCGACGTCGGTGACCCTGACCGACGACGATGTCATCCCCACCCGCACGCTGGTGTGGAGCGCGGGTGTCGCCCCGAGCCCGCTGATCGCCTCGCTCGGGCTGCCGACCGCCAAGGGCCGCCTCGTCGTGAACGACGATCTGAGTGTTCCGGGACTCGAGAACGTGTGGGCGATCGGGGACGCGGCGGCCGTCCCGGACCTCACCAAACCCGCCGGCGACGACGGTGAGCGTCCTGTTGCCGCGCCGACCGCGCAGAACGCCCAACGCCAGGGCGTCGCGGCCGCACGCAACATCGCGGCGAGCTTCGGGGTGGGCCAGGCGAAACCGTACAGTCACCGGGACCTCGGTCTGGTCGCCGATCTGGGCGGTCCGGAGGCGGTGGCCAAGCCGCTCGGCGTCTCGCTGTCCGGGCGGCCCGCCAAGGCGGTGACCCGCGCCTATCACCTGTACGCCCTGCCGAGCGGGGCGGCCAAGCTCCGCGCCGCGACCGAGTGGTTCCTGGATGCGGTACTGCCCAGTCGCGTCGTCGAGCTCGACGACGTCAAGCCCGAGGATGCGCGGATGTCGGCGGCGCAGAAGACCGATATCTACAAGTCCGACAAGTGATCAGTCTGCATCACCGAGCACAGCACGGCCGAGCTGTTCGCAGGCACGGAGTGCGAGCTCGACGTTGAACCGATCGTCGTCGAGTGGGCGTCCGCGGAGTTCGGCGGCGCGATCGATCCGGTACTTGACCGTGTTCCGGTGCAGCCGGAGTCGGCGCCCGACCGCCTGATAGCTTCCCCCTTCATCGAGGAAGACCAGGAGCGTCTCGCGTAACCGCTGCGCCGGCTCGTCATCGGCGGCGAGCGGACCGAGCACCGACGACACCATCGCCCGTGCGGCCGGGATGTCCCCGGCCAGCAGTGCGGCGGTCCGGATACCGGGTTCGGCATAGGACGTGACCTGCGCGGCCCGGTCGGCGGCGACGGTGGCCACCGAGTGCGCCTTCACCGCTTCCTGATGGGAGGTGCGGAACCCGGTGATCGACGCCCCGACGGTACCGAGTGCGATGCGGACATCGCTCGACTCGGCGGCCGCGCGTCGTCGCACCGCTTCCAGGTCGACGTGGGTCTGGTTGCCGCCGAGCGGGATCCACGCCCAGCCCAGCGATCGGTCCTGGGGGATGAACAGCGGTTGACCGTTGCTGCCGACGGCGTCGCCGATCGCACCCGCCACCGATTCCAGCCGCCGTAACGTCGTCGTGGTGTCGCTCGTGGTCGCCGCCCACAGCACCACGCCGAGATGATGCCGGCGCAGTCGATACCCCAGCGCGTTCTCCGCCGTCGACACCTCCAGGTCGGTACCGGCCAGCAGCGAGGCAAGGGTGTTGGCGCGCAGGGTGTTCCGATTGGCCAGCCACCGTTCACGCTCGGACTCGTAGGCCACGACGACCAACTCCGAGACCCGGTCGACATACCGGAAACCGAGTTCGTGCATCAATCTCATTGCGGCGTAGGCGACCTCGGGATCACGCTCGGCACGCGAGATCTCGCGGAACGCATGATCGAGGATGCGGCGCTGGCCGACCCGATAGGCGCGGATCAGCGCCACCGATGACGTGCCGCGCTGCGCGAGACGCTGGGCATAGGCTGTGGCCGCCGCGGGCGCCGCGACGTCACCGATCGGCAGCGAATGCTGTGCGAGGTGGACGAAGGTCTCGATGTTGCTCTCGGCGCTGGCCCGCAGAAGCTCGAGCACCATCGGATCGCCGCGCAACTCGGGAATCGCCTCCACGAGCTCGAGGTGCAGCGCCGTCGCGGTCTCGGTGATGTGCGCCCCCAGGCTTCTCGCCACCTCGCTGACACGCCGCGCCGCGCTCTCGGCGACATCGCGCGGTATGTCGTCGAACTGCGTCATGACGAGCGCCTCCTGAGGTGATCGACGTGCCCGAGGCCGTGGGCAACCGGAGTCGATCATCGCACCGGGCCGGGCGCTCCCGCACCGACACCGCGCGACTGGTCAGCGAGGTGATGTGTCAGCGGGTGAACAACGTCCGACGTCATTTTCGTGCGCCCAGCACAGTGCCTTCGGGCACGTCGGTTCCTAGCGTGGTCAGTGACCCAGAGCACATATATCAGAAGGAACGTCATGCCGCACATTGTCAGGCCCACCGCGACCCCCGCCACTGCTCTCCGAGGATGACCACCACCATGCCGACCGGCTACCTTCCCTGGACGCGCCCCGCCGAATGGGGTCCTCGGATCTGTGTGCGCGACGACCGCGAGGAGCTCACCTACGACGGGTTCGCCGCGCGCGTCGACGCCGCGGCCGAGCAGTTCACCGACCTCGGCATCCGGCGCGGCAGCGTCGTGGCGGTGATGCTGCCCAACCGGATCGAGCTGCTCACCTCGATCGTCGCGGCATGGCGCCTCGGCGCCGTCGCGACACCGATCAACCCGGTGTTCACCGCGACCGAGGCCGCGTACCAGATCGGCGACTCCGGTGCCGACCTCGTGGTCGTCGCAGACCCGGAGGCTCCGACCGCCGGCCGCACCCGTCTGCTGGCCGACGACCTCCGGACCGTCGCGCAGCGGCCGCTGCCCGCCCCGATCACCGACGAGGGCGCCCTCGCGCTGCTGATCTACACCAGTGGTTCGACGGGGAAACCCAAGGGTGTCATGCTCACCCACGGCAACGTCGCCGCGATGTCGTCGATGATGGACGAATCGCTGGGGCTGAGCGCGACCGACCATTGCCTGCTCGTGCTGCCGCTGTTCCACGTGAACGCCATCTGTGTCAGCTTTCTGGCGACGATGCGCAGCGGCGGTCGACTCTCGATCCTCGGCCGCTTCCACCCGGCCGAGTTCATGCGGGCGGTGGAGGAGCTGCGGCCGACGTATTTCTCCGCGGTCCCCACCATCTATACGCACCTGCTGGCGTTGCCGTCGGCGCTCGACTTCGACACGTCGTCGGTCCGCTTCGCGATCTGTGGTGCGGCACCCGCATCCGAGGAACTGCTCCGTGGCGTCGAGGACCGGTACGGCTTCCCGCTCATCGAGGGCTACGGCCTCACCGAATGCACCTGTGCGGCAAGCGCCAACCCGATCGACGGGCCGCGCAAGCCGGGCACCGTCGGTGTCGCGCTGCCAGGACAGACCGTCGGCGTCATGGACGCCGACGGCTCTCTGCTGCCTGCCGGGGAACGCGGCGAGGTCGTGATCCGGGGTGCCAATGTGATGCGCGGCTACCTCAACCGGCCCGAGGCGACGGCCGACACGCTGACCGACGGCTGGCTGCACACCGGTGATATCGGAATCCTCGACGAGGACGGATACCTGCAGTTGGTCGATCGCATCAAGGACATGATCATCCGGGGCGGAGAGAACCTGTACCCCAAGGAGATCGAGACCGTCATCGCCCATGACCCGGCCGTCATCGAGGTCGCCGTCATCGGCCGGCCCGATCCCGTATACGGCGAGGTGCCGGTGGCGTTCGTCGCCGTTCACCCGGAGCGGACGACGACCGCGGCGGCCTTGCACGATCTGTGCACCGAGCACCTGACGAAGGTCAAGGTGCCGGTCGAGATCACGATCGTCGATGCGCTGCCGAAGAATCCGGTCGGCAAACCCGACAAGCCGGCGCTGCGCACCCGAACCGCAACCACCACTGCCATCGGAGCCTGACATGGGTTTCTTCACCCCCGCTCCCGAGCCGATGCCCGCGGCCGAGCTGCTGGCGCTGCCGCTGCGCGACCGGCTCCGCGTCCTCACCACCACCTGGGTGACCGAGGGATTCAACACCCCGCGCATGCTGCACGTGGTCTACGTGCTCAAGATGTTCGGTCTGTATTTCGCTGTCGGCCTTGCGATCACGTCGTGGACGTCGTCGACCGTGGCGTTCACCGACCCGGCGACGTGGTTCACCCACATCATCACCTACCAGAAACTCGCCGTGTGGCTGATGCTCCTCGAGGTCATCGGTCTGGCGGGCGCGTTCGGCCCGCTCTGCGGGCATTTCGTCCCGATGCTCGGCAACATCCGCTACTGGATCCGCCCGGGAACCATCCGGATGGCGCCGTGGGCGCGGAAGGTTCCGCTCACCGGCGGCGACGAGCGCACCGTGTTCGACGTCGTGCTCTTCCTCGCGGTGCTCGCCGCCCTGGTGTTCCCGCTGGTGGTCGACGCCGCCCCGGTTCCGCATGTTCCGGTCGGCACCACCGCCCAGGAACTGATCCCGGCCTACGCGTTCATCCCGATCCTGGTCGTGATGCCGCTGATGGGGTTGCGCGACAAGGTGATCTTCCTGGCCGCCCGGTCCGAGCAATACCTGCCGATCATGCTGTGGTCGGCGATCCTGGGCGCCGTCGTCCTCCGTGGCGGTTCCACCGCGGCCGATTTCGTGGATCTGGTGATCGTCTTCAAGATCATCATCGTCGTGGTGTGGGTCGGGGCCGGGGTGTCGAAGCTCGGTGAGCACTTCATCAACGTGATCCCGCCGATGATCTCCAACAGCCCCGGACAACCGGATTTCCTCAAGAAGGCGCATTACCGGGACGCGCCGACCGATCTGCGTCCGAGTCGCCTGGCATGGTTCATGGCGCACGTCGCGGGCACGACCGTCGAGATCGTGATCCCGCTGGTGCTCCTCCTGGTCACCAACAGCGCCGTGGCGATGATCGGCGCCGTGGTGATACTCGCCTTCCACATCTTCATCACCTCGACATTCCCGCTCGCGGTCCCGCTGGAATGGAATGTCTATTTCGGCTATATCGCGATCGTGCTCTGGGGCGGATTCGGGGACGGCTTCGATGCCTCGACGTACGGCATCTGGAATTTCCACCATGGGTGGATTCTGGTCCCGGTGTTCGCGCTCGCCCTGTTCGGTCCGATCCTGGGCAATCTCCGGCCCGATCTGGTCTCGTTCCTGCCGTCGATGCGCCAATACGCGGGCAACTGGGCGTCGGCGGTGTGGGCGATGCGCCCCGGCATCGAGGAGCGTCTCAACGAACTGCCCCTCGTCGAGAACCAGATCGACCAGCTGCAGCGCATGGCTCCCACGCCCTATTCGCGCGACGACGCCGAGATGATGCTGCAGAAGGCGGTCTGCTGGCGATCGATGCACAGCCAGGGCCGCGGGCTGCTCTCCGCGATGTACGAGCACCTCGACGACATCGAGAGCCGGACGATGCGCGAAGGTGAGTTCATGTGCAACACCATCCTCGGCTGGAACTTCGGCGATGGGCACATGCACGACGAACGGCTCATCGCCGCCATCCAGAACCGACTCGGTCTCGAACCGGGAGACCTCGTCGTCGCCTACTGTGAATCGCAGGCGACTCCGTGGAAGGTGAGCACTCCGCAGCGCTACCGGGTCATCGACGCGGCACTCGGCGTCGTCGAGCGCGGAACGTGGCAGGTGTCCGACTGCGTCGGCGAGCAGCCGTGGCTGCCCAATGGACCTGTCCCGCTGGATGTTTCGTGGAACGCGCCCGGGTTCGTCCGCCAGCACACCCTCACCGGCCGCACGGTCGACGATCGGATGATGGAGAGATGACAACAGCTGTCGTGGTCGGGAGCGGACCCAACGGACTCGCCGCTGCCGTGCGCCTCGCGCAGTCCGGGATCGACGTCACCGTCGTCGAGGCCGGTTCTCGGCCCGGCGGCGGCACCCGGACCGGCGAACTCACCGTTCCGGGTCTGCTGCACGACGAATGTGCAGCCTTCCATCCGACAGGCGTGGCATCGCCGTATCTGGCGTCGCTGGATCTCGAGCGGTACGGACTGCGCTGGCTCTGGCCCGAGATCGATCTCGCGCACCCGCTCGACGACGGGCGGGCCGGGCTCGCCGGCCGCGACCGGGCGCTCACGCCGGCATCCCTCGGTGCGGATGCGACGCGGTGGTCGCGGATGTTCGATGCGGCCGTCGATCGGTTCGACGACCTGATCGACGAGGTGTTCCGGCCGATCCTGCACGTCCCCCGACACCCGCTCACCCTCGGCAGGTTCGGTGTGCGCGCCGCGATGCCCGCGACGGTGGCGGTCCGGTACTTCCGCGACGAGCCCGCGAAAGCGCTGTTCATGGGTGTCGCGGCGCACGCCTTCCATCGGCTGGACGGTCCGCTGTCCAGTTCGGTCGGCATGATGCTCACCGCGGCGGCCCACGCGGTCGGCTGGCCGGTTGCCGAAGGCGGCAGCGAGGCGATCGCCCGCGCACTGCTGGCGAAGCTGTCCGAGTCGGGCGGCACGGTGATCACCGATGTCCGGGTGACCTCGCCGGCCATGCTCGCCGATCTGATCGGCTCGAAACCCGACCTCGTCCTGCTCGACACCGCGCCCGCCGGAGTACTGCAGATCGTCGGCGACGCACTACCGGCCCACGTACGGCGGTCGTTGACCCGCTACTCCTACGGCCCGGCGGCGTTCAAGGTCGATTTCGCGATCGACGGCGACATCCCCTGGACCAACGACGACTGCCGCCGTGCGGGCACTGTGCACCTCGGTGGCTCCGCGGAGCAGATCGCGCACACCGAACTCGGCACCGTGCGTGGCCGGATGGCCGAGCAACCGTTCGTGCTCCTCGGACAGCAGTATGTGATCGACCCGAGCCGTTCGAGCCCTACCGCCAATCCGATCTACGCGTACGCCCATGTGCCACATGGCTACTCGGGAGATGCGACGGAGGCGGTGACCCGGCAGATCGAACGGTTCGCCCCCGGATTCCGCGACCGGATCCTTGCGGTCTCGACGCGAGGGCCCGCAGCGCTCGAGGCGGACAACGCCAACTACGTCGGGGGTGACATCAGCGCCGGCGCGAACACCATGCGTCAGGTCGTCATGCGTCCCCGAATCGCCGTCGACCCGTATGCCCTGGGCGTCCCCGGTGTGTACCTGTGCTCGGCGGCAACGCCTCCCGGGGCCGGCGTGCACGGAATGGGCGGGTTCCACGCGGCGGAGTCCGCGCTGGCGGACCTGGAACGCCGGTGAACCGGAACGGTTCGGTCAGAAGTACAGGTCCTTTTCGCGGACGAGCGCGGTCGCGACGACGCTGATCGCGGCGGTGAGCACCAGATAACCGGCCGCGAGCCAGGGGGAACCGTGGTTCGCGCCGATCAGCGCGGTCAGGATGAGCGGCGTCAGGCCCGATGCGTAGATACCCGAGAACTGGTAGACGACCGACAGCCCGGTGTAGCGCACGCGAGTGGGATAGAGACTCGCGAAGAACGTGCCCTGCGCACCGTAGAACAGGGCGTGGACGATCCCGAATACCAGGACGAGCCCGAGCGTGAACCACAGCAGATCGGCGGTGCCGAACAGCGCGAAGACGGGATAGATCGAGACTCCGTAGGCGACCATGCCCGCCAGGTAGATCTGTCGGGGACGGTAGCGGTCGGTGAGCATCCCCGACACCGGCAGCAGCACGGCCATCACGACCGAGGCGATACTGACGGCCACCAGCACCGCGACCTTGTTCATGTGCAGGGACGACGTGGCGTAGGCGATCGCGAAGACGCCCCAGGTGTTGAACGCCGATCCCTCGCCCCACCGCGCCAGCAGGCCGAGGATCGTATTACGGGTGTTGGGCTGCAGTACAACGTCTTTGATCGGCACCGACGACTTCTCGGCGAGCTCGTCGACCTCGGTGAAGGCGGGGGTCTCCTCGACCTTGAGCCGCACCACGAATCCGACGACCACCAGCACGATGCTCACCAGGAAGGCGATGCGCCAGCCGTAGGCGAGGAACTGACTGTCGTCGAAGGCGACCTGCAGCAGTGCGAAGACGGCGGTGCCGAGTGCGAGCCCGATCGCGAGTCCGATCTGCGGGATGCTGCCGAAGATTCCGCGCCGGCGCGCCGGGCTGTGTTCCACCGCGAGCAGCACCGCACCCGCCCATTCGCCGCCCAGCGCGAAGCCCTGCAGTATTCGCATCAGCAACAGCAGGACGGGTGCGGCGACCCCGACCTGCGCGGCGGTCGGCAGCACGCCCATGAGTGCGGTCGCGACGCCCATCAGCACCATCGTCAGCGCGAGGGTGCGTTTCCGTCCGATCCGGTCGCCGATGTGCCCGAAGACGACGCCACCGATCGGGCGGACGACGAAGCCCACCGCGAAGGTCGCGAACGCCAGCAGCGTGCCGGTGAACGAACTCTGGTCGGGGAAGAAGATCTTGTTGAAGACGAGGCTCGCGGCGGTGGCGTAGAGAAAGAAGTCGTACCATTCGATCGTGGTGCCGAGCAGGCTCGCGGCCACCACCGTGCGCAGCCGTTTGCGGCGCTCATCATCGGTTTCCGACGCGGTGCCGGCACGGGCCGGCGACGACGAGACCGCCGGAGTGGTCAAGGAAGTCGACATGGGTGTCGGACGCTATCGCCCTGGTCGTCGGGTGCACAGGTTAGGAATCTCGGTGAGTCAAACCCCGGCCCGAAGTACCGGTTCGACGAGCCCGATGACTTTCGGCACGTATCCCGGTCTATCCCAGTGTTCGCTGTTGACGGTCGTCGAAGGAGTGGTTCGGGTGCGGGATCTCGTGTTGAAGATGTCGATGTCGTTGGACGGGTTCGTCGCCGGCCCCGGCGGCGAACTCGACTGGCAGTTCCGTTCGCGCAGCGAGGACTCGACGGACTGGGTGCTCCAGACGCTCTCGCAGGCAGGTCTGCACGCCATGGGCCGGCGCACCTACGACGGTATGATCGACTACTGGCCGACCGCGTCGGGCCCGATGGCAGCGGCGATGAACGAGAGCCCGAAGGTGGTGTTCACCCGCCAGGAGACACTGCACCATCGGGACGTAACACCCTCGGCCGCCGAGGGTTTCGGCTGGGATTCGCCGCGGCTCGCGAATGGCGAACTCGCCGAGGAGATTCGGCGACTGAAGGAAGAACCCGGCGACTACGTTCTCGCCCACGGCGGATCCCTGTTCGCCCGCAGCCTCATCCGGTCGGGTCTTGTCGACGAGTACCGGCTGCTCATACATCCGGTCGCGCTCGGCCGCGGCCTCGCACTGTTCGCCGATCTCGGCGAGCCCGCCGATCTGAGGCTGGTCGACGCGACCGCGTTCAGCGGCGGTGTGGTGGCCCATGTGTACCGGCCGGCCGGCACCTGAGAGATCCGAGCTCTGCGTCGTCGGCTCGCATGAGAATCACGACGTGCCGGCACTACTGGCCAGTGCGTGCTTGCCGGTCGGCATCTGCTCTTCTTCGAGGGCTCGATGGGCGATCCGATTCAGTGCGGCGGTGACGTCGGCGGTGAGTTGGGCGTGGTCCCCGTCATCCGAGAGCCAGTCGTGGACCTGGCCGACGAGCCAGTCCCGCCAGGCGGCGGTGATCGCGTCGACCTGGGTGCGGCCGTCCGCTGTCGGCTGCAGGCGTTCGCCGTCCCGGCTGAGGTATCCGGCGTCGACGATGCCGTCGTAGAAGGAGTCGAGGACGCCGACGGGTATGCCGATCCGTTGTTCGATGTCGGCTTGGCGGGGCTGGACGTCGAGGAACTTCGCGGGCAAGCCGACGGTGAGCAGACCCCATGCGGTGGGGACGTCGAGCGGGCTGTGCGCGGCCTGCAATGCTTGCGCGAGAACCGATCCGCGGTCTCGGCGATGCAGAATGCGTCCGATGATGGTTTCGAGCGTGACCTCCGAGCGGCTGTTCTCCGGCATGGCGAAACCTTCCGACGGACCGCGGGCGGCCTCTTTCGCACTGTCGCGCAAGGGAACCTGAGGCAAGAAGAACGCCAGCACGAACGCCAGGAGTGCTCCCGGCACCACCCAGAAGAAGATGAACTGCGTGGACTGGGCGTAGGCGTGCACGATCGGGGCGCGCTGGGCGGAGTCGAGTGCATGCAGGAGCGCGGGTTGCGTGGCCGCCGCCGGGTTGGTGAGTCGTGCCTGCGCGATCGCGGCAGGTAGTTCGGTGCCGAGCTTGTTGGAGTAGAGGGTGCCCATCACGGCGGTCCCGAACGACATGCCCAGGGTGCGGAAGAAGGTGACCGCCGAGGTGGACGTGCCCAGATCGTGGTAGCTGGACGTGTTCTGCACGACCATCGTCAGCACCTGCATGATCAGGCCGATCCCGGCGCCGAGGATGAAGATGAAGATCGACGTGATCAGGATCGAGGTGTGCTCGTCCATCCGGGACAGCAGATAGAGCCCGATCGCGATGACCGCCGACCCGGCGATCGGGAAGATGCGGTACTTGCCGGTGCGGCCGACGACACGACCGGAGTAGATCGCGGTGATCAGCAACCCGACCATCATCGGCAGTGTGCGCAAACCCGATTCGGTGGCCGAGGTACCCTGGACGTACTGCAGGAAGGTGGGCAGGTAGGTCATCGCACCGAGCATCACGAATCCCACGACGAACGACAGGATCGCCGCGACGGTGAACACCCGCCTCCGGAACAGATGCATCGGCAGGATCGGTTCGGTCGCATGGAGTTCGACGAACACGAAGATGACAAAGGCGATCACCGCACCGATGAACAGCCCGATGATGGTCGCCGACCCCCACGCGTATTGCGATCCGCCCCAGGACAATCCGAGGGTCAATCCGACCGATCCGAGAGTCACGAAGACCACACCGAGATAGTCGATCTTGCTGCGGATCTTCTCGGCGGCGCCGGGGATGAACGCGATCGACATCCCGACCACGATGATCGCCACCGGCACGTTGACGTAGAACGCCCACCGCCACGACAGGTGGTCGGTGAACAGCCCGCCGAGCAGGGGGCCGATCACCGTCGTCACGCCGAACACCGCTCCGAGCGCGCCCTGGTAGGCGCCGCGCTGGCGGAGCGGGATGACGTCGGCGATGAGGGCGGTGGCGGTCACGGTGATGGCGCCACCGCCGATGCCCTGCACCGCGCGCGAGATGATCAGCATGGCCATGCCGCCGGAGAGTCCGCAGAAGAACGATCCGACGATGAACACCACGACCGCGCCGATCATCATGTTCTTGCGTCCGAAGAGATCGCCGAGCTTGCCTGCCAGGACCGTCGACACCGTTTCGGCGAGCATGTACGCAGTGATGACCCAGCTCATGTGGCCGCCGCCCCCGAGGTCACTGACAATCGTCGGAAGCGCGGTGGCCACGATGGTCTGGTCGAGCGCGGCCAGCAGCATCCCGACTGCGATGGACGCGAAGATCAGGTTCCGCCGGGTGGGCGTGAGCGCTGGTCGTGCCGCCTCGGTCGCCATCGCCGTCGTGGATGTGGCCATCGACTCCTCCGATCCGACCGGGCACGCGATGGACCGGCCGACGCTGATACCGCCGGGTTGTCAGTGGCCCACGCTACCGGCCGGGGTGGCCGCGGGTCGGCTGTCTGCGGGATCGTCCGGATAATCGGTAGCGCGACGCCCGATCGCCGCAATTGTCCACCGTCTCAATGCTTGCGGTGCACCTGCTCGACTCCACCCGCACGCCACGTCGTGATGTCGAGGTGTCCGTCGTCGATCTCGACGGCCGCCGCGCCGACGACATCCGTGGCGAAGAAGTGGTCGAAGGCGCGTCCGCGCAGGTCGAAACCGGTGTCGTCGTAGAGATCCGCCGCGAAGCGCTGATGCAGTGCCGTGTCCCGGACATCCTCGACGGTGCCCCACACCTTCGCGTCGCCGTCGGTGACCTGGGTGTCGACCGTCGCGGTGTGCAGTGTGAAGCGTGGGTCTCGGGCGAGGTCGGCGAACTTCGCGGTGTCGGGCATGCCGACGAGCCACAGCTGCCCTTCGAAGAAACGGGGCTCCATCGGGCTGATCCGTGGAAAGCCGTCCGCACGAAGTGTGCCCAGCATGCAGAGGTTGCCGGTCGCGGTGTGACGCCGACGGAACACGGCTGCGATTCGTGGTGCGGTGTGCTCGAATTCGTCCCAGGTGGCCATGTGTTCACGATAGGACCGGCGGGTGCGGCGCGGGCCCGTCCGGCGAACGCCGTGCTCTCTCGGTCTAGGCGAGGTAGGTGCCGAGGGCGTCGAGGAGACCGCGTGTGCCTTCCTCGCGGCCCGTACCACCGTCCCAGAACCGGTCGAAGAAGACGCCGTGCTCGGCGTGGGTGAACCGGGTGCCCTCGTCGATCGGGTCGAACTCCAGCGATGCCACCGACGTCGACATGTGGATACCGTCGATCCACATGTCGTAGCTGGTGACGATGCGGTTGTGCTCGACGATGTCGGTGTAGGTGGCCTCGTACCGGGAGACCCAGCCGTGGTGGAAGATGCCCTCGGAGACGTCGCGGCCGCCGACTCGGAAGTCGAAGGCCCATTCGCCGGGCTCGATGTCGTCGCCTGCACCCCACCAGGCCAGCTTCTGTTGTTCGTCGGCGAAGGCGTCCCAGACACGTCCGATCGGGGCGGCGTATTCGCGGGTCAGGGTGAATCCGGAACGGGCGAGGCGGCGTTCGACGGTCATCGGGTCTCCTATCGGGTGAACGTGACGTGGGTGGTGCCGCTCTCGGCCGTTTCCGTCGTCACCTTGTGGGTGGATTCGAGGCCGCGCAGGTCGTCCCACAGCCGGTCACCTCGCCCGAGGACGACCGGGGCGACCATGAGATGCACGTGGTCGACGAGTCCGGCACGCAGGAATTCGCGTGCGGTCCGCGCACCGCCGCCGACGCGCACATCCGCTCCGCCGGCCGACTCGGTGGCCTCGGCGAGCACCTCTTCGATTGCGCCACTGCGGAAGTGGAATGTCGTCCCCCCCTGCATCGGGATCGCCGGACGCGGCGCGGTGTGGGTGAGCACGTAGACCGGGGTGCCGAACGGTGGTTCGTCACCCCACCAGCCCTGCCATTCCGGATTGTCGGGGAAGGCGTGCAGACCGAACATGGCCGCACCCATGATCTCGGCGCCGACACCCTCGAAGAATGCGGCGGCGTAGGTGTCGTCGACGCCGGTGGTGCCGGCGCCACTGGTGTCACCGAAGATGCGTTGCCGGAACGTGCGGGTGGCGACGTAGGCGGCCGTGAGGCGTTCCCAGTCGTCACCCATCGGGTTGTCGGCGGCCTCATCGGCCACCGAGGTGTAGCCGTCGAGCGAGACGAACATGTCAAGACGTACGCGGGTCATGTCAGGTTCCCTTCGGGGTGGAGCGGGTCAGGTGGATGCCGAGCCGGTCGGCGTGGCGTTCGGCGGGGGTTCGTTGCTCGTCGAGCCACAGGTGCACGACGTCGAGGGCCCCGGGGCGCAGGCTCACGGTGCGGACGCGGCCCTGTTTCTCCGACGTGATCAGGCCTGCATCCTCGAGCACGCGCAAGTGCTGCATGAGCGAGGGCAATGCCATCGAGAACGGTGCCGCGAGGTCGGACACGACCGCCGGCGACTTCGCCAGGCGTTCGACAACGGCCCGCCGCGTCGGATCCGCGAGAGCCCGCAGGACCGCGTCGAGCTCGGCGTGATACTTAGGCACATGCCTAAGTATCGGCGATAAGGGACGAGGCGTCAAGGGGCCCCGGCTGTTCCGCACCGACAGCGCCACACGGGCCATCAGCGACGCGGCGCCCGCGGCCCGCCGCACCACCGTTGGTCACGCTGCGGTTGGGTTCTCGGCGAAGCGATATCCTGACCCGATTCGTGGCGGTCGATCGTATGAGGCAGGTGCAGTGACCGAATACCAGACCGATCCCGCCGCTGTGCGGCGGTGGCCCGTTGACCCGGCTGCCCGCGCCGCGCTGGAGGACTACTTCCGGCGAGCCGCCCGCCAAGAGTCGATACCCGCTCTCGCTGGAAGCGACCGCGACTTCCGAGGTGCAGATCTCCGCGGCCTGAATCTCGGTGGCGCCTGGTTTTCCGACGCGGATCTTCGGGGTGTCATCCTTCGTGGCAGCCGGCTCAACGGGGCCTGCTTGTCCGCGGCAGATGCGCGTGGTGCCGACCTCACCGACGCTCACCTTCGGAAGGCCGATCTGTCCGATTGCAATGCCGCACAAGCGGTTCTGCGAGGTGCCTGCCTGCAACGGTGTGACCTCGACACGGCGATCCTGCGCGAGGCCGACCTCACCGGCGCGGATTGCCGCAACGCGTTCATGCCCGATGTCGATCTGCACGGCGCGACCCTGGATGCCGTTCTGTTCGACTCCGGCGAGGGTCCACCGACCTCGGCGGCAGCCGGCTGTTCGGGGCGACGCTGCACGGTGCCACGGGCCGCATCTCCGGAGCGATCGATGTGGGTGACGAAGCACCCGACGTCCTGAGTGGACCGCACCTGCAGTCATGGCTGGCCACCCGCGGAGCCCGGATTCAGGTCGTCTGACAGGGGCGCCGCTAGCCTTGCCCTGATGCCAGCGGATGACGGAGCAGTCGGAGGTGCGGATGAGCAGCCAGGCGCGGTCGACCGGGCAACCCGGCCTGTGGTCCTGCGTCGGGTGGCGGCTGCGGCCTTCACGACGAACTCTGGCGACGGTCCTCGGTGGCAGCATCGTGGCCGCGGCGGCGATCGTGATCGTTGCGGCCCTCTCGGCCCGCGCTCGTACCGGTTGCACCGACGACCCCTCAGCCCCAACTACGGGTGAATCCTGCACCTTCGGTCGCGCACGGCACCCACGGTCGGTGTCGTCACCGAGATTCCGGCACACCCCGAGTACCTGCTCATCGGCGTCGTGCTGGCGGTGGCCGTTGTCGCCGGGATCGCGGCTTACTTGTTCTGGCCGCGACGCGTCACCCCTTCGGAATGGGCCGAGTTCGAGCGCCGCGCTGCCGCGATGCGGTCGGCGGTTCAGGAGCTCGCCCAACACGATCCGACACCGCGCGCGGCACAGCGGCTGCACGAACTCGACAAGGAATATGCGCAGATCCAGACGCGCTACGCGCCGAGTTCCAGCCCACTCTCGACCGGATGATCACGACGGCAGCGGCCACGTAGACCTCTACGGCTTGACGCTCAGCAGGCTCCGCACCTTGTCGAGATGCGCCGCGAATTGCTTCGTTCTGCGCTTGCGGCCGAAGGTTTGGAGGGTGGCCGTATCCAGGTCGGCCTCGCTGATCCCGGGATTGTTCTCCTTCAGGAAGCGCATGGCATTGGCGACCTCCACCGGACTGATCTCGGTGAACTGCCGATCGACAGTGCTGTCGTTGGGACGGAACTCCGTCCATGCCTTCGGGTCGAGATCGGTTGGCCAGACCGTCTTGTCGTCGTCGACCACCAGTCCGGTCTGCTTGATCTGGTAGATCAATTTCTTTTCTCGTGCCGACCAAAGACGTTGAACTCCAAAGGAAGCCGCGGTGAGCGCAGCCAGCCGATTGATGTGAATCGGACCCTCGAAATCGGCGATCTCCACAGCGACCGCTCGGACTTTATCTTTTGCCACCTTCTTGGGCAGGTCGTCGAGGACAGCAACATCACCGACCACCACGACCGCCCACGGCTCGAATTCGGAACGGCCCGAACCGATCGTCGGCGTCTCCGTGGAATCGGATCGCGTCAACACCGATGGATCCGGCCGGACCACTTCAGCTTCCGGCTGCGCTTCACCTTCTGGCTGCGCATCTGGATCGGATTTCGAGGGCTCTGCCGGCTGCGTGGGCGCTGGGACGACGTGCTCGGCGATCCCACGTTCCACGGCCAAGCTGTCGAATGCCGCATCACGGAGCTTCCGTGCGTCCACGGCTCCGGGCTCGTCGCCGAAATGCTCGAGGAGTCGCACTGCGAAATCGTGTGCGCGCCAAGCATCGAGCGTCGTCAGGTCGTCGTGGTGCGCCCAGCGGTTTCGCACGATTCGGAGCTCGTTGCCGAGCGTGCTCACCACACGGGTGTGGTCATCGAACGGATATCCGAGGTTGCCGACGCGTTCGGTGATGACCCTGAGCTGCGATTGCAGATCGGTCGCAGAGTAGAACTTGGGCGTTTTGCCCTTCATCTTGTCGAGCTCACTGAGTACGGTCGGCCACGGTAGGTCACCGAGGTTCGGCGCGAGCTTTGTGCCGATGATCGGATCGAGTCGATTCGCAAGGTGATGGAGACCGTCATCGACGGAGTGGCGTGGATCGAAAGTCATTGGGCTGCCTCCTCGAGTACCCATTTGCCTTTCACGGCCAGAAAGGTCGCACGGCCGCCTTCGTGCTCCTGGCGCAGGGCAGTGAAAGACCCGCGATCGTCGGCTCTCGAACGCACGGCAGTTCTCCCTCCAGTTCGGCTCGGCAATGGAGCCGCCCATGTGCAACCCCGGTGAGGGACCCTATCGGCAACCGGTGACAAAAACTGCGAATGTCCTACAGCGTGCGACGTCTCGCCCAGGCGGCGAAGGACCGTCCGAGATGTGCGGCCGCCGCACAATAACGAAAGGCCAGGCCGCATCCCGCGACCTGACCTGTGTGTTCCGATTTGAGCTGAACCGCTCGTGGTGGGCGAAGGGGGACTTGAACCCCCACGTCCCGAAGGACACTGGCACCTGAAGCCAGCGCGTCTGCCATTCCGCCACTCGCCCGTGGCCGCCGACTGATCGGCGGGCATGACCGTGATCGTTGGGTTCGATCAACAGCCTGCACGACGATAGCACCGCGCGGCCCGTAGTAGAAAATCGGGCAGCCCGGCCCTGCGCTGGACGTGGTCGTCATTCGAGCGGTCGAAGACCGGCAACTGGACGTGAATCCGCTGGTCAGACACCATGGAGTCAGGTGGTGCGTCGCACCTGACGGTGCTGATACGTATGTTGCAGACGGTACGACAGTTGCTTCACGGCAGCCTTGGCCGTCAGTATCGGTATCATCTAGAAAGGCTATACGCACGGCGACACGCCATATAAGCCGCGAAGGGAGGTCGGCGGTGGGTATTCTGCAGCGGATCGAACGCAAGCTCGAGGGCGCGGTCGACGACGGTTTCGCCCGGGTATTCGGTGGCGAGGTCGCCCCGCAGGAGATCGAGAACGGCCTGCAGCGAGAAGCCGAGGGCTCGTTGGAAGACCTCGGAGACGGTACAATCCTGGCCGCGAACAGCTACACGTTGCTGTTCAGCCCGACCGACCACGAGCACGTTGCGGCCGAGTACGAGTTGAACCGCAAGCGGTTCTCCAAACACCTGGAGAACTTCATCAAGGACAACGGGTGGCAGACATACGGTCAGGTCGTCGTCGAATTCGACCAGTCTCCGTCCCTGCATACAGGTATGTTCCGTGCGCGCGGCGCGGTCAATCCGGACGTCGAGCCGCGCGCGGTGCGTAACGGAGACGCACGCCGACCACGTTCACAGCCGCATCCAGAAGGTGTGGCCAAACAAGTAGTAGGAGCCCCAGACATGACGCAGAACCCCGGATATGACCAGCGCAGGGGCCCGGAACCTGCGTACGACCAGGGCCACGGCCAGCAGGGCGGCTACGACTACCAGCAGGGCTACGGACAGCCCGGCTATGGACAGCAGGGCTACGACCAAGGCGGCTACGGGCAGCCGGCGCCCGATCAGGGCGGCTACGGCCAGCAGCCCGGTCAAGACCAGGGCTACGGTCAACCGGGCCAAGACCAGGGCGGGTATGGCCAGCAAGGCTACGACCAGGGCTATGGACAGCAGGGCTACGCACAGCCCGCCCAGGGATACGACCAGGGCTACGGTCAGCCGGGGTACGACCAGGCGGGCTACGACCAGCAGGGGTACGCCCAGCCAGGCCAGGGATACGACCAGGGCTACGGCCAGCCCGGCCAGGGATACGACCAGGGCGGCTACGGCCAGCAGGGCTACGACCAGGGTTACGGCCAGCAGGGTGGCTACAGCCAGCCGGGTTACGACCAGGGCGGCTACGGCCAGCAGGGCGGCTACGACTACCAGCAGGGCTACGGGCGGCCGGCCGCCGGCTACGCGCCGACCGCCATCACGCTGGTCCTCGAGGACGGCAGCAACCGCACCTTCGCGTTGCGCGAGGGCTCGAATGTCATCGGCCGCGGCCAGGATGCGCAGTTCCGGCTCCCCGACACCGGCGTCTCGCGTCGTCATCTCGAGATCCGCTGGGATGGCAGCACGGCGATGCTCACCGACCTCAACTCCACCAACGGCTCGACCGTCAACGACGTCCAGGTGAACAGCTGGGAGCTCGCCGACGGTGATCGGATCCGGGTGGGGCATTCTGACATCACAGTCCGGTTCCAGTAGCGGCGAAAGTCACCGGCGCGTCTGTCCGCTGTCTGCGCGGCCCTCGTCGGACGCAATCTGTTGATGCAGAACTGACACATCTGAATGACGGGCCCGCCGGATTGAGCCCATAAGATGCAGTCGGGTCTGTCGATGCAGACCCGTCTCGGGTCGTGTCATCCGTATCCTCGGAGACCGACTCTTTCGATCGACGACCGTTGAGATGCGCTGGAGGTGGATGACGACATGCAGGGGTTGGTGCTGCAGCTGACCCGATTGGGGTTCCTGCTGCTGCTCTGGCTGTTCGTCTATGCCGTGATCCGTACCGTGCGCGCCGACATCGTCACCGCCTCGGGATCCCGGTTGCCCCGCTTCCGCGGAAGCGCCGAGAAGGGCCGGGCGAAGCCGAGTGTCAAGGGTTCGGCGCGCTATCTGGTGGTGACCGCGGGGGCGCTGGCGAATACACGCATCACATTGGGTGAGCAGCCGGTTCTGATCGGACGCGCCGATGATTCCACGTTGGTCCTCACCGACGACTACGCCTCCGAACGTCACGCACGACTAGCTCGTCGCGGCGACGACTGGTACGTCGAGGACCTCGGTTCCACCAACGGCACCTACCTCGACCGCTCCAAGGTGACCACGGCGGTGCGGGTGCCGCTGTCGACGCCGATCCGCATCGGCAAGACCGTGATCGAGCTTCGCCCGTGACCCTCGTATTGCGCTATATCGCGCGAAGCGACCAGGGTCTCGTCCGGTCCAACAACGAGGATTCGGCCTACGCCGGGCCCCGGCTGCTCGCGCTCGCCGACGGCATGGGTGGCCACGCGGCCGGTGAGGTGGCCAGCCGCCTCGTCATCGAATCCATGCGCTCCCTCGACGACGACGACGCCACCGGCGATCTGCTCGCCGCCCTCAATCGCGCCACGCAGGCCGGCAATCATGCCATCGCCGATCAAGTGGAGGAGAAGCCCGAACTCGACGGCATGGGCACCACGCTCACCGCAATCTTGTTTGCCGGCAGCCGAATCGGCTTGTGCCACATCGGCGATTCCCGCGGATACCTGTATCGCGACGGTGAGCTCACCCAGATCACCCGGGACGACACCTTTGTGCAGAGCCTCGTCGACGAGGGCCGGATCACCCCCGAGCAGGCGCACACCCACCCGCAACGTTCCCTGATCATGCGCGCGTTGACCGGCGCCGAGGTCGATCCGACGCTGATCGTGCGTGAGGCCCGCGCCGGCGATCGGTACCTGCTGTGCAGCGACGGGCTCTCCGACGTGGTCAGCGAGGAAACCCTCGCCGAGACGCTGGGCACGGTCACCGACTACCGCGAATGCGCGGATCGGCTCATCGAGTTGGCGTTGCGTGGCGGCGGTCCCGACAACGTGACCGTGGTGCTCGCCGACGTCGTCGACACCGATTATGGCGATTCCCGTCCCATCGTCGGTGGTGCCGCCGGTACCGGTGAGGACGCCTACACTCCCGACCCCAAGACGGCGGCCGGCCGCGCGGCCGCACTGCGGCCACCGCTGGAACTGCCGCAGCAGCCGACGATCCTGCCCGACGACGACGAGCCGGTACACCGCAGCCACAAAGGCCGCTGGTTCACCGTGGCGTTCATCGTCCTGGTGATCGCCGCGCTCGTGGCCGGATTCTTCGTACTGCGCGGCTATATGCATCGCACCTATTACATCGGCCAGCAGGACTCGAAGGTCGTGGTGTTCCAGGGTTCGCCGGATGCGGTGCTGTTCTATTCGGTCAGCAACCTCACCCAGAAGGGCTGCATCGTCGACCCGGACAAGGATTCGGCCTCCATCACCTTCGTCCCGGTCGGCGACACCAACTGTCATGAGCTGAATGTGGCTGACCTGCAGCCGTTCTCGCAGTCGGCGGTCCGCGACCACCGGATCTCGGGCAAACCGCTCTCGGAGATCCTGGGCACCACCTCCGAGCTCGAGCTGCTGCCGTTGTGCAAGCCGCCGATGCCCGACGTCCACGACCGGTCCACGCCAGCGCAACCGGCCCCGTCACCGGCACCGAGTGCGGCGCCTGCCCCCAATCCCGCACCGGCCCAACCGGTGCCCGCGACCTACCGGGCCGTCCCGGCGACGATCCACGTGGCGCCCGTGACCGAACAGCCCACACCGTCTGGGACGCCTCCTGCTCCCGGTGCCACCACCGGGCACCCGTCGACCCCGCACCCGTCGACGTCGCCGACGTCCCCCTCGGCTGATCAGCCCGGAACGAACTGCCGGGAACCGTAGATGACCCAAGCCGCTGCCACGCCGCACGCCCGGCCGACCCGGCCCCCCCACACCGGACGCAACGCCGAGATGGCGTTGCTCGGGTGTGCCATCGGGGTGGTCACCGTTGCCCTGCTGATCGTGCAGAGCGCCCAGAATCAGTCCCTGACCGTGGATCTGCTGAAGTATGTCGCCGCCTATGTGGTGCTGTTCGGTATCGGTCATCTCGTGGTGCGCCGCTTTGCGCCGCACGCCGACCCGGTGTTCCTGCCCATCGTGGCGATGCTCAACGGCCTGGGCCTGGTGCTCATCCACCGGCTCGACCTCGGGTCGGGCAACACCGGCGAGTCGATCAATCCGACGACCAAGACCAACAACGCCGACCAGCAACTGCTGTGGGCGTTTCTCGGCATGGCCGCATTCGCGGCGATCCTGATCCTCATCCGCGATCATCGGACGTTGTCGCGCTATGCATACACGCTGGGCCTGGGCGGGCTGATCTTCCTCGCGATCCCGGCGATCCTGCCCGCGTCGTTGTCGGAGATCAACGGGTCCAAGAACTGGATCCGCACGCCGCTGTTCAACATCCAGCCCGGCGAGTTCTCCAAGATCCTGCTGATCATCTTCACCGCGGCGCTGCTGGTGTCCAAACGCGACCTGTTCACCACGGCCGGCAAACACTTCCTCGGGATGGATCTGCCGCGCGCCCGCGACCTGGGGCCGTTGCTGATCGCGTGGGTGGTGGCGATCGGGATCTTCGCCCTCGAGAACGACCTCGGTGGCCCGCTGCTCATCTTCACGACGATCCTGACGATGCTCTACGTCGCCACCGAACGCGTCGGCTGGGTGATCATCGGCCTGACCCTGTTCGTCGTCGGAGCGATACTGGCGTACCAGTTCTTCCCGCACCTGCAGGTTCGCGTCTCGGTGTGGCTCGACCCGTTCGGGGACTTCTACGACACCGGCTATCAGATCGGGCAGAGCCTGTTCGGGCTCGCCACGGGCGGATTGTTCGGCACCGGACTGGGCTCGGGACGGCCCAACGCGGTGCCCTTCGCCAACACCGACTTCATCATCGCGACCATCGGCGAGGAACTCGGCCTGTTCGGCCTCGCCGCGGTCCTGATGTTGTACCTGCTGTTCGTGGTGCGTGGGCTGCGGACCGCGGTCACCGTTCGCGACAGCTTCGGCAAATTGCTGGCCACCGGGCTGTCGGTGACCATGGCGGTGCAGGTCTTCGTCGTCGTCGGCGGTGTCACCAAACTGATCCCGCTGACCGGTCTGACCACACCGTTCGTCTCCTACGGCGGGTCGTCGCTGCTGGCCAACTATGTGCTGGTGGCGCTGTTGATCCGGGTGTCCAACGCTGCACGTGAACCCGATCCGACCAAGCGCCGGCCGACTCCCAAGCCGGTCGAGTCGCTGCCGACGCAGGCGGTGAAGCGCCCGTGAACACACCGATCCGGCGGGTGTCGGTCGCGCTGATCGCGCTGATCGTGATCCTGCTCCTCAACGCCACCTATGTTCAGGTGATCAAGGCCGACAAACTTCGCACCGATCCCCGCAACGACCGCGTCCTACTCGACGAGTACTCGCGCCAGCGCGGCTCGATCATCGCCGGCGGCGAGGTCATCGCCATGTCACAGGGCACCGACAGCCGGTACAAATACCTGCGCCACTATCCGCTGAATCCGCGGGCGTTCGCGCCCATCACCGGCTACTACTCGATCCAGTACGGGTCGGCGGGGCTCGAGCAGTACGAGAACTCGATCCTCAACGGCAACGACGACCGGCTGTTCGGTCAACGGTTCACCGACATGTTCTCCGGCCGCGATCCACGTGGCGGCAATGTCGTGACGACGATCGATCCGCGGCTGCAGCAGATCGCCTACGACCAGTTGAACTCCGGCGCGACCTGTGACGGTCCGTGCGTCGGTGCGGTCGTGGCGATGGACCCGAGCACCGGCAAGATCCTGGCGATGGCCTCGACCCCGAGCTACGATCCGAACCTGCTCTCCAGTCATGAACAGAGCGTCCGCGAGGCGGCGTGGGGCGCCGACACCGGGCCCGACAAGCGGCTGCAGAATCGCGCGATCGACGAGATCTACCCGCCCGGCTCGACTTTCAAGATCATCACGACCTCCGCCGCGCTGCGCGACGGGCAAACCGCGTCGACGCAGCTGACCGCGGCATCGACCTTTCAGTTGCCCGACAGCACCGCGACCCTGCCGAACTACGGCGACGAGACCTGCCCGGGCGGATCGGGCACGGTGAGTCTGGCCGACGCAGTGAAGTATTCGTGCAACACGGCCTTCGCCGACCTGGCGCTCAACAAGATGCCCGACGGCGCCACCAAGCTCAAGGAGACCGCGCGCCTCTACGGCCTCGACCAGCCGGCGCCGAACATCCCGATGCCGGTGGCCCGCTCGACGGTCGGTGCCATTCCCGACCGCGCATCTCTCGCACTCACCGCGATCGGCCAGAAGGACGTGGCGATGTCGGCGCTACAGAACGCCATGGTCTCGGCCACGGTGGCCAATGCCGGGGTGCGGATGCAGCCCTACCTCGTCGACAAACTACAGTCGGCGGATCTGCGCACCCTGTACACGACTCCCCCGACGACCATCAACTCGCCGGTCACCTCGGAGCAGGCGGCTAGCCTGACATCGATGATGGTCGGGGTGGAGAATTCGTCGAACCCGTCGGGGGGGCCGGTCCAGATCGCGTCGAAGACCGGTACCGCCGAACACGGCGACGAGAACACCGCCACCCCATACTCCTGGTACATCGCGTTCGGTCCGTCGACGGACGCGAAGATCGCCGTGGCGGTCGTGGTGGAGAATGGGAAGTTCGGTGTGAGATCGGTCGGCAATACCGTGGCCGGACCCATTGGCCGGGCAGTGATCAATGCTTATGTAGGAGGTGGACGATGACGTTGCAGAACGGCTCCATCATCGCCGACCGCTATCGGCTGATGCGTCTCATCGCCACCGGCGGTATGGGACAGGTCTGGGAAGCTCTCGACACCCGGCTCAATCGCCGGGTCGCGGTCAAGGTGCTCAAGGCGGAGTATTCCGATGATCCCGAGTTCGCGGCGCGGTTCCGCACCGAGGCGCAGACCACCGCGAAGCTGAACAATCCCGGCATCGCCAACGTCTTCGACTACGGCGAGACCGCCGACCGCGGCGGCGGCACCCTGGCGTACCTGGTGATGGAACTCGTCGACGGCGAGCCCCTGAACTCGGTGATCTCCCGGATGGGCCGGTTGTCGGTGGCCAACACCCTCGACATGCTCGAGCAGACCGGACGGGCGCTGCAGGCCGCGCACAGCCAGGGCCTGGTGCACCGGGACGTCAAGCCCGGCAACATTCTGATCACCCCGACCGGCCAGGTGAAGATCACCGATTTCGGTATCGCCAAGGCCGTCGACGCGGCACCGGTCACCCAGACCGGCATGGTGATGGGGACCGCGCAGTACATCTCCCCCGAGCAGGCCACCGGCGACGACGCCACCGCGGCCTCCGATGTGTATTCGCTCGGTGTGGTCGGCTACGAGGCGCTCGTCGGACGCCGCCCGTTTCTCGGTGACGGTGCGATCACCGTCGCGATGAAACACATCCGCGAGACGCCGCCCCCGCTGCCCGACACGGTCCCGGGCAATGTCCGCGAACTCATCGACATCACGATGTCGAAGGACCCCAAGCAGCGCTATCCGAACGGCGGGGCGTTCGCCGACGCGGTCGCCGCGGTGCGGGCCGGCCGTCGGCCGCCGCACCCCGGTGGTGCCGGAGCCGTCGCCGCCGGCGCGGTCGCCGGAGCCGGTGCGGGCGCCGTCGCGGCACACGCCGCCTCGACCCGCGCGATGACCGACTCCACCCCACCGCCCACATCGGCGCGACCGCCGACCACCGCGGCCGCCGCCGGCTCCGGCGGCGGCTGGACGACCGGCCAGAAGGTACTCGCCGGCGTCGCCACCGCCCTGCTCGTGGGGGCGATCGCGTTGATCGGCTACTACCTCGCCAGCGCCAACGACAACAACCCGCCGACACCGGCACCGAGGTCGACGACCACCCAGACCACCACGGTGACGACCACCGACGAGCCGACGACCGAGGAAACCACCACGACGCGTCCGCATCGGACGACGACGACCACGCCGCCGGTGACCACCACGCCGGAGACCACGACACCCGAGGAGACGACACCGGAGACCTCCGATCCCGGCGCGACCACCCGGTCGTGCAGCATCGGGCCGCTACAGGTGCCGTGTTGATGCCATGATGTCGACCCCGCACCACCTCTCCGACCGCTATGAACTGGGCGAGACGCTCGGTTTCGGTGGCATGTCCGAGGTGCATTACGCGCGCGATCTCCTGCTGAACCGGGATGTCGCGGTCAAGGTGCTGCGCGCCGATCTGGCGCGGGATCCGTCGTTCTATCTGCGGTTCCGCCGGGAGGCCCAGAACGCGGCCAAGCTGAATCATCCGACGATCGTTCAGGTCTTCGACACCGGCGAGACCGAGACCGAGGACGGTCCGCTGCCGTTCATCGTGATGGAGTACGTGGACGGCGAGACGCTGCGAGATGTGTTGCGCCGCAACGGCCCGGTGGCGCCCAAGCAGGCGATGACCTGGATGGCCGACGTCGCCGCGGCCATGGATTTCTCGCACCGCAACGGCATCGTGCACCGCGACATGAAACCTGCGAACGTGATGATCGACTCGTCGGGTGCGGTCAAGGTGATGGACTTCGGTATCGCCCGGGCGATGAACGACACCTCGGCGACGATGACGCAGACGAGTGCGGTGATGGGGACCGCGCAGTATCTGTCTCCCGAGCAGGCCCGCGGCATCAAGGTCGATCCGCGCAGCGACATCTACTCGATGGGCTGTGTGCTGTTCGAGCTGATCACCGGCGAACCGCCGTTCACCGGTGACTCGCCCGTGGCCGTCGCGCATCAGCATGTGCACGAGGATCCGCGCTGGCCGTCGGCGGTGCGCCCGGAGATCTCACCGGAACTCGACTCCATCGTCATGAAGGCGATGAGCAAGAACAAGGAGAACCGTTACCAGTCGGCGGCCGAACTGCGGTCGGATCTGATCAAGGTGCTCGCCGGCGGCAAGCCGTCGGCGCCGCTGCTCATGTCGGAGGAGGATCGCAGCGCACTGCTCGAACCCGGCTCCGGTCCGCGCCGCGCCCTGCGTCCCGACACCGGTGGCCAGCCGGCCGCCGGGAAAGGCGACGACACCCCGGTGCGCCGCCGCTCCCCGTGGCTGGTGGCCGGGTCGGTGGCCGCCGTCCTCGTACTCGTCGTCGGCCTGCTGCTCTGGTGGTCGCCGTGGTCGTCGGGCTCGGCGCACAAGGTCGCGGTGCCCGCGGTGAGCGGGTTGTCGGCGGCCGACGCGCGGACCGCCCTCGAGCGAGCCGGCTTCGGGGTCAAACAGCTCGAGGAGTCCAGCGAAACCGTCGAGGCGGGTAAGGCGACCCGCTCGGCGCCCGGTGAGAACGTACCCACCGCGGACGGGTCCACGGTGACCCTGTTCATCTCCAATGGCCGCGAGCGGGCGCGGGTACCCGACGTGCGCAACAAGACCCAGGCCGACGCGATGGCGCAGTTGCAGAGCGCCGGATTCTCGAATATCAATGTGCAGCAAGTGGATTCGGTGTCCGTGGACGTGGGCAAGGTGGTCGACGCGAATCCGGCGATCGGCGCCGATGCGCCGGTGCGCGATCCGCTGATCCTGCGGATCAGCACCGGACCCAAGAACGTCACGATCCCCAACGTCGTCGGCGAGTTCGAGTCGGCGGCCCGCGCCCAGCTCGAAGAGCTCGGTCTCGACGTCGCCGTCGTCGCAGGCGACTCCGAACTGCCGCAAGGCCAGGTCGTCAGCGCCTCGCCGACGGTCGGCGGGACCATCAAACAGGGCAGCACGGTGCAGCTGACGGTCTCGCGGGGCAACATGTTCGTCCTGCCCGACCTGACCGGCCAGACCGCCGATCAGGCGCGCGCCACTCTGGGGCGCTCGGGCTGGAACGGATCGCTGACCGAGACGACACGTAACGTGCCGCTCGGTAGCCCCGATGACGGCAAGGTGTTGTCGCAGACGCCCGGCGGCGGATCGAAGGTGAACAAGAACGGCGGCGTCAGCATCGTCGTCGGACGCGCCAGCCTGCTACCCGGCTGATCTCCGGGCCTGCCGTCGCGGTCAGGCGTGGGCGGCCCGCGCCGACCCGACGGCCTCGGCCATCTCGTCTTCGAGCACCGCGACCCGAGACTCGTCGACGGTGATGCCACATACGCTCAGCCAGTTCGCGAGCATCCGGTGCCCGCCCTGGGTGAGCACGCTCTCCGGATGGAACTGGACGCCGTGGATCGGCAGCTCCCGATGCGCCATGGCCATCACGATGCCCGACTCGGTGCGTCCGGTCACCACCAGCTCGTCGGGGATGGACTCGGGTGCCACCGTCAGCGAGTGGTACCGGGTGGCCGTGAACGGATCGGGCAGCCCCCGCAGCACCCCGACCTGATCGTGGTGCACGAGGGAGGTCTTGCCGTGCAACAACTCCGGGGCGCGCTCGACGGTGCCGCCGAAGGCCGCGCCGATCGCCTGGTGACCCAGACACACGCCGAGCAGCGGCACACCGTCGGCGGCTGCGACCCGCACGAGCGGCATCGTCGCGCCGGCACGCTGCGGGGTGCCCGGACCGGGCGACAGCAGGACGCCGTCGAAGCCTTCACCGGCCGGTCCGCGTAGTGCGTTGCGCAGGGATTCGTCGGTGAACTCGCCGTTCTCCGACGTGAGCCTCGCGTCGTCATTGCGCCACACCGTCGCCTCGACGCCGAGCTGGCCCAGGTACTGGACCAGGTTGTAGACGAAGCTGTCGTAGTTGTCGATCACAAGGACGCGGGGCGCGCGATGCACGGCGCCGGCCTCATCGGGTGTTGCGCTGGTCATCTGTGCCAGGCTACCCGGCCGGTCGCGGGGCTCTCACCGCAGCGACCTGGTGCGTTACCGTAGAGGGGATGCGTCGGGCCCGTCGGATCAGACATCGGGCGACCACGGCCCCGGCGTCGCACGCGAAAACTGACGCGAATGGTCTCGCCCGTCGATGGCCATCGCAGCACAACAGAGGAAGTCATGCCGAAGTCAAAAGTCCGGAAGAAGACCGACTACACCATCAATCCGGCGAGCCGCACGCCGGTCAAGGTGAAGGCGGGTCCCTCGAGTTCCATCTACGTCGGTGCGATGCTCGGCCTCATGCTGCTGGGCCTGGCCTGGCTGATCGTCTACTACCTCGCCGCAGGCGAGACCACCTACGGTGGCCCCGGGCAGGCTCTGCACTGGATGAACAATCTGGGCGCGTGGAACTTCCTGATCGGCTTCGCGATGATGGTCGTCGGCCTGTTGATGACGATGAAGTGGCGCTGACATTCGCATCGCCGCTGTTCAGGACCTTGTTCACGGTCATCCACATGTGGAAATTACATGTGTGTAATTCATCCCCACTGTGAGTAACTTCTGTGGATAACTCTGCGGAACTGTCCACACAGCAATGGGCCACCCCCAAACCCGCGGTCGGTGCACTCCTCGCCGGCGGGATCGCGCTGCTGCTCTGCGCGGGGTTCGTCGCGCCCGACGCGGCCGGCTCCGTCATCATCGGGATCGCGGGCCTGCTGCTGCTCGGCTTCGGGACCTACGCGTCGCTGATCCGGCCACGGCTGGCGGTGTCGGCGGGGCCCGCGCCCACGCTGACCATCCGCCGGATCGGCGGTGCGGTCACGCTCACCCCCGCCGACGTCGAGCGGGTGCGCATCCTGACGATGCGCCGGATCGGGCGCCGTTCGGGACAGTTGGAGATCGACTATTGTCGCGGCGGCTCGGCAGTCGGTCGGGCTGCGGGCCAGGACTCGACCCCGCCAGAGGACACGACGTTGGCGGTCTTCGGTCGCTGGGACCTCGGCACCGACCTGCTCGACGTGGCCGATGCGCTGGCGGCCGCGGGTTTCCTCGTCGAGAATTCGCGGCGCTGAATCGCCGGCAAGCTCAGCGCACGTAGACCAGGATCGCGCCGCTGTGGGTCACCGCGACGCCCACACTGATGGCGACGGCCAGCACCAACAGCGCGCTCACGGCGGTCCAGCCCACGATGGCCGCATTACGGTCGGTGCGCGCGCGCTGCGGCAGCAGTCGCGGCGCCCAGATGAGTGCGGCCGTGGCTGCTGCGCCGAACAGCAGGCCCCCGACGTGGGCGGCCAGCGAGATGCCGGGGATCGAGAACGACATGACCAGATTGATGGCGATGATCGTGAGCACCGGCGCCGGCGAGACTCGCAGCCGTAGGACCACGACGAGCATGGCGCCCATCAGTCCGTAGATCGCGCCCGACGCGCCGGCCGACCGGCTGGCATCGGCCTGCGCGATCATCACCCCGGCACTCCCGCCGAGCAGTGCGGTCACGTAGACCATGACGAAACGCCCTATGCCCAAGGCGATTTCGAGATCGCGCCCAAGAATGTAGAGCGAGATCATGTTCACCGCGAGGTGCAGCAGGCTGTAGTGCAGGAAGCCCGCGGTCACCAGCCGCCAGTACTCGCCGAGGAAGACGTTGCCGCGCACCAGCTCGCCGTGGAGCAGAGGTGCCGACACCTCAACGTCGAACGACCTCGCGGCGTAGACGGTGTAGGCGAAGACCACCACGTTGATCGCGATCAGCGTGTACGTGGCGATCGGGCGGCGGGCGCGTACCGGGCGCGTCACCACCGACCGGATGCCGCGGTCGCCGAACGCCGGCCGCCGGACATCCTGCCCGCTGCCGCGCTGCCCCCGGCCCCGGTGTTGCCTGCCGTCCGGGGGCCCGCCGCCGCGCAGGCAGTCGGCGCAATGCGCTCCGACCGCGGCCGGCTGCAGGCATTCCGGACACGCCGGCCGCCCGCACCGCGTACAGGAAAGCGCGGTGGGACGGTCGGGATGCCGGTAACAGACCGTCGGTTCGGCGACGGGTTCCGTGCTCAGTTGGCTTCGATCTTCTGGATGACGACCTCGTCGAGCGGTCGGTCGGAGCGGTCGGTCGACGTGGTGGCGATGGCGTCGACGACCTGCTGCGATGCCGGATCGGTCACCTCGCCGAAAATGGTGTGGCGGCGGTTCAGGTGCGGGGTCGGGCCTGCGGTGATGAAGAACTGCGACCCGTTGGTACCCGGTCCGGCGTTGGCCATGGCGAGCAGGTAGGGACGATCGAACTGCAGCTCCGGGTGGAACTCGTCCTTGAAGCGGTAGCCGGGGCCGCCGCGGCCGGTGCCGGTGGGGTCGCCGCCCTGGATCATGAATCCCTCGATCACGCGGTGGAACACCGACCCGTCGTAGAACGGTCCGGAGTCGCCGCCGGACGCGTTGGGCTCGCTGTAGTCCTTGCTGCCAGTGGCGAGGCCGACGAAGTTGGCAACGGTCTCGGGTGCCTGATTCCCGAACAGATCGACCTTGATGTCGCCGCGGTTGGTGTGGATGGTCACGGTCTGAGTTGAAGTGGTCACGTCTCCATCCAACCAAATCGTCGCGGCCAAGCCCATCGGCCACGGCACCGTGCTCTTCGGGGACCGAACTCGAGTAGCACTCCACCGCACCGACCTGGCACGCTGTGGGGCATGCCGAAGAAGTATCTCCTCCTGATCGTCGGTGCCTCGGTGACGGCGTTGTCGGCCGTGGCCGCGGCCGCCGTGGTGCGTCGGACCCGGACCGAGCTACCGCCCGTGTCGCCGACCGTGCCACGCGTCGAAGAGCTCGGCCCCGTCGAGGGCGAGAGCCGCTGACCAGGTTCGCGAGGATCCGGCAAGACGGACGTCGACGAGCGCAACGGGACGCGTGCCGCGCCGCGCCGGCGACCGGAGAAGGTAATTTGAACGGGTGAGTTCCGACGAGAGCAGGCCTGGCGGCGACGCCCAGCGCGACGACGCGGGCGAGAGGGTCGGCAACATCGAAACCGATCGTCCCGATAAGGGTGACGCCGACGGGATCGGCACCGGGACGGCCTCGGCGCCGTGGGAGCGTCCACCCACCGCACCCGTCGGCGGCAGCGATCCCGATCCGCGGCCCGGGCCGAACGTGCCGCGACCGCCCGCCCCGGCCAGCTCGGCATCGAGTCCGCGGGTTCCGATCGCCCCGACCGGCCAGGGGCCACGACCTCCCCGGCCTGGCAGGCCGCCGGCTCCCGGAGGTCCGCCGCCTGCAGGTGGTCCGGGGTCTCCAGGGGGTCCGGGGTCTCCAGGTGGTCCGGCGCCGCGCCCCGGCGCACCGTCGAACACCGGCCAGGGCCCACGTCCCGGTCCGAACGCCGGCCCAGGTCCGCATCCGCGGCCAAATGACCTGTCCACCAGCGGTTCCGGGCCGAGGCCCGGATGGCGGGGCGGTCCGCCGCCCGGTGCCCGCTCCGGTCCGGGGACCCGAATGCCGCCGCCCCCGGGGCGTCGGCCGCCCGGAGCGCCGATCCCGCCGGACGGCCCACCGCCGCGCGCGTACTCCGCCGTCGACGCCGGGCCCCTCGGTCCGCCGCGGGACCGCCCGCCACGCCAGCCCCCGGCCGACGCTCCTCTCGGCAACAAGCCCGTCGGCAACTCCCCCGATATCAACCGCACCGACAACAACCGCACCGACAAGAGCTCGGAGCCGGCCACGATCGCCGTGGATGCTCCCTCGGTGTCCAAGGAGGCGCCCGTGCGCGGGCAAACCGCCGCCGCAGTCCGGTCCACGCAGTCGTCGGATCGGACCAACGTCCTCGCCATCTGGGCGATGGTGTTGTCGGTGCTCGGCATCACCTCACCGGTCGGGCTGTTCCTGGGTTACCGGGCACGCAACCAGATCCGACGCACCCGCGAATACGGTGACCCCTTTGCGACGGTCGCGATCATCGTCGGCTGGGCCTATGTCTTCGCCGTGCTGGTGGCGATCGTGGCCTACCTCCTGGTACTGGTCCTGGGATAGTCCGGTCCGCGGCGACCCCGTGCTGATGACCCCGTCCTGATGGCGCGGTTCCACAACGCAGAGCCGTCCCCGGCGTAGCATTCGACGAATGAAGCGTCCACTTCTGGCGTTGTTCGGCTTGGCCCTGCTCACGGCGGCCGTTCTGGCCGCACCGACCCCACGCGCCGCTGCCGCCGCGCAGTGCGCCGATATCGAGGTGGTGTTCGCCCGCGGCACCGTCGAGACCGCGCCGCCGGTCGGCGTCACCGGACTCTCGTTCGGCGAGGCCCTGCGCAACCAGTTGCCCGGCAAGTCGGTGGACGTCTACGGGGTCAACTACCCCGCCGGCAGCAACTTCAACAACCGTGTCGCCTTTGTCGAGGGAGTTGTACAGGGCGTCAACGACACTCAGCGCCGCATCAAGTATCTCGCGGCCCAATGCCCGGCGAGCCACATCGTGGTCGGCGGTTACTCGCAAGGTGCGGTCGTCGCCACCTATGCCTTGAGCAACAAGATTCAGATCGATCCGCAGTACCAGCAGTACGAGGACCGCGTGCCACGCCCGCTGGCCGACGCCGCCGCATCACATGTCGCCGCGGTCATCCAGTTCGCTCCTCCGTCGACGAACTGGATCCGACAGATCGGTGCGCCGCCGATGACCGTCGGACCGCTCTATGAGCACAAGACCAAGCGCTACTGCATTCCCGGTGACGTCGTCTGCGACGGCGCGCCCGTCGGTCAGCCCAACAGCCTGCACGTGCTCTACGCGGTCAACGGCATGACAATCGATGCGGCCCAATACGTTCGGGCGCATCTGTAGGAGCAGACCGGATCAGTATCGGGCTGTCGCGAGAGGAATAAGCCCTGACCGGACGGCTCCGGGTTCAGAGCACGGGATCTACACGGCGGCTCTCGCTCATCAACCGGGGCATGACTGTCGAAGCCGCGCGATACGTTCGGGCAGACGTGTCGGGGCATCTGCCTTCGTCCCGGGTCCGTTGGTGCCGTTGTCGGCATCCGTCGACGGCGCCGGCCGGCGCTCGACCCGACGGAACGACCAGCCGATCGCGACGAGCATAACCGCCGTCAGCGGCATCCCGGTCGCGATCCGACCCACAGCCAACCAGCCGACACTTCCATGCTGAAAGATTGCGAACTGCACGCCGAAGCGGATCAGGAAGGCACCCGCGACCGCGACGGTCAGCGCGGTGAACAGGCGCCGGGTGTAGGGATCGGCACGCCATCGCCTGGATCGGTGTCCGATCAGTCCGAACAGCACGCCGACCGCAGGATATCGGGCAGCGCACGAAATCAAGAGCGCGACAGCGACAATCGGCGGATACCAGAGGTCGGGTTGGAAGAAGTCCCGGGCCTGACCGCTGTGTAGCGCGAATGCGGCGGAGATGCCGACACACACCAGGGTGCGCTCGGATCTCCTCGAAAGGTGGCGCGGTGAACTCCGAAGAGCGACCCTCGGACGAGGCGCCGACACGCGTCGCCACGACGCAATTGCTGGCGGTGGCCGGCGATCTGTTGGCCCGATACGGCCCGTCGGCACTGACCGCCCGGCGAATCGCCAAGGCAGCGGGCACGTCGACCATGGTGATCTACAGCCGATTCGGCGCGACGGGAGCCCTGCACGCGGCCTTGCGATCCGACGGGTTCGCGCATCTCGGCATGCTCACCGCCTCGGCCACCGCCGGCATCGACGATCCGGTGATGGCACTGGCCTCGGCATCGGTGGCTTATCTAGATTTCGGTGTGGCGCAACCACATCGGTACCGGTTCCTCTTCGTCGAGCCGGCACGCGGGGACGAGCCCGGCCGGGCCGCGTTCACCTCTCTGCGCGCGTTGATCGACGGCTGTGTCGCCGCGGGACGATTCCACCCGGACGACCCCGACGAGCAGAAGATCGTGACCATCTGGGCGGCACAGGTGTGGGCGCTGCAGCACGGCGTCACCAGTCTGGTGCTCACCGGCACGGTGCCGGCCGAAGCGGCACACCACGTCCTCGTCGACGGGCTGACCCGGCTGTGTATCGGTTACGGTGACGACCCGGGCCGCGCGAGGCACTCCACCGCGTTGCGGGCGGCCGGAGATGAATTCTGAACTGTGGAGCCTAGGAGATTCGAACTCCTGACATCTGCCTTGCAAAGGCAGCGCTCTACCAACTGAGCTAAGGCCCCGTGCCGGTATCCGCTGCGGTGAGCGGTCCGGCGGGTGTGCGAATCGGGATGAGTATCCACTCGCAGTGGGCCTAGGAGGACTTGAACCTCCGACCTCTTCGTTATCAGCGAAGCGCTCTAACCGCCTGAGCTATAGGCCCGTGAACCGAGGACTGAGATTACCCGACGGGATGGCGAGTATCCAAAACGGTTCGCATCGATGCCCGGTGAGCTGGGAGGATGACGGGCATCGGGCCTAGTCGAGATCGGCCAGCGTGACCTCGACACCCCCGACCAGATCCGCCACCAGGTTGTAGATGTAGGAGCCGATCGTCGCGAGTGCGGTGATCAACACCGCGTTCACCACACCCAGTATTGCCGCGTAGAGGAAGACGCTGCCCGCTCCGATGATGTCGCCCTCCGACGTCGAGCCGTCGGCGGTGACAAGTGTCCCGAAGGAACTGTTCACCTGATCCCAGACGCCCATGCCGTCGAGCACGAGGTAGAGGACCGCGACCGCGATCATCCAGATCACGAAACCGATGACCGAGAGCACCCCGGCGACCTTGAATGTCGCCCACGGATCGAGTCGCCGGATCTGAACGGCGGCACGCAGGCCGCGTCCGGGAGTGCCGATCTGTGCGGGCGTCGACCGCGGTGCCGATGCACTGGCGACTGCCGGAGTCTCGGCGGCCGCCGAGCGAGCGGTCTCCGAACCGGTGTGATGGATCTCGTCGAGATCAGGCAGTTTGTCGGCTGCGGACGGATCACGTTCGATGTTGCGGGTCGGCGACTCGACGAAACGCCCCCGCGGCGCCTGGGCGGTCGCGGTGGTCGAGCCGCCGGTCGGCGCGTCGAGCTTGCGCACCGGTGCCTGCTGTCCACCCATGCTGGCGGCCGCGGTGCCACTGCCGGTGACCACCCCGCGCGGCGGTGGGCCGCCGGGACGCCTGCCGTTGGTGAACTGTTCGGTGGCGGAGTTCTCGGGGACCGGCGCCTGCGGGCTGACCGGCGACTCGGGCATCGCGGATCCGCCCGGCCCGCGTTGCCATGGCGGGACGAGGCCACCGCCGCGTGGCGGGCCGGCCTGGCTCGACGGACCGGTGGCCTCACCTCCGGATCCGGGCGCGGTCGACGGCGTGGACGGGGTCTTGTTGTCCGGGTCGTTCGGTTGGCTCACTGGTGTTTGTTCCTCACTCGGCACACTCGCCGCGGTTCCTGACTGCCAAGGGCCTCGATGTGGGTTCCGACACCACCGCGTTTCCGCCACAGCGCCCTGGCACCACAGGTCCACCCTAACGGTTATGGCCGTCACACCAGACGAGCCACGACGTCTTCTCCGTGGTTCGGATCAACAGTCGTGGCTCGTCTGGCGGTCATGGTCGTCGACCGTCTGCGACCGTCACTGCTCCTCGGTGTCGGGTTCGTCGGCATTGCGGGCGATGGCCAGCAGCGTCGTCCCCTCCCCCAGATTCATCAGGCGTACACCCTTGGTCTGGCGACCGGCCTTGCGCACCTGACGGGCGGCGGTGCGGATGACCCCGCCGCCGGAGGTGATCGCATAGAGCTCGGTGTCGTTGTCGACGATGAGCGCTCCGATCAGCGAGCCGCGCCGCTTGTCGTGCTGGATGGTCAGCACGCCCTTGCCGCCGCGGCCCTGAACCGGATAGTCCTCCATGCCGGTGCGCTTGGCGTAACCGCCGGAGGTCGCGACCAGCAGATAGGTGCCCTCCCGGACGACGTTGAGCGAGAGCAGCTCGTCATCGGTGTTGAAACGCATCCCCTGCACGCCCGAGGTCTGCCGGCCCATCGGCCGCAGCGCCTCGTCGTCGGCGTGGAATCGGATCGACTGGCCCTTGCGGCTGACGAGCAGCAGATCATCATCGGCGCTGCACAGTTGTGCGCCGACGAGTTCGTCCTCCCCGCGCAGATTGATCGCCGCGATACCGCCGGACCGGTTGGAGTCGAAGTCCTCGAGCTTGGACTTCTTCACCAGACCGTTGCGAGTGGCGAGCACGAGATACGGTGCGTCCGTGTAGGTCTTGATCTGGATGACCTGCGCGATGCGCTCCTCGGGCTGGAAGGCGAGCAGATTCGCCACGTGCTGGCCACGTGCGGTGCGATTGGCCTCGGGCAACTCGTAGGCCTTGGCCCGGTAGACGCGACCCTTGGTGGTGAAGAACAGGATCCAGTCGTGGGTCGAGCACACGAAGAAGTGCGCAACGATGTCGTCTTGCTTGAGGCCGGCACCCTGCACACCCTTGCCGCCGCGTCGCTGACTGCGATACAGATCGGTCTTGGTGCGCTTGGCATAACCGGTTTCGGTGATGGTGACGACGACGTCTTCGCGGGCGATGAGGTCCTCGTCGGCGACGTCGCCGTCGGCCGCGATGATCTGTGTGCGACGCTCGTCGCCGAACTTCTCGACGACTTCGGTCAGTTCGTCGCGCACGATGGCACGCTGGCGCTCCGGTTTGGCCAAAATGTCTTTGTAGTCCGCGATTTCACGTTCGATCTCGGCCAACTCGTCGATGATCTTCTGCCGCTCCAGCGCCGACAGACGCCGCAGCTGCATCGCCAGAATGGCGTCGGCCTGGATCTCGTCGATCTCGAGCAGATCCATCAACCCGGTGCGGGCCGCGTCGGTATTGGCCGACGCGCGGATCAACGCGATGACTTCGTCAAGCGCGTCAAGGGCTTTCACGAGTCCGCGCAGGATGTGGGCGCGTTCTTCCGCCTTGCGCAACAGGTATCGGGTGCGCCGCACGATGACATCGATCTGGTGCGCGATGTAGTAGCGGATCATCTGGTCGAGCCGCAGCGTGCGCGGCACCCCGTCAACGATCGAGAGCATGTTGGCACCGAAGCTGGTCTGCAGCTGACTGTGCTTGTAAAGGTTGTTGAGCACAACCTTGGCGACGGCGTCGCGGCGTAGCGTGACCACGATCCGCAGGCCGACACGATCCGAGGAATGATCCTCGATCTTGCTGATGCCCTTGAGTTTTCCCTCGTTGACCTGCTCGGCGATCGATTGGATCATGTTGTCCGGATTGACCTGATACGGCAACTCGGTGATGACGATCTGGGTGGCGCCGCCCTTGGCCTCCTCGATGGCGGTGACGCCGCGCATCCGGATCGAACCTCGGCCGGTGGCGTAGGCATCCTTGATGCCCTGTCCGCCGACGATCAGCCCGGCAGTCGGAAAGTCCGGTCCCTTGATGCGTTCCATACAGGCCGCGAGCGTGGTCTCGTCATCGGCCTCGTGGTTGTCGAGCGCCCAGAAGATCGCCGCGGCCACCTCGGTGAGGTTGTGCGGCGGCATGTTGGTGGCCATACCCACCGCGATGCCACCGGATCCGTTGATGAGCAGGTTCGGGATACGCGCCGGCAGCACCGTCGGCTCGTTGGTCTTGCCGTCATAGTTCGGCGTGAGATCGACTGTGTCCTTTTCGATGTCACGCAACATCTCCATGGCCAGCGGCGTGAGGCGGGCCTCGGTGTAACGCATGGCGGCCGGACCGTCGTTGCCGCGGGAACCGAAGTTGCCCTGGCCGTCGATGAGCGGGTAGCGCATCGACCACGGTTGCGCCAGCCGCACAAGTGCGTCGTAGATCGACGCGTCGCCGTGCGGGTGGTAGTTACCCATCGTCTCCGCAACGGGTTTCGCCGATTTCACATAGCTGCGGTCCGGGCGGAAACCGGCGTCGAAGGATGCGTAGAGCAGGCGCCGGTGGACCGGCTTGAGTCCGTCGCGCACCTCTGGGAGCGCGCGGCCCACGATCACGCTCATCGCGTAATCGATGTAGCTGTTCTGCATCTCCTGGCCGAGATCGACCGGTTCGATGCGGTCACCTTCTCCGCCGGCGGGCGGAAGCGTGGTGTCAGTCATGAATGTCCCTTCAGCGACAACAAGTCAGGTGCGGTAGCGGGTCAGACGTCCAAGAAGCGAACATCTTTCGCGTTGCGCGCGATGAAGCTGCGGCGTGCGACGACGTCCTCACCCATCAGCACCGAGAACAGTTCGTCGGCGGCGGCGGCGTCATCGAGAGTGACCTGGCGCAACGTGCGGGTGGCGGGATCCATCGTGGTCTCCCACAGCTCGCTCGGGTTCATCTCGCCGAGACCCTTGTAACGCTGGATGCCGTCGTCGGTGTTGATCTTCTTGCCTGCCGCCAGACCGGCCTCGATCATCGCGTCCCGCTCGCGGTCGGTGTAGGCGTATTCGGCTGCCGCGCCCTTCTGCCACTTCAACTTGTAGAGCGGTGGCTGCGCCAGGTAGACGTGCCCGTGCTCGATGAGCGGACGCATGAACCGGAACAGCAGGGTCAGCAGCAGCGTCGAGATGTGCTGGCCGTCGACGTCGGCGTCGGCCATCAGCACGATCTTGTGATAGCGCAGCTTGGCGATGTCGAACTCGTCGTGGATGCCCGTACCGAAAGCGGTGATGATCGACTGCACCTCGGTGTTCTTCAGGACGCGGTCGATGCGGGCCTTCTCGACGTTGATGATCTTGCCGCGCAGCGGCAGGATCGCCTGATACATCGAGTCGCGGCCGGTCTTGGCCGATCCACCGGCGGAGTCGCCCTCCACCAGGTAGACCTCACACTTGGACGGGTCGTTGCTACGGCAGTCGGCGAGCTTGCCGGGCAGACCACCGAGATCGGTGGCGCTCTTGCGGCGCACCAGATCTCGCGCCTTGCGGGCGGCAAGCCGGGCATGTGCGGAGTCGACGGCCTTGTTCACGATGACCTTGGCCTCGGCCGGATTCGCCTCGAACCAGTGCTCGAGGTGCTCGCCGGAGGACTTCTGCACGAAGCTCTTCACCTCGGTGTTGCCCAGTTTGGTCTTGGTCTGGCCCTCGAATTGCGGGTCGCCCACCTTCACCGAGATGACGGCGGCCAAGCCCTCGCGGATGTCGTCACCGGTGAGGTTGGAGTCCTTCTCCTTGAGTAACTTCTTGTCGCGCGCATAGGAATTCACCACGCGCGTCAGAGCCGCACGAAAGCCCTCCTCGTGGGTGCCGCCCTCGTGGGTGTTGATCGTGTTCGCGAAGGTATGTACCGACTCGGAGTAGCCGTCGTTCCACTGCATGGCGACCTCGACCTCGTGGCCGGTGCCCTTGCCGGTGAACCCGATGACCGACTTGTGGATCGGATGCTTGGTGCGGTTCAGGTGCTTGATGTAGTCGACCAGACCGTCCGGATAGTGATAGGTGCGCGTCTTGGGTTTTGCTGCGGCCACGGCCTTTTGCTGCTCGGACTGCACCACCTCGGCGGTATCGGGATCACCCTCGGCGTCGTCGTCGGGCTTGCCCGGCGCCTCGAGTGCCTTGGGCCGGCAGTCGGTCAGGGTGATGGTCAGACCCTTGTTCAGGAATGCCATCTCCTGCAGGCGCCGCGAGACCGTCTCCGCGTTGAACTCGGTGGTCTCGGTGAAGATCGTCGAATCCGGCCAGAAGCGCACCGTGGTGCCGGTCTTGCGGGTCGGGGCACCCTGGATGAGACCGTCCGGCTTGGAATCGGTGAAGGTCTCGGTCCAATGCGATCCGTTGACGTCGACCTCGACCTCGACCTTGCTCGACAAGGCGTTGACGACGGAGATGCCCACACCGTGCAGACCGCCGGAGACCGCATACGAGTCGGAGTCGAACTTGCCGCCGGCGTGCAGCTGGGTCATCACGACCTCGATGGTCGGCACCCCGGTGGCATGCATGGCGACGGGTATCCCTCGGCCGTCGTCGACGACCTGGACGCCGCCGTCCTCGAGCAGGGTTACGTCTACCTTGGTGGCGAATCCGGCCATCGCCTCGTCGACCGAGTTGTCCACCACCTCCCAGATGAGGTGATGGAGGCCACGTTCACCGGTGGATCCGATGTACATACCCGGACGTTTGCGCACCGCCTCGAGTCCTTCGAGGATGCTGATCGACTCGGCGCCGTATTCGGACGGCTTCTTCCGAGGCTTCTTCGATCCCGAACCATCGGTCTTGTCACTGTTGTCGGCCACGAGGTGCGTCCGCTCCTGTTCTGCTCTCGACGATCCCGACGGTGGTGAGGAAATCAGCACAAAGCGCCCGCACGGTCCTCTGTGGTGGATGAACTCCACATGTCACCGGTGCCGTCGCGGGCGGCTGATCCCCCTTGCCGGGACTACTGGCTCCAGTGTACTGCCTCAGTCGCATAGAACACGACATCCGGAGCCGCTGATTTGCACACAGGCCGATTATTTCCGACATCTGCCGGTCCGGTTGTGGTCCGGGGAGGAAATCTGGCTCTGAGTCGAGCTGACGGGAAGTTGTCGTGGCCCCACCGCGCCGGACCGCAGAGCGGCTAGCGTGCTCAGCCGTAGGTGTCGCGCGGCCCCCGACCACGGACGTGACGCTCACCCTTGCGCCACGAGGGTCCTTTCGGCCCGGTGATCCGCAACGACGTCACCACCCCGTCACCGACGGCAGCCGCGATCTTCGCGATGATCTGCGACTGGACGTACCGCAGTTGGGTGGCCCATGCGGTCGACTCGGCCTGCACGTACAACACGTTGTCGCGCAACTCATTCGGCGTCGCGTGCGAGGAGATGTCGGAGCCGACGATCTGCTCCCACATCCCGAACAGCGTGCCCTCGGCGATACGCGGTTGCCACCCGCGCTCGCGGGCCACGCCACCCACGAGCCGGCCGAAAGGCTGTGGATCGCGGGCGTCCGGGCCGGACCCCGACCAGCGCCGACGGCCGCCGGAGCGAATCGGGGAGCGGCGACGCGGCGGTGAAGCGCGGCCCTGACCCACCGACTTGCCTGCGGCGCGCGCCGTCGCCCGCGCCTCCTCGAGAGCCTGGCGGGCTCGCTCATAGCCGGTCTGCCCGCCGGGCTGGGCCGGGCGGGCCGGATCTGGCGTCGGGTCCGGTTCTCCGGTCATGGTGTGATTCTGTCCGATGAGTCCGACAAGTCAGACGTGTCGGCGCTCTCGCCCGGATCGTCCGGGGTATCGGTGCGCAGCACCGAGCGCCGAACTCCGTCCTCGTCGAGCATGACGACCCCGATCCGGCAACCGCCGATGCCCTCCGGAATATCATCGGCGACGGCCGCGGTGATGAGCAGCTGCTCGGCGCCCGCCGTGAACTCGGCGAGCTTGCGCCGACGTGCGGCGTCGAGTTCGGCGAACACGTCGTCGAGCATGATGACCGGCTCGACGCCCTCCGCGCGCGCCAACTCGACGGTCCCCAGGCGCAGGGCTAGTGCCAGCGACCATGATTCGCCATGGCTGGCAAAGCCTTTCGCGATGTCATCGCCGAGCACCAGGTCGACGTCGTCGCGGTGTGGGCCCACCAGGGACAGTCCGCGTTCGATCTCCTTGGTGCGGATCTCGCCGAGCCGGGACAGCAGTGTGGTGGCGATGGCCTCGACATTCGCGGTCTCACCGGCCGGCGGGAGGATCTCGTCGCCGACACTGGCCCGATAGCGCAGGGTTGCCGGACGCGAATGCGGTGCAATCGCCGAATACGAGGCGGCGAAATGCGGCTGGAGTTCTGCCAATACGTCAATTCGCGCGGCGGTGACCTGGCCCCCGAGATCGGCGAGCTGGGAATCCCACACGTCGAGCGTGCTGATCACCGAGTCGGCGTCGGAGCCACCGCGGCGCAACGCCGCACCCGCCGTCTTCAGCAGCGCCGAGCGTTGACGCAGTACCTTGTCATAGTCTGACCGGGCGGCGGCCAACCGCGGACCACGTTGTGCGACAAGCTCATCGACGAACCGCCGACGATCGCCGGGATCCCCTCGGACGAGCAGCAGATCCTCCGGAGCGAACAACACGGTCCGCAGGACGCCGAGCAGATCACGAGGCCGGCGCTGCGGCGCGGTGTTGAGCCATGCCTTGTTGGCGCCCTCGGCATTGATCTGCAACGCAGCGGTCAATTCCCGGCCCGCATTCTCGACCGTCACGGTCACCATTGCCGAGGACCTCGACGACCGGACCAGCGGAGCATCCGAGGAGACGCGGTGCGACCGCATGGTGGACAGGTAGAACAGTGCCTCGAGCAGATTGGTCTTCCCGAAACCGTTTCTGCCGGTGATGATCACCGGCCCCGGCGCGAGTTCGAGATCCACCTGGGTCCACGAGCGGAAATCGCGCAGATGAAGTTCGCGGACGAACACGGTTACCCGGCGGTCGGCGGCGAGCCGGTCTCGCCGACCGCGCGGCCTGCGGTGTCGTGGACGGCGTGCCCGCCGAACTGATTACGCAGTGCCGAAACGGCTTTCAATGCCGGTGAGTCATCCTGACGCGACGCGAAGCGGGCGAACAGCGCGGCCGAGATCACATTGGCCGGAACCGAATGGCGGATGGCCTCCTCGACCGTCCACCGGCCTTCACCGGAGTCGGTTGTGTAATCGGAGATCTCGGCCAGACCCGGATCCTCTTGCAGTGCCCGGACCAGCAGATCGAGCAGCCAGGACCGGATGACGGTGCCGTGGGTCCAGGCGCGCAGCGTGCCCTCGACGTCGGTGATCAGCGGCTCGGCCGACAGGAGTTCATATCCTTCGCCGTAGGCATGCATCAGCCCGTACTCGATGCCGTTGTGCACCATCTTCGCGTAGTGACCGGCACCGACCGGACCGGCATGCACGAATCCGTCGGCACGCTCACCTTCGGGGCGCAGCGCATCAAAGACCGGCAGAAGGCGCTCGATGTCGGCGTTTGCCCCACCGGCCATCAGGCCGTAACCGTTGTCCAGGCCCCAGACGCCACCCGACACACCACAATCGATATACCCGATCCCATTGGCCTGCAACACTTTTGCGTGTTCAAGATCGTCGGTGTAGCGAGAATTGCCACCGTCGATGACGATGTCGCCGGGGGCGAGTAGCTTGCCGAGCGAGGCAATCGTGGTCCGTGTGGGATCCCCGGACGGAACCATCACCCAGATCGCGCGCGGCGCCTCGAGAGCGTCGACCAGATCGGCGAGTGAGCCGACGTCGGAGACGTCGGGACGCGGATCGTAACCGATCACCTCATGGCCCGCTCCGACGATACGGGTGGCCATGTTGGCACCCATCTTTCCCAGACCAACGAGTCCCAGCTGCATTCGAGATCCTTCCGAGGTTGTGGTCGGTACCCGGGCTTCGGTCCTGCGGAGGCCGGTTCAGCCAGGCAGGCGCACCGGCATCAGCAGATAGCTGAAGGCGCTGTCGGGGGCGACGAACGCACCCGACTCGTCGGCGACCGGCTCATCACCGGTCGATATCCGCAACACGGCGGGACGGCTCGGCGTGGTGAACCCGAAGTCGACCGATTTGGCGTTGATCGCCGAGAGGCCATCTTGCAGATAGCCGGGATTGAATGCGATCGTCAGCGGCTCGCCACGGAACTCGACCGGAAGTTCTTCCTCTGCCTTACCTGCCTCATCGCCACCGGCGGTGAGCAGCACGGATCCCTCGGTGAACTCCATCCGGACCTGGGCACCGCGCTCGGCGACGAGGGCGACCCGCTTGATCGCCTCGATCAACGGCGCACTCTCGACCGTCGCGACCGCGGTGTGCGCCGCGGGCAGCAGCTGGCGGAACTTGGGGAACTCGGCGTCGAGCAGACGCGTGGTGTTCTGTTTGGCCTCACCGAGAATGCCCATGATGCCCTCGGCGCCGACGCCGTCACCCGCACCGAACGCCAGACGCACCGATCCGGTGCCCTCGGCGCCGGCGGTCTTCGCGCTTTCCGACAGCGTCTTGGCCGGCACGAGAACCGCACCACTGACGTCGGGCTGATTGGGCTGCCACTCGAGTTCACGCACCGCGAGCCGGAAGCGGTCGGTGGCTGCCAGTACGACGGTGTTGCCCTCGATCTCGACCCGGACACCGGTGAGCATCGGCAGTGTGTCGTCGCGGCCGGCGGCCACCGCGACCTGCGACACCGCCTCGGCGAACAAGCCCGCCGGGATCGACCCGGTGACGGTGGGTACATCGGGTAGCTGTGGGTAGTCCTCGACGGGCATCGTCGGCAGGGAGAACTTTGCGCTACCGCAGGTGATCGTGACCCGGGAGCCATCCAGCGTCACATCGACCGGCTTGTTGGGCAGGGCCCGGGTGATATCGGCGAGGAGCCGGCCCGAGACCAGCACCTTGCCGGGCTCGGCGATCTCGGCCGCGATCGATTCCTGGGCCGACACCTCGTAGTCGAAACCCGAGATCGTCAGCCCGGCGTTGGCGTCACCGGAGCCCGCCTCATCGGGAGCGTCGAGGACGACACAGCCGAGTACCGGGACCGGCGGACGGGACGGCAGGCTTCGGGCAACCCAGGCGACGGAATCGGCGAACTGGTCGCGCGCGACACGAAACTTCATGACTTAGGGTGCGCCCTTCTCTCATCTGCCTTGGTCGTTCTGGGCTCGTACCGATTCGCGGGCCGACACAGTCGAAGACGCGACCGACCAGAATCGGGAGTTCCCACTCTAGAACGACGAAGCGTGTAGGTGGGTGGTTGGGGTCAAGTCGCCACGCCGCGACGAGGCGATGTCGGCGAGTGCGGCCGGTGTGGGTGTGTACACACATCCTTCTTCAAAACAGATCTCTTGAAAGAGAAATCAACAATAGTCATAGGTCCTGTGGATCCTGTGGAGATCCTGGTGTTCGCCGAGCGTACGTGCCGGATCCGGATGTGGAGTGTCGGTGGATGAGTCGTGGGGTGTTGGGGGTGCCGATGTGGATGAAGGTTGTTGTTCGTCTCCCGTCCACCATCCATGCACAGATCCGGGCCGTCGATCCCAAGGTGTATCCACAGGCTCGGCAGTGGGGATTCGGCGCCGAATCCCGCCGATCCGAAGGCACGACGACGACCGTCGCCCGCGCGAAACGCTCGGGCGCACCTCGAGGGTTTGCGGTTGTGCGGACCCGCAGGGCGCGGAAACTGTGGACGCGGAAACCGCGGGGCAGTATGAGGCGCGGGCGGTACCAGGCGCCGCGTAGGGCGGCACCGGCAGAGCGGGGACGGTGCAGAGCGGGGACGGCAGCCCGGAGGGTCAGCGGTCGGCGCGTTGTTTGATTCGAGCGGTGAGTTCCTGGACGTGGTCGTAGACCTTGCGTCGCTCGGCCATCTCCTTGCGGATCTTGCGCTCGGCATACATCACCGTGGTGTGGTCGCGGTCGAAGGTTTCACCGATCTTCGGCAGCGACAGGTCGGTGAGCTCGCGGCACAGATACATCGAGATCTGCCGCGCCTGGGCGATCGCCCTGGTCTTGCCCGGCCCACGGAGTTCGTCGACGGAGATGTCGAAGTACTCGGCAGTGATCGCCAGAATGCCCGCGGCACTGATCTCGAGGGTTCCCGAGTTGGGGAGCAAGGCCTGCAGGACGACGTCGGCGAGCGATTTGTCGAGCTCGGTGTTGTTCAGCGAGGCAAAGGCGGTGACGCGGATCAGCGCACCCTCGAGCTCGCGGATGTTGCGTTCGATCTTGGAGGCGATCAGCTCGAGCACGTCGTCGGGCACGGCGATGTTGTCCATCTGCGCTTTCTTGCGCAAGATGGCGATACGCGTTTCCAGATCCGGCGGCTGGACGTCGGTGATGAGCCCCCATTCGAACCGGGTTCGGAGCCGATCCTCAAGCGTCGCAAGCTGTTTGGGCGGTCGATCGGACGAGATGACGATCTGTTTGCTGGTGTTGTGGAGGGTGTTGAAGGTGTGGAAGAACTCTTCCTGGATGCCTTCTTTGCCGATCAGGAACTGGATGTCGTCGACGAGAAGGATATCGACGTCGCGGTAGCGCCGTTTGAAAGCGACGCGGCGATCATCACGCAGCGAGTTGATGAAGTCGTTGGTGAATTCTTCGGTGGAGACGTACTTGACCCGCATCCCGGGGAAGAGGCGTTGCGCGTAGTGACCGGCCGCGTGAAGGAGGTGGGTCTTGCCCAGACCGGACTCGCCCCAGATGAACAGGGGGTTGTACGCGCGCGCCGGGGCCTCGGCCACGGCGACCGCGGAGGCGTGGGCAAAACGGTTGGAGGCGCCGATGACGAAGGTGTCGAAGGTGTACTTCGGGTTGAGACTCACCGGTGAGCTCGACGACCCCGCCGAGCCGGTCGGGCGCTCGGCGAAGTACGACGACCACTGGGCCCCGGGTGACGGGCCGGTACCGCGATCCGATGTCTCCGCCGTCCCCCCGTTGTGTGCGGGCGACGGAAAGGTGTCGGGCAACGACCCGGTGGCGCCGGTCTTGCCGAAGGGATCGGCGGGTGCGGCGCCGTCGATGCCGGGATCGTGTGGGAGGACGCGGGTGGCCTCGTCGAACACCGTCGGCGCCGGGGTCCCGAGATCTGCGGCGGCCTCGACGACCGGGGCCGGGGTGGCGGTGCGCACACCCAGGTCGACCGGTTGGCCGAGGTGGCGACTCAAGGTGGCACGGATCGTGTCGCGCAGATTGCGTTCGATCTGTTCCTGCACGAGCGGGGTCGGCACGGCCAGCAGTGCGAAGCCCTCAGCCAGGTTGAGTGGCTGAACAAGGGACAACCACGCCTTTTGCTGCCGGCTGAGCGGTTCGTGGTTGGCGGCGTCGTTGTTGAGTTCGGCGACGACCTGGGCCCAGACCTCGCCGAAGGAGTCGCGATCTGATGTCACAGTGAACCTCCTGCTCGACGTCTGGTGTGAACGCCGGTGAGGTCACCGGGCACGTTCCGCGCTGGTCACCGGGCACGTACCGTGCATGCGACGCCAGTCCTCGATGTGGCGTACGTTCCGGCTTCCGCCACGATGAAACTACCAGTATCGGTGCGGACGGATACCACCTTGACCCTGTGTAACGGACTTGTCCACACAGTTATCCACAGCTGTGAATAAAAGGGGAACGGCGGACAGGCCAGGCGGGTTCGTCGACACCGCTCGCCGCGAGTGCAGCTTGCCTTCGAGAACGGTAACAGACCCTGTCGTGCCCCGACAACGAAATCCGCGTCGTAATCCGTCGAACGGGTGAACCGGCGGCAGTCGATCAGGTACAGACGGCGTTGGCCTGCGGCAAAACCCCGCGTTTGATTTGGTCGGGTCGACTCCCGTACTCTCGACTGGTCATCCAGGTTGCGGATTTGCGGTGGATCACGTCGTTACCAGTGCTGTCGAGGTTCGCCGGCAATGGGAGCGGCGCCACCAACCGGCATGAGTCCGGCACCGAATCAGGATAAGCAGAGACCACCACAGGATGTGGGAACGCGCACAAGGCGGCGCGCCCATGTCACCGAGCACAAGGAGTCACCGTGGCCAAGGGAAAGCGGACTTTCCAGCCCAACAATCGTCGTCGCGCACGCGTGCACGGCTTCCGGTTGCGTATGCGCACCCGTGCGGGTCGTGCCATCGTCAACAGCCGTCGTACCAAGGGCCGCACGAAGCTCACGGCCTGATCTCGATCTACGCTGCCGGTCGCGACCTGGTGTCCGACCGGCTTCGTGTTGCTCGATGATGACGGCCCAACATCGGATCACTCGCGGGTCCGACTTCTCCCGCACGCTGAAACGCGGCGTGCGGTCTTCGACGCGTGATCTGGTGGTCAGCGTCGCGGTGGTACCGGGCGCGTGGCCGGATCCGTCGGGACGCCGTAACCGGCTCGCGATGGCCGGTGGCCCCTGGCTCGGTTTGATCGTCAGTAAGTCTGTGGGACCGGCGGTGATCCGTCACCGTGTGGCCCGTCGACTTCGGGCGGCGTTCCGCGAGGTGTCTGCTGCGGTGCCGGCCCCCGAATCGTTCGTCGTCGTCCGGGCCCTGCCCGGGGCGGCTGAACGCACCAGCGACGAACTGGCCGTCCAGTTGCGAGAAGTTTTGGCGCGCAAGCGGGTTCGTGAATTGACGACAACGATCACCGACTTCGGTGGCCCGGTATGACCGCGGAAGTGCGAGAGTCCGGTCCGCGGTCGTCGGATGATGCCGGTAGAGGTGTGCGACGGTGGCTGTATCTGTTCCCGCGCAACGCGATGATCTTTCTCATCGAGCTGTACCGAACGTGGGTGTCGCCGTTGCGGCTGCCGACGTGCCGGTTCGAACCGACCTGCTCGGCGTATGCGGTGGAGGCGCTCACCACCCGCGGCTTCGTCCACGGCGGAGCATTATCGATCCTGCGGCTGCTCAAATGTGGGCCGTGGCACAAACCTGGTTATGACCCGGTGCCCGAACGTGGGTTCCGGCATCGTGCGCCGGTGACGGACCCAGTCGGACCGAACGCAGCTGGTCCGAATACTGCGGCGGAAACGTCGTATCGCATCGCCGATTGCGGCGTTCGCGCATCTATGGAAGTGAGGGATAGCTGACCCGTGCTGAACTTCATCTATTGGCCGGTATCCGCGATCATGTGGTTCTGGCACTGGCTGTTCGACTTCATCACGCCCAACTCCCCCGGCGGTGACGGCGTCGCGTGGGCACTGTCGGTCGTGTTCCTTGTGTTCACCCTGCGCGCCATCCTCTACAAGCCCTTCGTGAAGCAGATCCGCACCACGAAGAAGATGCAGGAGATCAATCCGCAGCTGCAGGCGATCCGGAAGAAGTACGCCAAGGATCGCGTCAAGATGACCGAGGAGATGCAGAAACTGCAGAAGGAGCACGGGTTCAATCCCCTGCTCGGCTGCTTGCCGATGCTCCTGCAGGTCCCCGTGTTCATCGGTTTGTTCCACGTGTTGCGGTCGTTCAACCGCACCGCGACGGGCATGGGCCAACTCGGAATGACGCCGGAGCAGACCAGAGCGTCCGGCAACTACATCTTCAACGTCGACCAGGTGCAGAACTTCCTCGACGCTCGACTCTTCGGGGTTCCGCTCTCCTCGTTCATCACCGAGCCCAAGACCGAATGGACCGCATTCGTCCAGCCCGGACATCCGATCGACTTCACCCGGGTCGACATCGCGATCGTCGTCATCCCGATGATGATCATCGCCTCGATCGCCACGCACATGAACTCACGGGCGTCCGTCGCACGTCAGCCGGAGGCTGCGCTGGAGAATCCGCAGACCCGCATGATGAATCTGTTGGCGCTCTACGTCTTCCCGCTCGGCATCCTCGTGACCGGTGCGTTCTTCCCCGTCGCCATCCTTCTGTACTGGATGAGTAACAACGTCTGGACCTATGGTCAGCAACATCTCGTGTTCGGCCGGATCGCGCGCGAAGAGGAAGAAGCGCGCGTCGCCAAGCAAGAGAAGTTGAAAGCCAATGCGCCCAAGCCGGGGGTGAAGCCCGATCGGTCGAAGAAGCCGGACGACGCCCAGGATGGGGGCTCGAGCAGCGGGTCCGGTTCGGGTAGTGGTGTCGAATTGACGAAGGGTTCGGACGCCACCGCCACCGCCGGCACACCGAAGAGCGAGTCATTGAAGGACCGGCTCACCAAGGGCTTTCTGTCCCGGGGTGGATCGGAGCCCGCAGTGACGGCGACGGATGGAGCAGCCGCGGATACCGACGGCACCGCGAGCGCCGCACGCTCCGACCCGGCCGGAACCGGCAAGAGTGATTCTGATGGCGGTGGTGCCACGGTGAACGGTGCCGTCCCCGATACCAAGCCCAGACCGGGCCAGAAACCGGCAGCGCGGGGCGCCGGCGGGTCCGCCCCGAAGTCCAAGAACCAGACATCGAAGAAGGGTGGAAAGCGAAGCGGCCGCAAGGGCGGCCGGCGCTGATCCATTCGGCTCCGTGGGCCGGCATCACGCCGGGGACCGCGATAGACATTGCAGTTACGAACAAGAAGGTGGGACCGAGAGATGACAGCTGAGACCACGACGCACGGAGAGCCAGGCGCGACCGAGTCGGATGCTCAGGACGTCGACCCCCAGAACGCTGAGCAGAACGTAGCCGTCGAAGCCGACTCCCCCATTGTCGAGAGCGATGCGACCGAGAGCGATGCCGGCGCTGCTGATGCCGACGCTGCTGACGCGGACGACGAAGAGGCGGACGACGGTGACCGGCTGTTCGAAGAAGGCGAAATCGCCGGGGACTATCTGGAACAGCTGCTCGATGTCCTGGACTTCGACGGCGACATCGATCTCGATGTCGACGGCGACCGCGCGATCGTCAGCATCGATGGTGGCGACGATCTCGCGAAGCTGGTCGGGCGCAACGGAGAGATCCTGGACGCGCTGCAGGAATTGACGCGGCTGGCCGTGCAGCAGGTGACCGGAGATCGCAGCCGGCTGATGCTTGACATTGCGCGGTGGCGGGCGGATCGACGTGAGCGCCTCGCACGAATCGGCACCGACGTGGCCGAGCGCGTCCGCGACAATGGTGGTCGCGAGGCGATGGATCCGATGACCCCGTTCGAGCGCAAGATCGTCCACGACGCGGTTGCCGCGGTCGACGGTGTGATGAGTGAGAGCGAGGGCGTCGAGCCCAAGCGTCGGGTCGTGGTTATCAAGATCGAGTGACACCAGCTAGACGATCAGTGAAGATGAAGTCCCGGCCTCGGCCGGGACTTTGTCGTTTGTGGGTCCATGAATCACATACATGTCATTCGGTGTTTCACGTGAAACGGTCGTGCGGATCGCCGAGGACGATAGGAGTGGGTTTCACGTGAAACAAGAGTCCGCGGGCGAAGACAGTCGTCCTGGCGAGCCGGGTCAGGATGAATCGGATGCGGTCGACGCCGACCACTCCCCTCCCCCATCGGCACAGGATGTCTTCGGCGACCGGTTGGGAATGGCCGAGTTCTATCGCGAGCGACTCGCCGGCGACGGAATCGCCCGCGGGCTGATCGGCCCGCGTGAGGTCCCGCGGCTGTGGGATCGGCATCTCGTCAACTGCGCGGTGCTCGGCGAAGCGATCGGCCAGGGCCAGTCCGTCATCGATATCGGGAGTGGCGCCGGACTGCCGGGCATCCCATTGGCCTTGGCGCGCCCCGATCTCCGGATCACGTTGGTCGAGCCACTGCTGCGCCGAACGACCTTTTTGGCGGAGGTTGTGGAGTCGCTCGGACTGGACGTGGCCATCGTGCGGGGTCGCGCGGAAGATGGTTCGGTGCGATCCGCGCTTGATCTGGCGGACGTGGTGACGTCCCGTGCAGTTGCTCCGATGGATCGCCTCGTTGCGTGGTCGGCTCCGTTGATACGTCCGGGCGGGCGTCTGATCGCGATCAAGGGGTCGTCCGCGAGCGAGGAGATCATGACGCATCGCGCAGCCGTTGAGCGGCTCGGCATCGAGGACCTGACGGTTCGGCAGTGCGGTGTGGGCATCATCGACCCGCCGACTACGGTTGTCGTAGGCATCCGAAATGATCGGGTCAGCAGATCGCAACCATCGAAAACGAAGCGGGCGGATCGGCAGCGTCGGTCAGGTGCTCGTCGGGCAGGGAGGTAATTGGTGCGGATCGGTCGCAGGGCGCAGAATAGAAGGGCGTCAACGAACACCTCGGATATCCCCGGTGACGCGTCATTTGTCGGGCAAAGGAGTCCCAGCGTGGTCGAGCAAGACCCGAACGTTTCCCGTGAAACCGTCCCCTCGAACACGAACCGCGCATCGGCGAACTCGCTCGCCGATACACCGATCGCCGCCGCGGCGGCACGCGCGAGCCAGGTACTGACACCGGGAGCGTCCGGGCAACTGCCCCGCCCGGGAGCGACCCGCGTGCTCACGGTCGCAAATCAAAAAGGTGGGGTCGGTAAGACGACCACCGCGGTGAACCTGGCGGCAGGTCTGGCCGTCCATGGTTTGCGGGTCCTCGTCGTAGACCTCGATCCTCAAGGAAATGCGAGCACGGCCCTTGGCATCGATCATCGGGCGCCCGACATCGCGTCTGTCTACGAACTGCTCCTCGGTGAGGTCGGCGTCCGCGAAGCCATCAAGCAGAGTCCGAGCTACCCGAATCTTTTCTGCATTCCTGCGACGCTAGATCTGGCCGGAGCCGAGATCGAGTTGGTGTCGCTGGTCGCACGCGAGAATCGCCTTCGCAATGCACTGAGCGACGAGGCGATCAAGGAATACGGCTTCGACTACATCTTCATCGATTGCCCGCCATCGCTGGGTCTACTGACCGTCAACGCGATGGTCGCGGCGCGTGAGGTGCTCATCCCGATCCAGTGTGAGTACTACGCGCTCGAAGGCGTCGGACAGCTGCTTCGAAACATCGAGCTCGTTCAAGCGCATCTCAACAAGGATCTCCACGTGTCGACGATTGTGCTGACGATGTATGACGGCCGCACCAAGCTTGCCGACCAGGTGGCTGAGGAAGTACGTCGGCACTTCGGCGACAAGGTGCTGTCGACGATCATTCCGCGCAGCGTGAAGGTCTCCGAGGCGCCCGGCTACGGCATGACGATCATCGAATACGACCCGGGTTCACGTGGATCAATGAGCTATCTCGATGCCGCACGCGAAGTCGCGATGCGTGCCTCGACGATCGCGCCGCGTACGTCCTGAACGCTGTACTACCGAAGATGACGTACCTCCAGCACCAGCCTCTCGGAGAGGAATGAAGTGAGTCAGAAAGAGACCGTACAGCGGCGTGGTGGCCTCGGCCGTGGATTGGCGGCGTTGATCCCGACCGGCCCGACCGATGATGATCCGACCGCACCCAAGCTGGGCTCCGCGGCTGCCGATGTCGTGCTGGGCACCGGCACCACCGGCGCAACCGCACCGAGCAATGCCCCAGCCTCGAACCCCGCAGCGGGCGCCGGTTCCGGAAGCTCGGCTCCTACTCCCCCGACGCCGGCCGGCACACCCGATGAGGTCGGGGCGGTGTACCGAGAACTTCCGCCGCAGATCATCCAGCCGAACCCGCATCAGCCGCGCACCGTCTTCGACGAGGACGCCCTCAACGAATTGATCCACTCGATTCGCGAGTTCGGGCTCATGCAGCCCATCGTGGTCCGCAAACTGTCGAAGCCGACCGCAGGCGGCGTCGAGTATCAGATCGTCATGGGCGAGCGCCGGTGGCGTGCGAGTCAGGAGGCCGGACTCGACGCCATCCCGGCGATCGTGCGCGAGACGCCGGACAGCGAAATGTTGCGCGACGCGCTGTTGGAGAACATCCACCGCGCTCAGTTGAATCCCCTCGAAGAAGCGGCGGCCTACCAGCAGCTGCTCGAGGAGTTCGACGTGACACATGAAGAACTGGCGGCGCGGCTGGGCCGTTCCCGGCCGGTCATCACCAACATGATCCGGCTGCTGAAGCTCCCGATCCCGGTGCAACGGCGAGTCGCTGCCGGTGTGCTTTCGGCCGGCCATGCCCGGGCACTCCTCTCCCTCGAGACCGGCAGTGACGCGCAGGAGGTGTTGGCCGCTCGAATCGTTGCCGAAGGCCTGTCCGTGCGTGCGACCGAGGAAGCGGTGACGCTGGCGAATCGCGATGGCGATTCGTCAGCGCCGAGTCCGACTGCGAAACGCAAGCCGATGCAGATGCCGGGGTTGCAGGATCTCGCGGAACGTCTCTCGGACCAGTTGGATACACGCGTGACCGTGAGTCTGGGCAAGCGTAAGGGCAAGATCGTGGTCGAGTTCGGGTCGGTGGATGACCTACAGCGGATCATCGGCGTGATCGATCCGAGGAAGTGATTTTGACGACGAGTTTTCACGACCAAGGACTCCCGGGAGTAACGTCACAGTGACGCATCTGTTCGTTCGAACGCCGACCGGACCCGAAAGTGTTTGGGGCACATCAGGTCTCGACGTAGATCCAGATTTGGGACGGATGATCTGACATGGAACCCGTGGTGTCGCGGCTGAGTTTGGAGTCATTCGACTCGTTGCCGCCGCATGCCCGTCGATGTGTCTTCTGGGAGGTCGATCCGGGTACCCGGGACCCACTGACCCGCTTCTCGACCGACCATGGTGCGTTCGAGAGCGAGTTCGACAAGGAAGCGTGGATATCCGCGGCGCTACTGGAGTGGGGCGCGTGCGGTCAGCTTGCCACCGACCCGGCGACCGGTGTGATCGTCGGCGCTGCGTTCTATGCCCCGCCGGGGCGTGTTCCGCGTTCGCAACTGTTCCCCACCTCACCGGTGAGTGCCGACGCCGTCCTTCTCTCCGCGATTCACGTGGAGCCGGGCTATGAGGAAGTCGCCACTCCCCTGCTGGATGCGGTCGTCGTCGACTTGATGCGACGCGGTGTGCGCGCGGTGGAGGCATTCGGACTTGTTCGCGGCGGCGGCGGCAGTCAGGCCGTCGGCGCCGAAGGTGATGAGCGTGCCGAGACGCGACCTGGTCCCGACAGCGATGCGGCGCCGGGGATGCGCGACATCAGCGAATGGTCCGATGAAGAGATCGTCAGCGTCGCACGTGAAATTCTGGACAGTCCGCAAACAGATCTCTGTCTGCGATGCCTGCTCGACGCCGGTTTCCTCAAGGACTCCGGGTTTGACGTGGTCGCTTCACATGCTCGGTTCCCGCGTCTACGACTGGAACTCGACGAAGGACTCGGCTGGAAGTCAGAGGTCGAGGGGGCGTTGGAGAAGCTCATCGTGATGGCGGCCATCGACGTCACCGGCAAGGAACGGACCTTCGCGCCAGTGGGTCGACGCAATTGAGTCGACGTAGCTGAGCTGTCAGTAGATGCGATTTGCACCGAAATACGGTGCACTACAGGGTCTTTCGCAGTTACGTCAGGAAATCTCTTCGGCGGCAAGAAGATCGGCAAAGGTGTAAGTGCCGGTGGGCCGGTCGTCATCACCGAGGAGATAAAGTCGCTTGACGGCGACGAGAATTGCCTCGGCGATCACGTTGCGGTAGTCGGGGTCGTCGAGGACGCCGGCGTCGTCGGGGTTGGTGATATATCCGACGTCGAGCATGGCGACGGGCATTCTGGTGAGGCGCAACACTTCCCACGTGCGTTCGTGGGTCCGGCAGTCGGTCAACGGAGTGCGCGCGGCGATCTCGCGCTGGATGAATCCGGCGAGATTGCGGCCGATCGTCGAAAATGAGCCGTGGCTGTTGCCGAAGTAGAAGGCGGCCACTCCGTTCGCGGTCGCGCTCGGATAGTGGCCGACACGCAACGAGATCATCACGTCGGCGTCGATCATGTTGGCGACGCGGGCGCGTTCTTCGTCGGTGGGGCGGCCCCGGCCGTCGTGCGACAGAAACGTTTCCATGCCGGCGGCAGCCATCCGGCCCTCCAGGCGTGCGGCGAGATCCCAGAGCAGCCGACTTTCGTCATCGGCAAGTGCGCCGGACGAGAGATCGTGGAGGCCACCGGATCCCGGGTCGATGACGATTCGTTTGCCCGACAGTCGGGGCCCGGACCGACGGACGTGCTCTTCTTCTCGAATGGCCAGCGGCGAACCACCGGTCACCCGGGTGCCGAGACGTTCGAGTGATCGCAGGGTCGCGGGTCCGCAGATACCGTCGGCGAAGAGTCCGTATTCGCTCTGGTACAGGCAGACCGCATTGTGGGTCGTCTCGCCGAAGGTGCCGTCGACGAGGGCGGTGTAGTAGCCGAGATTCTGTAGGCGGCTCTGCAGGGTTGCCACGTCGTCACCGACCATCGGTGCCGAGAAGCGGAACGCCAACACGCGGGCACCGAGCTGATAGGAGGCTTCGCGGAGGGCGCGGTACGTCGCCGGACCGACGATGCCGTCGACGATCAGTCCGCGCCGCTGCTGGAAGGCCCGAACCGCCTGGTCGGTGTCGGAATCGAAGAGATCACTGGTCCCCTCGTCAGCGGCGTGCCGACCGATCGAGGTGGGGAGGAGACCTTGTCCGGCGAGGATGGAACGGACCTCGACAACCGCCGATCCCTGATCACCCAGTCGGAATAGTGGCATCTGAAGACTCCTTGGTCGCGCTGGACGGCCGTTGTCCGCGCGGATTGCGATTCGACGCCGGTGCTTGACGCTGATCGCATTCGGCAGAACCACGAGCATTCTTTCAGTTCGGCCCACATGGGCCAAACCGAATGAGGTCACAATACCGCGACGGGCGCTGTCACCTGCGCAGATGCTGGTGACAGCGCCCGTCCTATGTCACACGATGTCAGGCGTTGCTGCCGACGACCGAATCCAATTCGCGCAGTAGGGCGGCCTTACCCTTGGCGCCGACGATCGTCTTCGTGGGCTTGCCGTTCTCGAACAGGATCATGGTCGGGATCGACATGATCTGGAAGTCACGCGCTGTCGCAGGATTGGCGTCGACGTCGAGCTTGGCGACGGTCAGCTTCTCGCTGTGCGCATCGGCGATCTCCTCGAGTACCGGCGCAACCATGCGGCACGGGCCGCACCAGGTGGCCCAGAAGTCGACGAGCACCGGTTTGTCCGAGTCGAGGACGGCATCCTTGAATGTGGCGTCGGTGACGGGGACGGTATTTGCTCCCATGAGTGATTCCTCCTGTGTGGATTGGCGTCTGTGGTGGATGGTGACGAGTCCGGCCGGTCAGCTGCGGGCGTCGACGACGACCACATCACCCTCGATGGGTGTCGGCTCGATATCGCCCTGATCGGCGAGCCAGCGCTCGGCGTCGATGGCGGCCGAACATCCGCTGCCCGCCGCGGTGACCGCCTGGCGGTAGGTGTGGTCGACGAGGTCGCCGGCGGCGAAGACGCCAGGTATCGAGGTGTAGGTGGTGCGGCCTGCGACCTGCACGTATCCGTCGGAATCGAGGTCGACCTGGTCGCGAACGAGTGCGCTGCGCGGGTCGTGGCCGATCGCGACGAACATGCCGGTCACGTCGATGGTCCGGGTGTCACCGGTGCGGGTGTCGATGAGTTCGAGACCGATGACCGATCCATCGCCGACGACCGACTTGACCGCAGAGTTGGTGACAAAGCGGATCTTGTCGTTGTTCCGGGCGCGCTCGAGCATGATCCGCGACGCCCGGAATTCGTCACGCCGATGGATCAGGGTGACGGTACGTGCGAACTTGGTGAGGAAGGTTGCCTCCTCCATAGCCGAGTCGCCGCCGCCGATCACCGCGATGTCCTGGTCCTTGAAGAAGAAGCCATCACACGTGGCACATGACGAAACCCCACGGCCGAGGAGTTGCTGTTCGCCCTCGATGCCGAGGTAGCGGGCGGCCGCGCCCATCGCCAGGATCACTGCGCGGGCGCGGTAGGTCTCGCCGCCGGCGACGACTTCCTTGACCTCGCCGTGCAGGCGCAGTTCGTCGACATCCTCCATGCGCAGGTCGGCACCGAAGCGGATGGCCTGTTCGCGCATCTCGTCCATCAGTTCCGGACCCTGGATACCGTTCTGGAAGCCGGGGAAGTTCTCGACTTCGGTGGTGGTCATCAGTGCGCCGCCGAACTGGGTCCCCTCGAAGACGATCGGGGCAAGCTCGGCACGCGCCGCATAGATTGCCGCGGTGTAACCGGCAGGCCCGGATCCGACGATGATCAACTCGTGGACCTGCTGGGTATCTGACTGGGTCAATTCGTCCTCCGTGTCGTGACGCGGGGCCCCTTCGGGCTCGCGTACCTGCGTTTCAACACAAGGGTAAGCGGAGATGTTCCCCTCGACGACGGCACCGTCACGGGCGGCGTGGTGGTGTCGGTGAACGGTATACCCAGGTCACGGGCCAGATGGGTCATGGGCAGATGTTCAGCCGCCGATCACGGTCCGGGAGATGGTGGCCGGATTGCCCGTGTCGCAGGTGGGGTCGACGACGAGTGCGAGGAAGCGTCCGGCGACCCCGGTACCCAGCAGGATCACCGCGCGCGGGGTGCCGTCGATGACGACCGGGCCGGACCCGAGTACGGGAGTCGACGAGGGCACCGCGTTGGCGGCGGTGCAGCGCAGCAAGGCGGCCCGCGACGCGAACGGTGCTGAATCGGTGTGTCCGAGGACCGACAGCGCGGCTGCGGCGCCCGAAGCCGCCGGGGTACTCGTGCGGTCCGGCTGCGCGTGGTGGGGACCACTGCCCGCATCGGTGGGCCGGGCCAGCAATATCACCCCGACGACGACGGCCACGAGGATGGCGGCCGCCAGCGACAACAGACCCACGGCCTGCGGTGATGAGGGAATCGATCGTCGGCGACGTAGCGGCCGCACGTCGGTGGCCGCGGCGGCAGGATTGCCGGGGGGTGGCCGGCCCGACACCTCATCCCGGATCGCGGCCAGCGTCTGCTGGGTTCGTGCGTCTACCCAGCCCGGGACCGGGTGGGTCGAGACCGGCAGCGAGCGCAATTCGCCACGCAGGCGTACGAGCACGGCGAGCGTCTCCTGCGCCGCCGGGTCGTCGGCGATCCGGGAGCGGATATACGCAGCGAGGTATGGGTCGAGGACCCCGGCATCGAGATCGGCGAGGAGCTCGGCCGAAAACGGCGGTTCGAGGAAGGGGGAATCGGCGTCGGTCATCCTCGCTCCCCTGTTTCCGTCGAGTCATCTTCCGTGAGGCCTGGGCGTGTCGCATCCCTCGTGCTGGAATCCATCGAGCTATTGGACGCAGCACGGTCTTCGCCGGTTCCATCGAATCGTCGACAATACTTCACGGCCGCATCACTCCGGCTCATCGAGCAGGGACTCGTTGCGGAGGTGACCGAGGAGCGCAGCCAACCGCAGTCGCCCACGGGAGCTGCGGCTCTTGATGGTTCCCTCGGGGACGCCGAGCAGCTCCGCGGCTTCCGAGACCGAGTACCCCTCGATGTCGAGGGCGATGACCGCCGCCCGCTGCCCGGCCGGCAGTACGTCGAGTGCGCGACGGATCGACTCCGTCAGATCGACGCGCTGGAACTCGTCGGTCCGGTCGGCGAGAACTGCGGTATCAAAATCGGGAAGCGGCACTGTGTGCCGAGCCGCATTGCGGCGCAAGCGGTCCAGTGATGCATTCACCACTATTCGATGCAGCCAGCTGGAGACGCGGGCCTCCTCCCGGAAGGTGTGGGCGGTGCGATGGGCCGACAGTAATGCTTCTTGGAGGGCGTCGGCGGCGTCGTCGGGGTCTTTGGTGGTGCGTACGGCGACGTTCCAGAGATGGCTGTGGTGGCGGGAGATCAGGGTGGAGAAGGCTGCCGGGTCGCCGCGTGTGTGATCGGCGAGCAGTTGCTCGTCGGTGCGTGTGTCGCCGTCTGGCGTGTGGGTCCCCCCGGACATGCGGTTGAGCGTAACGGGCGCAGCGCAATGGTGGGGGCTGTAGCGGGTGACTGTGGACAACGACGGTGCCGGCCCCGCATGTCAGTGTGCGGGTGGCCAACCCGTGGGTCTCGCCCTGCCGGAAGTGTGCGGTGGTGGTGCCGCGGGGCGCGGCAGGAATTCCGTGCGGTCCGACGAGCCGGGAGTGCCCGCGGGAACGGGGTTACCCGTCCCCGCCGCACCGGTGGGAGCAGCAGACGTCGATGGACTCGGCGACGGCGGCGGCGACGGCGACGGCGTGGTCGGCCGGGCGGGTGGTGGCATGCCTGACGCTGCCGACTGCGCCGCGCGCGGGTGCCGCCGGCACCGTGGGTGCAGCGATCAGCTGGGCACTGGGCACTGGAGACCCCGGTAAGAACCTACAAGCACCGGCCGCACCGTGGGCTCCAAGAACACCGGGTGCACCGGCACCGGAGTTGCCCAACCCCACCGGCAACCAGTTCGAAGTCCACGTTCCCGCACCCACCGCGTCCGCGGCTGGGCTACCGGGTACCAATGTCGACTACGTCGTCAACGCTCGAGGTGACGTCAACGTGTCCGGCCAGATCGCCGGCCAGCAGGTGTCAGTCGGCTGGACCGGCGAACAAGCCCAAGCGCCGATCAAGGTGCTCGGACCCGCGGCACCCGCTGCCGCGCAAGCCATCAACAACGGAACCCGGGCCATCGGCGAACAGATCCAGAGGGCCGTGCCCGGGGTGAACGTGCAGTGGCCGCAACTGCACACCCCAGCCGGCGCGCACGGACACTAAACCCGGCTCGGTGGGACACGGCGCCACGATGGATCGGCTACCCGAATGGGGTGACGACCGAGAAATCGTGGCGTCGTGTCAGTGTCAGATGCTAAGACAAACGCCAACCGACAACCTTTCCCAGACCCGACCTGAACGAATGCAGAAGGTGCACCATGAGTAACGCCAACCTTGCCGCCATCATGATCGGCGGATTCCTCGCGTTCGGTGCACTCGGCGCCGTCCTAACCCTGCTCATCGGGATTACCCGTGACCCACCCAGACCGGCCCGCTGGGTGCCCAACCCGTACCCTGCCCGATCGGCCTGCTGGGACCCCGGACGTTCCTGGTCCGACCTCATCGGTCGGGCCATCCTTATCGGCCTCGCCACCGCATGCTTCATCATCCCTGGACTACTCCTGCTGAGCCTCGGGGGAACCGCCGCCGTAGGCCGACCACGGCGTCGCTGAGGGAGGAGTCCGCTCCACTTACGCCGAAAGGTCCGGGTGGTGGCGTCATCGTTTGGCATGGATCGTATGCCCGAGATCGTTACGGCGTGGGCCCTCGATTTCGCCGGGATGAGGGATTCTGGTTGGGCTGAGGTGGCCGGCAATACGGCCGCTGTCCAGTCGTCGCCGTTCGGTGGGCGTGTGGGCGTGAGGTGGTGGGGCCGAGGGATAGTGGACCTACCGCGGCGGCCTGGGTGGCGTTCGTTGCCGGGGGCGTGTGGGTGGTGATGATGCGGGTGAAGACGGGAATACGTAAGTCGGGGACGGGTTCGAATGTGCCGCGATCGGGCATGGTCAACGCTGAGCTATTGTTCCACTGCTGGGGTGTTATCTTGCCGAAGTCGAGGTCGTGCCCGTGGTCTCGAAGCAGTTGGCGCATAAATAGTTTGGAGCTTCTGCCGTTGCCTTCACGCCATGGGTGTGCGGTATTGAGGTAGGCGTAGGTGGTGGCTGCTTCGACCGCGATTCCGCCGTGGTCGAGGCGGTCCCAGTCGGTGTCGGCGATGTGGTTGGCGGCGGCGTCGAGGTAGGCGGGAATTTGGCGTGGTTCGGCGAACGGGATGCCGTCTTTGGACATGGGGTAGGTGCGGGTGACGCCGGCCCAATCGTAGATATTGTTGAACAGTGCGGCGTGGAGGGCCCGGAGGTGGTCTGTGTCGTAGGTGTGGGCGATGGGCACGCGTCCGTCGAAGATCTCGCTTTCAATAGCGGCGGTCAGGATGTACTCACGCTGCGTGAGCGCGTCACGGTCGGTGAGGCCGAGTTTGTTGGCCAGCACGTCGGTGCCGGGGATGAAGGTGGCGTCCCAATCGGAGGGTGAGGTCATGGCGCGAGATGGTGCCTGTCTACGTCGCGAATGGTGTGGTGAGACGGCGACGCCACCACTGCGGTGAGTACCGGTGTGGTGGCGTCGCGGGCTGCGAGGGTCTCGCTCTTCTTCAGATGTGTGCGGTGGTGGCCTCGCGGAGTGACATGCTGACCAGCTGTTCGCGGGTGAGCTCGCCGCGTGCTTCGCGCAGGAGATCGTCTCGGGTGATGTCGCCGCGGGCGTGGGCGGTGAGGATGGCGATATCGTCCCGGGTGGGTTCCCAGCCTTCGAGGACATTGTTGTCGATCGCGGCGCTCACGTTACCGGCTTGGTCGTTGGTGAGGCCGGCGAACAGGTCGGGGTAGGTGCGGGTCCAGGTGGTGGGCATGGGGCGCTCCTTTCGGTTGCGATGGGGTTCATTCTACGGGGGACGCAGGGTTAGAACAGGCTGATTTGGTTGCGGGCGCATCGTTCGGCGGCGCGATGATCGGCCGCGGCTGCGTACTTTTTGGCGGAGGCTGTGGTGATGCCGAGGTCGTCGGCGATCTCGGCCCAGCTGCGGCCGCGGTCGCGGAGGTCAGCGGCGTGATCTTCGTCGGCGTGCTGTTGGTCGTCGGTGCCGGGGAGGGTCATGGTGTTGGGCCTAGAGGCTAGCGAGTGTGTCGCGAACGCTGAGCCAGCGACGTTCGGCAGTGATGGCGTGGTCGGTGAGCGCGGCCCAGTGGCCGGCGAGGGTGGCGGTGGGTTCAGTGGTGGTGGCGTGAGTCATGCGGGCCAGCAGTGCTGTGTAGCCACGGCGGTACCAAGCATCTGCGACGGCAGCTGCGAGGTGGGGGGTGTCGGAGCCGCCGGGGATGGGTTTGACGCCGCGAGGGGCGGCGAGTTCCGGCAGGATTGCGGCGACTTCGCGTTGGTGTCCGGTGTCGCGTAGGCGGGCTAGCAGCAGCGTGGGGGTGATGGGCATGCCTTCGTCGACCATGGCAACGAGCGTGTGGAACAGGATGGCGTGTCCGGTGGACAGGAACAGAGTGTGGGACAGAGGGATCGCCGTGTCGGGCTGACCATTGGCCTCGCTGCGGGTGGCGGCGTCGCCAACGAGTCCGGTGATGACGTCGCGAGTCAAGTCGTCTGGGGCCCAGACCAGCGCGGCGAGAAGCTCGAATTCGAGGATGAGGGTGTCGTTGATCTCGGTGAGGTCATCACCGAAGACGGCAATGCCCTCGAGGTCGCCGTGATTGGGAGCCACTTCGTACCCGGAGAGCCACGGTGTGTGCCGCCAGCAGCATCACTGCTCCGAGTACCACGAAGAAGAGAAAGAACGGCACACTGATGGCATTGAATCCGCCTCCGCTTCCGAAGAGGACGGGAAGGACCAGGGTCACGAAACCCAAAATGATGGACAGTGTGCCCCACATGATCGCTCGCGATGACGCGGTATTTCCGGCTGCCACGTCCGAAATTGCGTGGAGAGGAACGGAATTGCAATAACCCCCATGGGGGAAGATCGCGAACAGTGTGTGTGGCTCGGAAATGTGTACTCGCTCGTCGGTGAGTGTGACGGTCACCTTGAGATGTTTGAGGATCAATCTTGGTGAGAACTTCGTCTGGTAGATGACACGTTCGCCGGGCAATGGAGCAAAAGTCGGCTCGGACATCGAAGCGCTCCATGGGTGTGAGTTCAGGTGCCTCGGCGAGAGGCTCGCATTTGAACGCTATCCGCGATTCAATACCCTAACCAGCGAATTCACCCGAACGGGCGACATATTTCGGGCGAATAGGACACGGCGAGACGATGAGAAGGAGTTCTGATGGTAGCGGACCGTCTGCGCGACGGCGCGCTACTCCGGCGGGTCGGTCACAAACCGGACCAGCAGGCGTTTCAGGTGGGCGCGGTCCTCGCTGTCGAAACCCACGAGTAGGTCGTCGGCGACGGCTCCGGCGATCGTTTCGGCCCGGTGGAACGCATCTTTGCCCGCCGCGGTCAGTGTGATGACGGCTGCGCGACGATCATCGGGAGAGGCGGCTCGTTCCACGTAACCATGGGACTGTAGATCGTCGACCATGCGGACCACCGCAGACTTGTCGGCCCCGGTATGCGCTGCGAGCCGTACTTGACTCATGGGGCCGAATCGGCTGAGCGCGAACAACACTCCGAAATGCCGGCCCTGGATATCCAGTGTGGTGAGGGCAGAGTTGAACGCTTCCGCGGCGCGCCGATGGGCTCGCAGGAGCAGTGGGCCGATCGCATAGTCCGGCAGGCCATCCGAGGTGGTCATGGTGGGAGATTACCTTCGGCACCCGGATAGGCAGCAAATGAGATAGTCTCGAATGAGACGATCTATCGGCTGTCGCCTACCTGCCCTGGAGGAACCAATGTCCGACACCACTCATCTCACACCGACGCCTTCGAAAACCACACCTGTCAACGGCCGTGCCCAGGCCGGACGGGCACTCCTCGTGATCGTTGGCGTGGCCACGATCGTCATTCCCGTCCTGCTCGACGGGGTGATCATGCGAGGGGCCCACATGGACAACCCCGCCTGGCTCCCGCACGCCAAATTGCATCTGGCCATCGGGTTCTTCGCCGGAATGGCGTTGGGCATCGGCGCATTGATCTGCCTGCTCGTGCGTCCGGTGACCGACCGGTTCACCATGCTGGTCGGCGCATACCTCGCCGGTGCCTTCTGGATCTCGGTCCTCGCCGCCGGATGCTGGCCCGGCACCTCGTACTACTTCGTCGATGACCCCGTCTTCAGTCATCCGCTGCACAAACCACAGACGCTCGGTATGCCCAACAACGTCGCCACCGCGGTGCTCATGCTCGTGCTCGTCGCCGCGGGATCGGTTCTTGTCCTGCGCCCGCAGAAGACATCGGGGAACTCCTCGGGCAACTGATCTCGGTCGTCGCAGTATTACCTGATCCGACGCCTACGGCCAGAACGACAAGAAAGAGGAAAAGATCGCCATGGACAAGGCGCTCAAACGCATGCCCGCCGCCCTCGTCGAGCTGCTCGCCACGGACGAAGGTGCGGACATCGAGTTCGAGCTCGAGCGTCTCGGGCTGACTGCGCGCGCGCCCGAGTAGGGTGGGAAGTGTGGGACATCGCTACCAACACATAGCATTTGGTCCATCGGCCGTGGACCGTCAGATGTCGGTGGGCAGCTTCCCCGCCTACGGTGCCGGGTTGGAGTCGCCCGACGAAGGCCCACAAGAACTGACCGGCCGCGAGATCGGGATGATCACCAGGTCTTTCCAATGTCATCTGGCGACGGTGACCCCGTCGGGCTGGCCCTATGTGCAATATCGCAGTGGGCCGCACGGATTCCTGCATCACCTGGGCGGCAGTCGGATCGGCTTTCCGGACTTCCGGGGCAACCGGCAGTTCGTCTCGGCGGGAAATATCGATGACGACGCGAGAGTGTCGCTGTTCCTGGCGGACTATCCGCGCAAGCAGCGGCTGAAGCTGTTCGGCCGCGCGAGCGTGATCGAGGCGCATGATGACGAGGCGTTGATGTCACGGCTGCGGTGGGTCGCCGACGGTGAGATCGCCTCACCGAGTGAGCGCGCCGTCGTCATCGAGGTGGAAGCCTTCGATTGGAATTGTTCGCGCAGCCTGGTGCCGCAATACACCGCTGAGCAGGTTCGCGAACGTGTCCAGCCCTATATCGATCAGATCGGTGACTTGCAGCGCGAGATCGAGAAACTCAAAGGGCAGCTCTTACAGTGAAGGGCCGGGCCGAAGAGAGCAACGAAACCCGGCGCGCGAATTTCGCGTGATCGCCGGGTTCCGTCTTACGACGCCGAGTCAGTTGGCGTCGTCGTATGCCTCGAGAATTTCCTTGGGAAGCCGACCACGCTGCGGTACCTCATACCCGGCTTCCTGTGCCCACTCGCGAATCACCTTGGTGGATGGCCGCGCGGAGTTGGTGGAGGAGTCAGAAGAGGAACTGGTCGCAGACACCTTGGGGGCGGTCGACTGCCGGCGTCCGCCGACGCGAGCCGAAACCTCGAGGAGTTTCGCGACGGGAACCCGACCGTTCTCGATCTTGTCGAGATTTGCCGCGGAGACGTCGAGCTGATAATCCACGCCGGACCATGACCAGGAAATGGTATGGGCGTCGTCGATATCGAGTTCACGGCCGTCTAGGTCGTCGATGAACGACACAACTTGTCTTTTTGCCACGGCACGAGAGTAACGCACGGACGGGTGCGTGTGTCGAATACATGGCTTACCACCCGTGATCTGTCGCCAGAACTCGCCCGGCACAGTGCGGGGTAGCTCACCTGCCGAAGCGGCATCGAAGGTCGCCGAACGGCCGTACCGCACATAGTGAACACCGAAGGGATGTACGAAAGACGTTGCACCGCAAACGAGTAGAAAACATCATCGGAAGTTCACCGCCAATGCGAGGCGCTGGTGTGGCCGAAATGGACCGGACCCGGGCGTCGCGGTCGGCCGATATCGAGAAACTCTGGGCTCTGCGCGTGTCGCACGGAACAGACCCGTCGCCCGGGCTCGATCGACGTGAGTTCAGGTGGCCGCAGGCTCAGTCAGCGATGTCGAATACGGCATTGACTTTGGTGGGAGTCACCCGCACCAGCAATTCGCCGGGCACGGCGTTGCGCCGGCCGTATTCATCGGCGTGATCTCGACCCATATACCGGGCGGCGATCCGGGTCGCGGCGTCCAGCAGATCGTCGGGATCCTCGCTGACCTGCGCGTTGCCCTGGACCTGCACAAACGAGAATGGCGGATTCTCGTCGTCGACGAGCAACGTGATGCGGGGATCGCGGGTAAGGGCACGTCCCTTTGCGGTGTCGGCACCGGTGTTGAAGACGAGCTTTCCGTCGTCGACGATGAACCAGATCGGCGCCACGAGTGCTCTACCTGATGCCGAGACATAACCCACTTTGCCGGTGCGGGTGCCTGCGGACAGGAATGCGATGACGCGGTCGTCGAGTGTGTCGTGAGTCATCACCCCATGATGCCGGAGACCGAGCATCCCGACCCGAGAAAGTGTCAGCGCATCAGCCGATCGTAGGTGGCGCCGAACATCTCGACACAGACGTCGAGCACGGTGTCGAGATCGGTCGGTGCGCTTGTCCCGATATCAACCGGCTCGGGCGAGACATTCGTGAAGTACCAGTCGACGAGTAATTGTGTGACCGCTCCGACCAGGCCCACGGCCGCGACGTGCTGCGCGGGCGAGACGGGCCGCTCCCCCATGGCCAGCGCGAGGATGAGACCAGCCCAGCCGTGGATTGCGCGCAGCCGGGTGGACTCCACGACCGGGTCGACCCCGACGACCTCGACGAGCATTACGCGGGCCCGACGAGGATCGCCGGTCAAGGTGTGCAGAAAGGCCCCGAGAGTGGCACGGGCGGCTGCCGGGACCGCATCGGGTGCCACGCCCGACGGGCTCTGCGAATATGGCGTGGCCGCGGCCACGGTGGCCTGTCGGGTGACGTCGACGCAACGTTCGTACACTGCGACGAGCAACGCCGAACGATCGGCGAAGGACTCATAGAAGTAGCGCTGGGTGAGTCCGGCCTGCTCGCACAGGCGCTTGACCGTGACCGCCGGATAGCCGAGTTCGCCGAACAGCTCCAGACCCGCGCGGATGAACTCGTCGCGGCGACGTGCCCGGCGCTGTCCGGCATCGGCACCGCCGTACCGGCGGCCCGAGGCCGGTGTCGCGTGGTCCTGGTCGGACACCTCACTCCTCTGATCGGAAACGATGGACATACCGCCATCTGACACGCTATCGTGTCACAAAGAACATCTGACACGAAGCCATGTCAGATGGCGTGAGCGCCGAATCGGGAGAAGAAATCATGCTGGACCTGCTACCTGACCCGATGCATGAGCCGACCCTGATCGCGATCCCGTTCTTTCTCGCGTTGCTGATCGCCGAGTGGCTGGCCGCGTGGAAACTCGAGGACCACGACGAGGACGGGCCGGACTCCGGCCGGTCCCGGCCGCCGCGTGGTGCCTACGAGAAGCGGGACGCCCGTGCCAGCATCACGATGGGATTGGTGTCGATCGCGACCAGCACAGCCTGGAAGGTGCTGGGTCTGCTCGTCTACACGGCCATCTTCGTCTATCTCGCTCCGTGGCAGTTGCCGATTACGGCGTGGTACACGTGGGTGATCGGCTTCGTGGCCGTCGACGTTCTCTACTACTGGAATCACCGCATCTCCCATCGCGTCCGACTCGTCTGGGCGACGCATCAGGCACATCATTCCAGCGAGTACTTCAACTTCGCGACCGCGCTGCGGCAGAAGTGGAATATCAGTGCGGCACTGGTGATGTGGCTGCCACTCCCCTTCCTGGGTGTGCCGCCGGCGGTGGTCTTCGCCGCTTATGGGGTCAATCTGGTGTACCAGTTCTGGATTCACACCGAACGCATCGACCGGCTGTGGGCCCCGATCGAATTCGTCCTGAACACCCCGTCGCACCATCGGGTCCACCACGGCAGTGATCCCGAGTATCTCGACCGCAATTACGCGGGCGTGTTCATCCTGTGGGACCGGATGTTCGGCTCGTTCCGGGCCGAGACGCATCGGCCTCGCTACGGACTGACGTCGCCGGTCGACACGTACAACATCTGGAAGCTGCAGACCCGCGAGTATGTGGCGATCGCACGAGACGTCCGCTCTGCCAAGGGGTTGCGCGCCCGAATCGGCTACATCGTCGGGCCGCCCGGCTGGGCTCCTTCGCCGGCGCCGGGCGCGAAGCGAGCGGGCCGAATGGATCCGCCACGAGAGGTCAGCGAATCTGCGGCGGCTGTCAACTCTCGTTGAGACGCGCGAGCAGCTCCGCCAGCAACGACTCGGCGCGGGCGGGCGGAATGATGCCCAGTAACGCCATCACCGGTGCCAGCTGATCCGGGAGAGCCGTCCCGCCCTCTCCCCCACCGCCGAGCCCGAGTGATTCCAAGACCTGGTGGGCGGCCGCTGAATCCAGTGGTTGATCCACGAGCAGCTCCGGCATCGCATCACCCACGTCCGACAGATCGATCGGTGGCGTGCCCCGCACTGCGTCGGCCGCCCGGACGAGGGCTTCGCACAGTGGCCCGACCACGTCGGCCGTCACCGGCGTGACCGTGAGGTGTGTGGTGTGCGGCATGGCCGGCCCGAGACCCGGCTGCGGCTGTAACACCCAGCCGAGGGTGCGGACCTGATCGGACCACAGATGCGGATCGACCCGGCGGTCGGCGGCGACGGTGGTGTCGGCGCACACGGCGAACAGTGAGGCCGCCGGCTCGCCGACGACGCGCAGGCCGGCGATGCCGTCGACGCACTCGATCAACGAGCGCGTCGCGTGGCGGGTGCGGGCCGACAGTGCCCGAAAGCCATTGTCGCCCAGATAGCGGATCACGGTCCAGGCGGCCGCCAGCGAGGTTGCCGAGCGGCTGCCGAGCATCGTCGGGTTCACCACTGGGTAGCCGGGCCAGCGGGTCGTGACGAAGCCGGCGGCGCGTTTGGCGTCGCGATCGGCGAAGAGCAGTACCGAGGCACCTTTCGGTGCGTAACCGTATTTGTGCGCGTCCATCGACAGACTGGTCACACCGGCGACGCGAAAATCCCAGTCCGGCAGTGGCTTGGCGCGGTGCGGCTCGTCGGAGGCCCAGAACGGCAACACCCAGCCGCCGATGCACGCATCCACATGGCAGGCGATGCCGCGCGCGGCGGCGGCGGGCGCGACCTCGGCGACCGGATCCAGCAGGCCGTAGGGATAATTCGGTGCCGACACGACGACGAGCGCGGTTCGGCCGGTCATCCGGTCGACGAGGTCGGCGGCCGACACCGTGAGGTCGGCTCCGACGGGCACGAGATCGAGCTCGAGATCGAAATAGTGTGCAGCCTTGTGGAAGGCCGCATGCGCGGTGATCGGCGCCAGCACGACGGGCACCTCGGTGCTTGCGGGATTCCGGTCGCGCCAGCGGTCGCGCGCCGATTTGACTGCCAGCAGACAACTTTCGGTGCCACCGCTGGTCACCAGACCGACGACGTCGGCCGTAGCCTCTCGCCCGGTCCCGTGGGCGAGGCCGGCGGCGAAGGCGATGACGTCTCGTTCCATCGCGGCGACCGACGGGAAGGTGGTGGGGTCGAGGCCGTTGATACTCGCAACCGATGCGGCGGCGCGCCGGGCGAGATCGTCGAGTTCGGCCAGCCCGGAATCGTAGACGTAGGACAGGACTCGCCCGCCGTGGGTCGGGGCATCGTGTTCCCGCAGGGCGGTCAGATCGTCGAGAATCGCCTCGAGGTGCCGGTCAACCGAGTCGGTCACGGTATGTCACTCCCGTCGCGCTCGATATCGTTGCGCCGCAGGGGGTATCGCATGATGAACAGTAGGCTGAGCAGCGCGAGGGCGGCGGGAATGATGCTGAATCCGATGACCATCGCGGTGATGGCCGACGCCGGCTGGGTGACGTGGTCGGTGGTGTCGGAGGAGAGGTAGCCGCCGAGGGCGAGGACGGCGGTGAAGACGACGGCGCCGAGTGCCATGCCGGTGGTCTCCCCCGCGGTCCAGACGCCGCCGATGATCCCGGCGGTCCCCTGCCGGTGTGATGTCTCGTCGTGGGTGATGACGTCGGGAAGCATCGCCATGGGCAGTGACTGCATACCGGCGTACGCGGCGCCGGCCACACCGATCACCGGGTACACCCACCAGCCGGGCGCCCAGGCGAGGCCGATCAGCGAGAGCGCCGCGGCCGTGAAAAGAACTGTGGCGGCGGCGAATCCGATCTCCTTGCCGATCCGACGGGCGAGGATGCCCCAGAGAGGTGCGCAGATGAGTGCGGGCGCGATCAGCGCGGCGAAGAGCCCGGAGATGGCGGCCTCCGAATCGAGAACCCAGGTGGCGATGTATTGGGCACCGGCGAGCATCAGCCCGGTTGCCAGTCCCTGGAGCAGGAAGGCGCCGAGCAGGGTGCGCAGGGGCAGGCTGCGGCGGAGGACGGCGGCACCCAGTACATAGCCGGCGCCGGGAGCGAAGCGAGCGGGCCGTTCTGGCCCCAGAGCCGCAGGGGGTTTCGGTGGCCGGGCGGCGGTTGCGGCGCGGGCGGAGATGAGCATGGCGGCGCCGATGACGATGGCGGAGACGAGGGCCATGAGCAGATATCCGAGCGCCGGCGGTCCGCCGAGCTCGCGTAATGCGGGGCCGCCGGCCCCGAATGCGAGGATGGCCACGGCGAGTACCACGACGCGCACGGTGAGGAGGCGGGTGCGTTCGTCGTAGCTGTCGGTGAGTTCGGCCGGCAAGGCGATGTAGGGGACCTGGAACAGGCTGAATGCGGTGGCCGACAACAGGAATGCGATGGTGACCCAGACTGCGGCCACCGGGGTCGAGGCAGCGGTCGGGACGGCGAAGGTGAGTACGAAGAAGATCGGCAGAGTCAGCGCGCCCAGCGTCATGAAGCGGCGACGATTGCCGTGGCGGAGGGCGAGATGATCGGAGAGCGCGCCGATGCCCGGGTCGATCAGTACATCCCAGATCTTGGCGATGGCCACGATGGCGCCGGCGGCGGCAGCGGCGACGCCGAGCGTGTCGGTGAGGTAGTAGACGAGGACCAGTCCGGGCAAGGTGGCGAATCCGCCGGTGCCCAGGGAGCCGACGCCATAACGCACAACCGTGCTACGCGCGAGACGGCCCGAAACGTGTTGCACCGGTCGGGAACTCGATAGCGGCATGGTGGGGTTCGAGTTCCTCGTCGGGTCCGGGCGAAAAATGCTCAGCGGGTCATGGCGATCTTGGAGACCTGTACCTGATAGTTGCCTGCACTACCGGGCAGGGAGGTGATCCACACGAGAAGATACCGGGACGGCTGCGGGTTCGGGATGGTTAGTGTCGTGGTGGGTTGATTCACGGTGCCGCTGGTCAGTTCGGTGGTCTGGGCCAGGGTGGCGTCCGGACTCGATGCCGAACGCAAGGAGACCCCGAATCCCGGTGTGGTGGTGGTGATCGTGACCGTTTTGGCCGCCTGCGCCGAGCCGAGGTCGACCATGAGCCCCAGTCCCTGTTTGAGATTGCCGAAGGCAGCGGTGCGGTAATTGTCGCTACGCCACCCGGGCCCGGCGCCGTTGATCACGCTGCGGGCCTGATCGGGGCTGTCCCCGGATTGCCCCGAGTAGTCGACGAGGGCCGCCGACTGCAGCGCGATGGGTCCGCCGGCGGCGGGTGCCGGCGCGGGCGCCGATGCGGGTGCCGGCCGAGCGGGAGCCGAGGTGCTGGTGGACAGGAATTGGTTGATGTCGGTGTTCTCGTCTCCGCCGCCGAAGATGCCGGTCAGCCATACGACGAGCGCCACCACCACGAGCAGCACGAGCAATGCGGCGCCGACGAGGAGCGCGATGGTGCGGTTGCTGCGGTCCGGTTCGTCCGAGCCGATCCGGCCCGATGGTGCGGTGATGGAGACCGGCGGTTCGTCCGAATCGCCGAGGGCGGGGATCATGTCGGTCTTGAGGTCGACGACCGTGGCCTGGTCGAGAACGTGCTGAACCGTTGCCGCAGTGCGGATTCCGCGGGTTCCCGACAATGCGCGGGCGGCAACGGCAGAGATCTCGAAGGGAATTTCCGGGTCGACCTCGCGTGGTTCGATGGGGCCGTCCCCGTCGGCGGCCGGCGCGGCGATGGCCAATCCACCGACCGGGGTGCGGGTGGTCGCGGTGGTGACCAGTGCCGAACCGTTCGCGCCGTCGAGGGGCCAACGCTGCAACAGCAGCGCGTAGAGCACCGCGCCGAGCCCGCGAACGTCGGACGCGGCGTCGTCGCCCGCGAGGGTGCCGGGGAAGGCGAGTACCGCGTTGCCCTCGGAACTGATGCGAATCCGGTCGGGGTGGTCGATCGACAACGCCCCGCCGGACCGGTGCGCGGCCTCGGCGGCCGCGGCCAGTGCCCGGACGGCCCGGGCCGCCCCGATCGGCGACGGATGGGTGGCGGCGACGTCGGCCAGCGAGGAGCCCTGCACCCATTCGGCGACCACGATGCCGCCCGACGAACCGCGTACGACGTCGAGGACGCGGGCCACGCCGGAAGAACTGATCTGGCCCAGGCGCAAGGTGCGGGTGAGTACGGCTTGCGGACCCGAATCGCCGGCCTTGGTCGGCACGTCCTTGTCGGGCAGTGGTGCGAGTTGCTCGGAGTCGACGAAGGTCAAGCCGACCTCGCGGTCGAGATTGACGTCCTGCGCCTTCCAGAACTGCAGTCCGCGGGTGCCGCCGTGGTGTTCGAGGAGACGGTACCGGCCGCCGGCGACGGCGGCACCGGGCACCAGCCGCGGTCCGCGACGTCGCGGCGGGCGGATCGGGTCTGCGCGATCGGGGTCTGGGCGTTCGGGGTCTGGGCGTTCCGAGTCTGGGAGGTTGGGATCGGCTTGGGTGTCCGCCGCCCTTTCGGTGGACGGCGAGTTCGTCGGATCAGGTTGCGGCGCTGAGGATTCGGTCATGTCGACCGCCTGCGTCGGGGCGTCGGCGGCTCCGGGACGTCCGCCGTCGGCGGAGTGGGGTGTGGACGTCGCGGGCGTGGTCGTCGGCTCCGGGCTGGCGTCGACTCCGGTCTCGTTCACGCGGCGAACTCCTCTCCTCCGATAACGGATGTCAGGTGGCCGGCTGGGCGGCGACCAGGGTGCGACGCCGGTGCCGCCCGCGGCCCCACCGGTGTGTACCGCATAGGACTGCCACGTCGCGGATCCGCGGTCGAAGCGCCGGACGACCTGTACCTGACCAGAATACGGCAGGGATTCGTCGCTGATGACCCGCGGAAACTGAACCGTGATCGTCGGCGACGGTTGTTTGTCCGGTTCGCCGCGCGGTGCCAGCGCCGGGACGAACCGGCCCGCCACGCGGCGCAGTGTCGTCATGAGGGACACGACGTCGGGAAGGCCCGCAGCGGCGAGACCCGCATAGGTCACGCCGAGTACCACGACCGCGGTGAGCACCAGGTAGGCGATCGAGCCGAACTTGCCGTGCTGGGTGGCCAGGTGCAGTCCGGAGACCTCCGCGACCAACCACACCGCGAAGGTGACGGCGATCGAGACCGCGAGCGTCACCACCGTCGTGAACGTCACGTTGGTCAACCGCGGAGCCTGATGACCGGGGGTGTCTGCGCGCAGTCTGCTGCGCAGCAGGTAGTGGCCGACGATCGCACCGACGAGATAGCCGAAGCCATTGGACATCGCCAGCCAGCGCACCACGAGATCGGGGTCGGAGAAGAGCACCGGACCCAGGTAAGACGTCACGATCTTGACCGCGGTGATGCCGAGGACCATCAGGGTCGGGGTCCACGCGTCCTCTCGGGCGTAGAAGACGCGCAGCTGCACGAGTGTCATCGCGTAGGGGATGAGCGTGAACGCACCCCACGCGAGCGTCGATCCCAGCTGGGAGGCGACGTGGGCGTCGAATCGCCCGAAGTTGAACACCGCCACCCCGATCGCGGTGCCGAAGAAGGTCATGTAGGCGACCACCGGGACGAGCGCCACCATGGACAGACGGGTGGCCAGCGACAGGTCGTCGACGACGGCCTTGGTGTCGCCGGCGGCCGCGTTGCGCGACAGCCGGGGCATGATCGCGGTGAGGATGGTGACGCCGAGAACGCCGTACGGCAGCTGCAGCAGCTGCCAATGGGTGACGTAGACGCTGATTCCCGCGTCGGACGCGGCCGAGGCGATCCGATAGGTGATGACGAGGCCGACCTGCAGGATCGCGACGTAGGACACGATCGCCAGCGCCATGTTGCCGAACCTGCGCAGCCGGGCATCCAGACCCCACTCGAGGCGCAGCCGGATTCCGGCGCGCCGCAGGTAGGGCAGCAGGATGGCCGCCTGCAGGACCACCCCGAGCGCACACCCGATGCCCAGGACCAGCAGTTGCGGATCGCTCATCGAGAACGGGTTGAGCGTGAGCTGCCCCGGCATCGCCCAGTAGGCGAGCAGGGCGCCGATCTGGACGACGTTGTTGAGCACCGGGGCCCAGGCCCCGGGTTTGAAATAGCCGCGCAGATTCAGGATCGCGGTGAACAGAGCCGTCAGACCGTAGAAGAGGATCTCGATGAGCAGGAAGTAGGCGAGTCCGGTCGCCACCGGCCGCAGCGACGCGTTGTCGATGTTGAGCTGCGTCAGAAGCGGCGCCGCCGCGATCGCGGCTATCGTGCCGATACCCAGGACCACCACGGTCAGCGTGAAGATCTTGTTGATGAACGACGTGCCGCCGTCGGGATCCTCCGCTTCGGCGCGTGCGAGCAGCGGGATGACGATGGCGGTCAACACCGCACCCAGAAGGATCTCGGCGATCATGTTGGGCAGCACGTCGGCGGCCTGGAACGCAGATGCCACCGACGCGCCGAGCAGCGCGAGGATCAGCACCGTACGGACGAAGCCGGTGATGCGGCTGATCAGGGTCGCCAGCGCGATGGACCCGCTGGTGCGCATGATGCTCGAGTCGGAGTCGCGCGCGAGTCCGTCGGCGGCCGTGTCGGCGTCGCCGAACTCTTCGGCGTTCCGATCCATGGTCGAGGTTCCGGGCAGCCTCGTATCCGCGGCGACGCGCTCGTGGGCGCCTCGTGGTTCCGGGCGCGGCGGTTGCGGCCGCGGACCGCCGGCAGCGGGGCCGGGCGTCTGCGGCCGGGGTCGGGGACGGGCACCGGCGCTGCGCGGCGCACCCGCGAGGGGCGGTGCCTCGCCAAGTGGACCGGCAAGTGGGGCCGGGCCGGGGCGGGGCCCGCGCTGCGGGTTCGGCGCAGCCGGCCGCCCGGGCTGGGTATTCGGGATCGCGTTGTGGTTCTGGGCGTTCCTGTTTCGGGAAGCCGGACTCGCGGGGTTCGCCGGGTTCGGTCGGTGCGCCGGATTCGGAGGGTTCGGCGGAATGCGGCGGGGCGCGGCACGACGTGGTGGGTCGCCCGGTCCTCGATCGCTCATTCGGCTGCCTTGTCCCTCACGTCGTCGGTGGTGTCGTGCTCTTCTGGGCCCCCGGTTCGGTGATCTCCGGTTCGGTGATCTCCGGTTCGGGGACGCCCGGTTGCGCGTCTTCGGCATCCGGTGGCCGCGTCTCGGGCGATTCGTCCGATCCCGTGCCGGGCAGGCCTGGCGGCGGCCAGAAATAGCCCTCGTCACCGGACTGCGGTTCGGAACGAACTTCCTCGATGTGCAGGGTACGTCGTCGCTGTTGATAGGTTGCCGCGGCGAGGAGACGCTCCTGCTCACCGGCTTCGGGGCGATCGGCATCGGCGGGATCGGGCTCGCCGCGGAACCGATGCCACAGGCGGCGCGCGGTGAGCAGGATCAACGCCGCACCGGCGATGATCGTGACGATGAACAGCGCCTTGCCGTAGGCGTTGGAATGCACCGCGAGCCGGATGTCGGAGCCCAGCGGCAGGCCGGTGACCGTCGCGATCGAGATGGTGACGGTGATCGCTTCGGAGGTCTGCGCGTGCGTCGGCAACTGCAGTTGCCGGGTGCCGCGGGCGGGGATCTCGATCGTGCCGACATCGCCGATGTCGAGGTCGCGGGGTGCCGACGTCTTGATGTTCACCCGGATGGGCAAGGAGAGGTCGTTCTTGACCACCAACAGCAGCGGACTGCGTTCGGACGCCAGGGTGTACCGGCCGCCGGGGTCGAGGATGGTCACCGCCGATCTCATGCGATTCAGGGTCGAGCCGACGGCCTCGATCGTCTGGCTGCGCGTGGTGGCCAGCCGGGCTCGAGCATCCGGCCCGTATTGCGCGGGAGCGGTGATCGAACGGAGCAGGTCCTCACGCAGCGGCGCGAGATAGTGCTCGGGCGAGGTCTCGACGTCGGCGGAACTCACCAGCGCACCCTGCAGCTGGTAGCTGGCGTCGGCCTCGTCCCGCATCCGTTTCGCGGTCTGCTCGGGTAGGGGCACCGACACCGACGCGACGGTACCCACCCCGGGCAGCGGTGACAGACGCGCGGTGCCGCGCGCCGCGGCAGTGGTGTCGGCGACGTCACTCAGCGGGGTCGCGGCGGCCACTCGCGAACCGAGCAGCACCTCGGCGGTGGAGATGAGTGCGTTGGCGTCGTCGGGGGTGGGTGACCAATACAGCGACGGCAGCACGACCTGCGATCGACCGGTTGTCGGGAGATCGGCGGGCACCTCCGAACCTGCGCCGGGTGCCGCCCGCTCGTCGTCGGGCGTATTGATCGCCGCAAACGCCAACGCCCCGATGCCCGCCTGCCTGCGGCTCAAGGACGACTCCGCGCCGAGGTCGACGCGCTGATCGGCCGGCGTGATCGGCGGCGTCGCGGGATGGGTACCGAGCGCACCGAGCGCAGCGGTCACCGGCTCGTCGTAGGACTGCGCGGCAAGGTTGCCGACGCGGTAGGCGCCCCCGGGCTCGGTCTGGGTGGTCGTCAGATTGCCCGCAGAAGTGAGGATGGTGGTGTGGTGCGTGCGGTGCAGCAGTTGAGCACCGGCCTGGCTGATCGCTCCTAGCGGCGGAATCGTCAGTCCCCGAACACTTTTCACTCCGAGGATGGAGTCCACGACGTCGGCGGGGGAGTCGAGGGCGGCGGCCGTGAGACCGGAGTTGTCGATCGAGGCAAGTGCACCGAGGTCGGCCGAGGCGAACGGCAACGCGACCACGCACATGCGCGAGGCGATGTCATGTAGTTCGTTGAGCCAATCGCTCGCCGCGTCCCGTCCGGTACCCGGCACGGTCGACGACGTCGGGTCGCCCGGGTCGGTAGACACGACGTACCCGAGCGACATCGCACGAACGGTGACGAGCAGATTCGGGTCGACCGCCGCGCACATCCCGCGCGCCAGATCCGCACCCTGCGGTGAACGGCCCGGGTCCGGCGTGGCCGTCGACGGTGCCGAGTTCGGATCGGCCGGCGGGGTCGCGTCGGCGACCGCACGCAGCGGCGTGAGCACCGAGTTCAGGCGGCCGCCCGGCGCCAGCGACCGGGCCATGTCCTCGCTGATCAGACGCACCGGCTCGGTGCTGCCGCCGAGGATGCCGGGGGACAACTGAGGGGGCGCGGCTATCGGCCACAGAAACGTGAATCGGGACGGATCGGAAACGTCGGCAGAGACCGAACCGTCGGCCCCGAGTCCGGGGGGCGCCGATGGTGTGTCACTGCTGCTGCCCGGATCCTCATACGCGCCCGCGCGGGTCGCGTCCGGCGGCAACGACAGCACCGGCAGCAACGTGCGCGACCCGGCCACCTGGGCGACGCCACCATAGTCGGGCAGCCCGTTCACATTGAGTTGCAAGGGATAGACACCGCGCTGCGAGATCTGCAGACCATGATCACCCGACAACGGCACCGACAAGGAGAACGTGGCCCGGGCGCCGGGCGCGAGGCTGTCGGCGGACAGGCCGGTGAAGTCGGTGGCCGCCGCAATCGCCGGATGCTCGGTGGCCAGCGCCGACCGCAACTCGCCCGCACTGCGCAGCGCATCGCCGCGCTCGAGACGGATGCCGAGGTCATGCAGGGTTCGGCTGCTGGTGTTCAGCACATGCCCGGAGATCTTCACCGTCGGGCCGGAACTGCTGGTGACCATCGACGGGGTCATCGCGTCGATGACGATCTGCGCGAACCGATCGGGGCGGCTGCCCGCATCCCCGTCGGGAGCCGCGGCCGCCGGCGCCGCCGACAGCAATCCGAGCACGGCCACCGCGACAAGTGTGAGCAACCGCGTCCACGGGGCGCGGATCACCGCCGGCGAGCGGGACGCGGATCGAGCCGGACGCGACGAGAACTCAGCCATCACCGGCCGCGGGGCGGCGGGGACGCCTCCGGCGCCGACGCGACGGTGCCGGAGTCGGCGTCTCGTTTCGGCGCTCGTTTCGGGCGGCTGCGGCTCTCTCATATGCGTTGGGTTCTGTGCGACTGCTCTCGGCCTCGGACCGGGCCAGCCGCTGGGGGTCGGCGGCCAGATCGGCGATGACTCCACGGGCCATGCGGGCCAGTCGTCGTTCGTCAGAGTACGTCAGCCGACGGGGTAGCTCGTGCAACGGCACCCAGGCCACCGCGCTGACCTCGTAGTCCGCGTCGGAGAGTTCACCGCCGACGCTGCGAAGCAGATAGTGATGGACCGTCTTGTGGATCCGTCGGCCCTCACTGACAAACCAGTAGTCGATCTTGCCCAGCGGTGCCACCACCAGACCATCGATGCCGGTCTCCTCGGCGACCTCGCGCACCGCCGTCTGCTCCGCGGTCTCGCCGGTCTCGATATGTCCCTTCGGCAGCGACCACATCATTCGTCCACGCCGGTCGATGCGCCCGATCAGCGCGGCCGACAGCTCGTCGATGGGCAGGTCCAGGTCGGAGATCACCAGTCCACCCGCCGAGGTCTCGCGCACCGTGCGCAGCCGCTCGGGACGTTCCGGGCGACTGCCGTGCCGCCGACGACCGGCCGCCGGCGCGACCGTCGACGACGCCGAATCGTGGCTGAGCCCGGTCTTGGTGATCTTGGCCGTCATCACGGCCATGTCGGAAGGTTTCGGGCCACTCACCCGTGCGGCACCCTTGCCGGTGGGTGTCGCGGCAACCGGAGCGCCCGGCAGGCCCGGCAACGCGTGCCGCTGACCACCACCTCGGGTTCCGTTCACCGGACCCGGATGGTTGCCGCCGGACGAGGCGGTGCCGTTCTTGCCGCCGTTCTTGCGGCTTCCGCCGCCCTTCCCGGGATTCTGCGGACCGCCCTTCTTGGTCCTGTTCTTACCGCTCGCGCGATCCGCCAGATCGGCCGGAGACGGCCGCTTGGGATGCGGTGCGGGGCAGTCGGCGCCGGTCAGCGGCGGATCTGCGCGGGGACGAGTCTCGCCGTCAGGTCGCGATTCGGGATTGCCGCGGCGCCGTCGACGTCCCCGACGCGACCGCCGACGACCCTGCCCACCACCGCCGCGCACATCACCGCCGGCCGACTCCTCACCGTGGTGCCCACCCCGGCGGACGTCGTCGGAGACGTCTGAAGGGTCGGTTGACGGGTCGGTGGACACGCCTTCGATGCTAGCGGCTGGTCACCTGCTGTTTGCCCACACGGTGCTGGCAGCGGTACGGACAGGTGACAGCGCGGCGTCAGATACGGCCCGCTCGCTTCGCTCCCGGCGCCGGGTACATGCGGCCCGCTCGCTTCGCTCCCGGCGCCGGGTACATGCGGCCCGCTCGCTTCGCTCCCGGCGCCGGGTACATGCGGCCCG
>NZ_JBNCLY010000011.1:0-35911 GCF_049844915.1 Gordonia sp. DT30 | reverse complement strand
CGCTCGCTTCGCTCCCGGCGCCGGGCAGATACGGCCCGCTCGCTTCGCTCCCGGCGCCGGTAGGCTGACGTGCCGTGACAGACCATGCCGACGACCCCACCGCGACCACTGAGCGCCGCACCCGGCTGCTCGCGTCGGCGGCGGTCACCCTGCGCGATCTGTCCGACATCACCGAACCGCTCGGCACCCTGTTCGCCGACGCCGGCCACGAGCTCTACCTCGTCGGCGGGTCGGTGCGCGACGCGGTCCTCGGACGCCTGGGCACCGACCTCGACTTCACCACCGACGCCCGCCCCGCACAGGTCCAGCAGTTGCTGGCCGGATGGGCCGACGCCATCTGGGACACCGGCATCGAATTCGGCACCATCAGCGCCCGGCGCAAGGATCTCATCCTGGAGATCACCACCTACCGGGCCGAGAAATACGATCGCGTCGGCCGCAACCCCGAGGTCACCTTCGGCGACTCCATCGACGACGACCTCGTGCGCCGTGACTTCACGATCAATGCGATGGCCGTGCGCATCGGCCGTGGCGGTGCCGAAGAATTCCACGACCCGCTCGACGGTCTGTCCGCGGCACTGGCCGGCGTCATCGACACCCCGGCCACCCCGCAGGAGTCCTTCGGCGACGACCCGCTGCGCATGCTGCGCGCCGTGCGCTTCGTCTCGCAACTGGGGTTCCGGGTGGCCCCGCGCGTGGCCGAGGCGATCACCGGGATGGCCGAAGAGATCGACCGCATCACCGCCGAGCGTGTCCGCGTCGAGCTCGACAAGATGATCGCCGGTGAATATCCCATCGAGGCAATCGAATTGATGGTCGACACCGGACTCGCCGAACGCATCCTGCCGGAGCTGCCCGGTATGCGCCTGACCATCGACGAACATCATCAGCACAAGGACGTCTATCAGCACTCGCTGACGGTGCTGCGTCAGGCCATCGACCTCGAAGACGGTGGTCCCGACCTCGTGCTGCGCTGGGCGGCGCTGCTGCACGACATCGGCAAGCCCGCGACCCGGCGGCACGAACCCAACGGCGGCGTCAGTTTCCACCACCATGAGGTCGTCGGCGCGAAGATGGTCCGCAAACGCATGCGGGCGTTGAAATACCCGAAGGCCGTCGTCGAGGACGTCGCGTCATTGGTGTTCTTGCACTTGCGCTTTCACGGCTACGGCGACGGGGCATGGACGGATTCGGCGGTCCGCCGCTACATCACCGACGCCGGGCCGCTCCTGGAGCGGCTGAACAAGTTGGTGCGGGCCGACTGCACGACCCGCAACAAACGGCGTGCGCGGCGCCTGCAGCAGAACTACGACGATCTCGAGCACCGCATCGCCGACCTGCGGGCGGCCGAGGACCTCGCGCGCGTGCGCCCCGATCTCGACGGCAACGCGATCATGGAATTGCTCGGCATGCCGCCGGGCCCCCTCGTCGGCGAGGCGTGGCGATATCTCAAGGAACTGCGGCTGGACCGGGGGCCGCTGCCGCGCGAGGACGCCGAAGAGGCACTGCGGCAGTGGTGGGCCGGGCGTGCCGACACCGCGAAGTAACCCGTCTGTCAGTAATCCCGGCTCTCAGTAACCCCGGCTCTCAGTAACCCCGGTTCTCAGTAACCCATCGTGCGCAGGGCATCGGCCAGTCGGTCGAGATCTTCGCGCCGCAGGTCCAGATGGGGGCTGATCCGCAACACCACCTGCTCGCCGGCCAGCGGGGCGCGCCACGATTCGGCGGCGGTGACGAGGATGCCGAGCTCGTCGAACAGCCGGTCGCGGGCGGTGCGCAGGTCGGAGTCCTGCCAGCCCGGTGGGGGTGCAAGGGTGACCAGCGCCGACGGTTCGTCGATGGGTTCGACGATCGCCCAGCTGCCGATGCCGTCGAGTCGTTCCCGGGTGGCCCGTCCGACTGCGGCCAGTTCGCGGAAAACCCGCTGCTGGCCGATCTGCTGTAGTTCGGCGACCGCCACGCCGAGCCCGAGCCGGCCCGCCAGGAACGCCTCGGAACTCTCGATCTCCACCGTGCGCAGCGAGTCACGCCGGACCGCCAGAAAGCCGACGCCGCGCGGGCCGGTGAGCCATTTGCGGCTGGTGCCGTAGACGACGTCGGCGCCGGTGACGGTGGGGACGTGGCCGACCGACTGCGCCATGTCGACGACGACGGGAACCTGCGCGGCATGCGCGATCTCGACGATTCGGGTGACCGGTTGCACCACACCCGACATCGACCCGATGTGGCAGATGTGGATGAAATCGGGCTGCTCGAACTGCAGCATGTTCTCCAGCGCATCGAGATCGATGTGCCCGTAGACGTCGCCGTCGGGCAGCGGCCGCACCGCGTACCCGCGCCGCTCGAATTCGACGAGGTTGGGCCCGAATTCGTTCTTGGCCACCCACACCGTCGTCGACACCGGCAGGCTCCAGCCGTTGAGCAGTGCCCGCAGCGCTGCCCGCGCGCTCTCCCGGAACGTCAGCTCTTCGGCGGTGTGGCCGACCAGGGATGCGAGATCGCGTGTGTCGCGGGCGAACTCGTCGGCACGATCGTCTGCGGCCACGTATGAGCCGCGCTCGGCCTCCCGCCACAGATGCGCCGAGATCGTCCCGATGACGGCGTTGGACGAGCGTCCCGCCGACGCCGAGTCGAGGTGGGTGATCGCCGGCGACAGCCGCGCTCGGTGGAACTGCTCGCCGAGAACGCTGACGTACATAGCCGTTGAACCTACCGTGTGCCCATCGGGCTGCGACACCACACCGGCAGCGATCCGCCGTCGAAGTACGGGAACCGATCCGCCTGCGGATGCGTCCAACACCGTATGGATCCGGTCCTGGAGTACGTGTTCGGCACCGGCGAGGGTGAGCCGACGCACTGGCACAGCGTCGCCGACACCGATGCCGATGGTGACGGTGTGCTCGATGCGGTATCGCTGGACTTCGACGGCGATGGCCGCGCCGACGACCTGCTCTGGGATATCGATGGTGACGGCATCGCCGATGTGGCGGCGCTCGACCTCGACGACGACGGCACCCCCGATCACCACTTCCGTGATGCCGGTGACGGGGTCTGGGCCATCGCCGTGGCCAGGCCGGACACGTCCGCCCCGGGTCCACCGGAGCCGAGATCGCCGGCCGCGCCCCCCGCGCCGCCGCCGGCCCCGACCGCACCGCCCGAGTCCGGGGCCCGGGTGGAGTCGCGGGACCTCGACGGCGACGGCAGCCCGGACCTGGAGGTGCACGTCGAGAACGGCGCGGTGCGCCGGGTCTACGTCGACTCCGACGGCGACGGCACCTTCGATCACGTGCTCGTCGACTCCGACGGTGACGGGGTAGCCGACCAGACCTATGCGGAAGGGGCGCCCGGTTTCGGCAGGTGATCCTCGGCGAACGGGCCGGGTTGCCGATCGCGGCCGGGCGGATGCACGGCGCGCACCACCACGATGCCGACCAGATAGAGCCCGCATCCGATCAGCACGAGCGTCACCGACCGGCCTTGCGGCCCGATGACCAGCGCGGTGAGGACCATCGCCAGCACGTAGGCCACGTTGAACAACGCGTCTTGGGCGGAGAACACCTGTCCGCGCACGGTGTCGTCGATGTCGACCTGCATCGCGACGTCGCCGCACAGCTTGGTGGTCTGGCCGACCAGCCCGAGTCCGATGGCGGCGGTACAGAAGCCCGGGATGGTGAATGTCAGCAGCAGCAGTTGCGCGAGGGCCCCGAGTGCGAGCATCGCGACGAGGGTGGCGCGTCTGCCGAAGCGGGCGACGAGAATCGGGGTCGTGAACGCCGCGACGAATGCACCGGCGGCCACACAGCCGAGGACCAGACTGATCCGGGACAGTCCGTCGCCGCCCCCGTCGACGTGGCGTGCGAACACGAAGAGCGTCAGCGTGTTGACGCCGAAGATGAATCGGTGCACGCCGATGGCCGAGAGCGCCGCAGCCGCGGGGCGGCAGCGGATGATGGCCCGGGCACCGTGCACGAAGCCGACCGCGACCGCATGTGCGGCGGAATGCCCGGGGTCGTCGGCCCGGTCCGGGCCCAGTTGGAGTACCGGGAAGCCATGTGCGACGAGCCCGGCGACCAGTGCCAGCACGACGCCGATGAGGATCGTCTCGGCACTGCCGACGTTGTCATTGCCGACCAGTGCGCGCACCCCGAGCGTGAGACCCGCGCCGACCGACAGCATCGCGCCGCCCAACGTCGTGAACAGCGCGTTCGTTGCGACGATCACCTCACGGTGGGCGACGTGCGGCAATGCCGCCGACAAGCCCGATGCCACGAACCGGCTGGCACCGGTCACGGTGAGCGCGCTGATGAGCACCAGTGTGTCGGCGCCGCCGGTGGCCATCGCGACGGCCACCAGACCGATCAGCACCGCACGCAGCACGTTGGCCCACAGCAGGACGTTGCGCCGATCCCACCTGTCCAGCAACGCCCCGGCAAAAGGGCCGATGACCGAATACGGAAGCAGCAGCACCGCGAACCCGAGGGCCGCGGCGAGCGGATCGGCGTGCCGTTCGGGATTGAACAGCACGCCACCGATGAGCGCGGCCTGGAAGACACCGTCGGTGAGTTGACTGGTCAAACGCACGGCGAGGAGCCGGCCGAGACCAGGCGAATGGTTCAGGGAATGGATGAAAATCTTCCACGACGACGCACCTTCGGTCACCGCGGAATTCACGTGCCTACATTACCGACCGGGCGGGCCGGTCATGCGATGATGGATCCCGTGGACGGCGGTGACAGCGCAGACGATCTCGGCCGTGACCGGCCCGACGGCGGTCGCGGTGACGGCGAGCACGCCGCGGAGTCGGCGCGAGACATCGAGTCGGCGAACAGCATTCGGTCCGGCTCACTGCTGATCTCCTCGACTGGTCTGCTCGAGTCCACCTTCGCGCGGACGGTGATCTATGTCATCGAGCACAATGACTCGGGCAGTCTCGGAGTGGTGCTGAACCGGGTCAGTCAGACCGCGGTGCACACCGTCGTCCCGGCGTGGACGGATCTGGCCGCGCAGCCGCGTGCGCTGTTCATCGGCGGACCGGTCAACCAGGATTCGGCGCTCTGCCTCGGCGTCGTGCGCGCCGGCGCCGACATCAGTGATCAGGAGCAGATCCGGCCGGTCGGCGGCCGGGTCGTACTCGTCGACCTCGACGCCGACCCGGAGCTGATCGCCCCGGTGCTCGAGGGCGTGCGCATCTTCGCCGGTTACGCCGGCTGGGGGATCGGTCAGCTCGAGGCGGAGATGGCCCAGGACAGCTGGATGCCCGCGTCGGCGTTGCCGCGCGACATCCTCGCGCCCCCGGGCGCCGACGTCTGGGCCGAGGTGCTCCGGCGACAGCCGTGGCCGGCGCCGCTGCTGGCCACCCATCCCGTCGACGTCACCGGGAACTGAGGGCGTCGCCCAGGTGGGCGCTGACCAGCACAAAGCAGGTATCTCCCGGGCGAGCACTATTCTCGCCTGGTGGATGCGATCGCCGACTGGCTCATCGGCATCATCGAGTCGGTGCCATCCTGGGCGGTTTATCTGATCGCGGCGGGCATGGTCTACCTGGAGACCGCATTCCTGCTGGCGGGACTGATCATGCCCAGCGAAGCGGTGCTGCTCGCCGCCGGGGTGGCCGCGGCGATCGGGCCGACCAACATCGGCTGGCTGGTGGTGGTGGTCGCGCTGTGCGCGGTCGCCGGGGACGCGACCGGATACTGGATCGGCCGCCACGGCGGGCAGCGACTCAAGGACTCCGCACTGGGCCGCCGATTCGGTGAGCAGCGCTGGGACAGCGCCGGCTACCGTCTCGAGCACTCCGGCTTGCTTGTCGTGGGAACCGGCCGGTGGATCGGATACGTGCGGACCATCGTGCCGCGGATGGCCGGGATCACCCGGATGAACTTCGCCCGATTCGGGGTCGCCGACGCGGTCGGCGCATTGTCCTGGGCCGCGGCAGTGCTCTTGGTCGGCTACTTCGCCGGCGCGGTGCTCGGCGCAACCATCTTGCTCTACGCGGTGATCGCCATGGTCGCGGCGGTGGTGGTCTTCTACATCGTCACCTGGCTGTTGCGTCGTCGGCGGCGCGGGGACGTCGGCTAGGAGCCGGCCCCGCCCGGCTCACTTTCGATATCGGCCTGTGCCGCCGTTCGCCCGTAGCGGCCCGCCAACCACGAGCAGATGATCAGCTGTACCTGATGAAAGATCATCAACGGCAGCACGATGAGTCCCACGACAGATCCGCTGAACAGAACCGTCGCCATCGGCAGGCCGGTCGCCAGACTCTTCTTGGTGCCACAGAACTGGATGGCGATCTGGTCCTCGCGGCTGAACCCGAGGCGCCGCGGCAGCCACCCGGTGAACCACAGCATCGCGATGACCAGCGCGATCGAGATGACTGCCATCGCGATCACCTGCCACGGGCTGACCATGGACCAGATCCCGTTGCGCACGCCTTCACCGAAGGCGGCATAGACGACGAGCACGATCGACCCACGATCGACGTACTTGGTCGGCTCGGCGAAGCGCGTGAGGATGGGCGTGACCAGCGGCCGGCACAGTTGCCCGAGAACGAACGGCACCAGGATCTCCAGCAGGATCTCCAGGATCTGCGACCCGGTGATGTGCACGCCGCTCGTCCCCGACATCAACAGGACCACCAGCACCGGGGTCAGGACCACACCGAGCAGGTTCGACGCGGACGCGCTCACGATGGCACCGGCGACGTTGCCGCGCGCCATCGAGGTGAAGGCGATCGACGACTGCACCGTCGAGGGCACCAGACACAGGTACAGGACCCCCGAGGCCAGGTCGCCGCCGATGAGTGGGCGCAGCGCCGGCTGCAGCGCCAGCCCGATGAGCGGGAACAACACGAATGTGAACGACAGGATGATCAGGTGCAGTCGCCAGTGCGTGAGCCCTTCGAGCGCCTGCCGTGGATGTAGGCGGGCGCCGTACAAGAAGAAGAGGAAGCCGATGGCGACCACGACCACCCAGTCGAGCGCATCGGCGAAGTCGCCCCGGGCGGGGAAGAACGCCGCGACCACGACCGCGGCCAGGATCGCCAGGACGAAGCCGTCGATGGGCGATCGGCTCAGCAGCGAGCGCATGCGGGCTCAGGCCTGGGCGGCGTCGCGTGTGCCCGGTGACCCAGCGCCATCGGCGGCGCAGACCCCGCGCAGGGTGCACGACGCGCAGCTCGACTCGCCGCAGTCGGCGGCCGCGGCCGGTCCCGGATCCGCCGCCGGTCCCGAGTCGGGCGCCGAGTCGTGGGAATGCGCACCCGAGCAGCAGCCGCAGCCTGCGTCGGAATCCGCGTCGGTGGCCCACCGGGACGCGCGCACCCCGTAACCACTGACGACGCCGACGACCACCAGCGCCGCGATCAGGGCGCCGAGGCCGAACAGGAATCGCCAGGTGCCCTCGACGCCCAAGGTCAGTAGTCCGCCGGCCACCAGGATGACCGCGGCACCGAGAGTGCCCGGTGCGGCGACCCGATTGGCCAGCCGAAAGGCCTCCTCTGAGGCAAGCGTTTCCGTGGAGCGGACGCCGAGCCAGCGGTTGCGCCGCAAGGTGCCGCGCAGGCCCGCGACGCCCACCGCCGCCCAGACGAGGGCGAGGACGAACACGCAGACGGCGACCACGAGGGACACAACACTCACGCGACCACCATACGAGTCCGCACGGATCCCCGCGAAACCGACCGGCGCCCACCCAGCGGATGCGCATGCCCCGGCCGGTGCAGCTCCGCTCGGGCCACCATTTACGCTGGTTGGGTGACTTCAGCGGATACTTCGCCCAGCAGCGGTGCCATGTCGAATGCAGCAGGAGTGACCGGCCCGGGCGCCCATCGCTACACGGCCGAGCTGGCCGGGCAGATCGAGCGACGCTGGCAGCGCAACTGGTCGGATCGGCATGCCTACGAGGCACCCAATCCCGTCGGCCCACTCGCGGGTGATCTGAGCGCGTTCGGCGGTGGCGGTCGCGACGCCCCCGACAAGGTCTTCGTTCAGGACATGTTCCCCTACCCCTCGGGTACGGGGCTGCACGTCGGGCATCCGCTGGGCTTCATCGCCAGCGACGTCTTCGCGCGGTTTGCCCGGATGACCGGCAAGAACGTCTTGCACACGATGGGCTTCGACGCCTTCGGCCTGCCGGCCGAGCAGTACGCGGTGCAGACCGGAACGCATCCGCGGACCACCACCGAGGCCAACATCGAGCGCTACCTCGCGCAGATCCGGCGGCTGGGGCTCGGCCACGACGAGCGTCGCCGGATCGCCACCACCGACGTGGAGTTCTACCGCTGGACGCAGTGGATCTTCCTGCAGATCTACAACGCCTTCTACGACACCGATCAGCGCAAGGCCCGCCCCATCTCGGAGCTGATCGACGAATTCGATTCGGGGGCACGCACTCTCGACGGTCACGAGAAGTTCGACGGGCGCGGCTGGGCCGACCTGTCGGCCGCCGAACGCAACGCGGTGATCGACTCGTATCGGCTGGTGTACCAGAGTGATTCGCTGGTCAACTGGTGTCCGGGTCTGGGCACGGTGCTGGCCAACGAGGAGGTCACCGCCGACGGCCGTAGTGATCGCGGGAACTTCCCAGTGTTCCGTAAGCATCTGCGGCAGTGGATGATGCGGATCACCGCCTACTCCGACCGGCTGCTCGACGACCTCGACGACCTGGACTGGCCGGAGAAGGTCAAGACGATGCAGCGCAACTGGATCGGACGGTCCCGCGGCGCCCAGGTCCGGTTCACGGTTGCCGACGGTGCAGCCGCCGGCACCGACATCGAGGTGTTCACCACCCGTCCCGACACGCTGTTCGGCGCGACCTACGTGGTGCTGAGTCCGGAGCATCCGCTCGTCGATGGACTCACCGCCGACCACTGGCCGGCCGACACCGACGAGCGGTGGACCGGGGGCGCATCGGGTCCGCGCGAGGCGATCGCGGACTATCGGGCGGCCATCGTGGCCAAATCCGATCTGGAACGGCAGGAGAACAAGGAGAAGACCGGTGTCTTCACCGGCACCTTCGCGACGAATCCCGTTGACGGGCAGCAGGTACCGGTCTTCATCGCCGACTACGTGCTGATGGGTTACGGTACGGGTGCGATCATGGCGGTGCCCGCCCACGACACCCGTGACCACGAGTTCGCGACGACTTTCCGACTGCCGATCATCGAGGTCATCGGTTCCGATCAGGGCGTCGAGGCCGAGGCGTATGTCGGTGACGGCCCGCTGGTCAACTCCGGATTTCTCGACGGCCTGCGGGTCGAGGAGGCCAAGGCCGCGGTCGTCGACCGGCTCGAAGAACTCGGTGCAGGCGAGGGGACCGTGCAATACCGGTTGCGCGACTGGCTCTTCGCCCGTCAGCGCTACTGGGGTGAGCCGTTCCCGATCGTCTACGACGCGCAGGGACAGGCGCATGCATTGCCGGAATCGATGCTGCCGGTGGAACTCCCGGAGGTCGACGACTACGCACCGGTGTCCTTCGACCCGGAGAGCCCGGATTCGGAGCCGTCACCACCGCTGGCCAAGGCGACCGATTGGGTGACGGTCGAACTCGACCTCGGCGACGGTCCGGCGACCTACACCCGCGACACCAACGTGATGCCGCAGTGGGCGGGCAGCTCCTGGTATCAGCTGCGCTACATCGATCCCACCAACGCGGAAACCTTGTGCGCCAAGGAGAACGAGGCGTACTGGATGGGACCGCGACCGCAGTTGCACGGGCCGAACGACCCCGGCGGTCTCGACCTCTATATCGGTGGTGTCGAGCACGCCGTCCTGCATCTGCTGTACTCCCGGTTCTGGCACAAGGTCCTCTACGACCTCGGTTACGTCTCCAGTCGGGAGCCGTACCGAAAGCTGTTCAACCAGGGCATGATCCAGGCGTACGCCTACAAGGATGCGCGCGGTATCCATGTGCCCGCCGACGAGGTGACCGAGCGTGAGGGCACCTTCTTCCACAACGGCGAGAAGGTCACCCAGGAGTACGGCAAGATGGGTAAGTCACTGAAGAACGCGGTGACCCCCGACGACATCGCCGACGACTACGGCGCCGACACCCTGCGGCTCTATGAGATGTACATGGGTCCGCTGGACCAGTCCCGCCCGTGGGCGACCAAAGACGTTGTGGGACTTCAGCGGTTCCTGCAGCGCGTCTGGCGACTGGTCGTCGACGAGGAGTCCGGCGCGGTGCACGTGGCCGACACCGAATCCGATGAGGCAACAAAGCGGTTGCTGCACAAGACGATCGCCGAGGTTCGCGGGGAGTTCGCGGAGCTGCGCAATAACATCGCCCTCGCCGCGTTGATCAAGCTCACCAATCATCTGACCAAGAATTTCGAGACATCCGGGGAGAAGTCCGGCGCACCGCGTGGGGCCGTCGAGCCGCTGGTGATGATGCTGGCCCCGCTGGCCCCGCACGTCGCCGAGGAGCTGTGGCATCGCCTCGGACACGACGAGCTGCTGGTGCATGCTCCGTTCCCGGTCGCCGACGAGCGGTGGCTGGTCGACGAGTCCGTCGAGATCGCGGTGCAGGTGAAGGGAAAGGTCAGAAGCCGCATCACCGTTCCCGCCGACGCCGACGAGGCCACGCTGCGCGCGGCCGCGCTCGCCGACGAGAAGATCGTCGAGCTGCTCGACGGCGAGCCCCGCAAGGTGATCGTGGTTCCCGGCCGGCTGGTCAACATCGTCCCCTGACGGTCGGGGCACCGCGATCGCCGTGGGGGATTGGAAAGAAACTTACTTTTGAGTAAGATCACGCGCATGGCGATCAACCTGGAGCTTCCGACGAAGTTCGACACTGCCGTCGAGCAGGCCCACCTGGCGGCCGAGCACATCTTCCGACCCATCTCCCGCACCTACGACGCGGCCGAACACGAGTACCCCAAGGAGCTCGACGACTTCGCCAAACTCGCCCGGGAGGCGCGCACGAAGGCCAAGGAGTCCGACAAGGGCGCCGATTCGGGTGACGCCGCCGATACGGTCAACGGCGCAAACATCCGCGGCGTGCTGCAGGGCGTCGAGATGAGCTGGGGCGACGTCGCCCTGATGCTCTCGATCCCGTACCAGGGACTGGGCAACGCCGCGATCGCCGCCGTCGCCAATCCGGAGCAGCTCGAGAAGTTCTCCGACGTCTGGGCATCGATGGCGATCACCGAACCCAGCTTCGGCTCCGACTCGGCCGCGGTGTCGACGACGGCCACCCGCGACGGCGAGGACTACGTCATCAACGGGGAGAAGATCTTTGTGACGGCGGGTTCGCGCGCCGATCACGTCGTCGTGTGGGCCACCGTGGACAAGAGCGCCGGCCGCGCCGCCATCAAGAGCTTCGTCGTCCCGATGGACACCGACGGCGTGAGTGTGGCCCGGCTCGAGCACAAGCTCGGGATCAAGGCCTCCGACACCGCGGTCCTGCGCTTCGAGAACGCCCGGGTGCCTGCCGAAAATCTGCTCGGCTCACCGGAAGTGGAGACCAAGAAGGCCTTCGCCGGAGTGATGGCGACCTTCGACAACACCCGCCCGGTGGTCGCCGCGATGGCCGTGGGCGTGGGTCGGGCCGCGCTCGAGGAACTGCGCCGTCTGCTCGAGGAGGCCGGCCACACCATCGACTACGATGCGCCCGCCGCCGCCCAGCACGCCGCCGTCGCCGAGTTCATCCGACTCGAATCCGATTGGGAGGCTTCGTGGTTGCTCGCGCTGCGCGCCGCCTGGATGGCCGACAACAAGGTGCCCAACTCGGCCGAGGCGTCGATGTCGAAGGCCAAGGCCGGCCGGACGGTCACCGACATCACCAACAAGGCGGTGGAAATCGGTGCGACAGCTGCCTTCTCGGAGACGATGTTGCTGGAGAAGTGGGCGCGTGACGCCAAGATCCTCGACATCTTCGAGGGCACTCAGCAGATCCAGCAGCTGATCATCGCGCGCCGCGTGCTCGGCAAGTCCAGCGCCGACCTCAAGTAGCCGACCTCAAGTAGCCGCCGGGACCACAAGCGTGTGCAGGCCCTCGCGGCCGGCCGCGGTGACCCGGATGCTGCGGGGCACCCGGCCACGCCGTATCCAGCCGAGATCGAGCAGCCGGGCCGTGACGGCCGTTCCGAGCGGGCCCCCGAGATGGTGGGCCTGCTCGGTCCAGTCGACGCAGTAGCGCAAGGGCTGCCCGGTGGCCAGCAGCCGAGACGGGATCTGCCACGACGCCAACGCGTCGGCACCCCGTGAGGTGAGCGAGTAGTCGACGGCCCTGCCCGGTGCAGACAATCGGTCGTCGGTACCGGGGTGGTGCAGACCGTCACCGCCGGTGATCCATCCCGCGCCGAGGAACCGTCGGAACAGTTCGGTGCCGGCCTGCCCGGCGAGATGGTGATAGCAGGTACGTGCGGTGCGCAGCGCCGCGGCACGAGTGTGCTCCCGCAGCGAGGTGACGGGAGTCTGCGGGGCCAGGGCGGCGAGAGCGCTCAGGACGCGCTCGACCTCGCCGTTGGCCAGCCGGTAATAGCGGTGGCGCCCTTGCTGTTCGACGGTGACGAGCTCATGTGCCAGCAGTACCGACAGATGGTTGCTGACCGTCGACGCCGCGACTCCGGCCTCCTGCGCGAGACGTCCGGCCGGAAGGGCGCGCCCGTCCGCCAGCGCCACCAGCACGCGCACGCGGCGCGGGTCGGCGAAGGCCGATGCGAGCCCGGCGATGTCGGGCTGACCCTGGTGTCGGTCGCATGCGGAAGGCATGTCCCGATGCTACGAGCGAAATGTTTCGACGCCGAGTGAAACATTCACCGGTGATCATCGGATGCATGGCTCTGGATCGTCCACCGTGGTCGCTGGTACTCGCTCTGTGCCTGGGCTACTTCTTGATTCTGCTCGACGTGACGGTCGTCAATGTTGCGCTGCCACAGATCAACTCCGATCTGCGAGCCGGTGCGTCGGGGCTGGCGTGGATCGTGGACGGCTACTCGGTCCCCCTGGCCGCACTGCTGCTCGCCGCGGGTGCGGTGGGGGATCGGCTGGGACATCGGCGCATCGTCGTCCTCGGCATGATCGTGTTCGGGGCGGCCTCGGTGGCATGTGCCCTGGCGCCGACGATGGGGGTGCTCATCGCCGCGCGGGCCGGGCAGGGTGCCGGCGCGGCACTCATGCTGCCGGGCACGCTGGCGATGCTCGTCGAGCGCACGCCGGATGCCGCGGCCCGTACCCGACTCGTGGGCATCTGGGCCGCGATCGGCGGGGCGGCGCTGCCTGCCGGACCGGTGGTCGGCGGCGTGCTGGTCCAAACGCTCGGGTGGCGTGCGGTGTTCTGGCTCGCGGTGCCGTTCATCGTGCTCGCGCTGGTCCCCGTTCTCCGCGCGCCGCGCGGAACCTCGGGGAGCGTCTCAGGCCGGGTCGATGTGGCGGGTGCCGTGCTGCTGGTGGCTGCGCTCGCCGGGGTGGTGAGCGCGATCATCACGGCGCCGGACGACGTCGGTGTCGCCGGTGGGCTCGCGGTGGCGGCGGTGGTGGCGGGCACGGCATTCGTGGTCGTCGAACGCCGCGCGCGGTATCCGCTGATCAGCGTCTCGCGCCAGGCGCGCAGCGTACTGGCACAGGCGTGCGGTGTGGCCGCCCTGATGAACCTCGCGACGCTCGGCGGGCTGTTCCTGCTGACCCAGGTCTTCCAGGATGTGCATCACCGCAGCCCGCTCGTGGCAGGGCTGGCGATGCTCCCGGCAATGGCGCCGCTGCCGCTGCTCGGGGCACCGGCGGGCCGGCTCTCGGCCCGCATCGGTGCCTGGCGCACCAGCAGTCTGGGATTGCTCGTCGGCGCGGTCGGATTCGGTGGGATGGCCATCGGCATCGTCGGCGACGACCTGTGGGTTCTCGTCGTGTCGCTCGCGGTGTGGGGTGCGGGATTGGGCATTCTCACCCCGGCGATCGTCGCCGCGGCGCTGCAGGCCGTCCCCGGCTCTCCCGGCACGGCCTCGGGCGCGAGCAACACCAGCCGCCAGACCGGCGGCGCGCTGGGGGTCGCGATCTTTGCGACCGTCGCCGGCCCCGCCGGTGCGGCACAGTTCGTCTCCCATTCCGCGGGCTTGTTCGTCGGAGCGGGACTTGCTTTCGCCCTCACCGGTGGCTGGTGTCTGGCACTGCACCGTCGGGTCTGATGTGCACCGTCGGGTCTGATGTGCACCGTCGGGTCTGATGTGCACCGTCGGGCCGAACACTCAGCGCAACAGTCGTTCCCGCAGCCGTTCGTCGCGTGCCAGCCGCTCGCCGTCGCGGGCGCGACGCTGTGCCATCACCGCCGCGAGGATGTCCTCGGCCGGCGCGCCGGCCGGAGGAGCGGGCGCCACATACGGGGCGATCGCGAAGGTCAGCCGCTGCGCCAGCGCGGCGCGGGCGGGCGGGGTGTAGCCGTCTCGTCGAATCAGGAACTGGCGCACCGAGATCGCGACCGGAGCGGGGAGCGGGGCGATGTCGGCGGTGGCGGTCCACGATGCGAGGTGTGGGGGCATCGGTACCGGCTCGGGCAGGGTGAGCGTGAAGCGCTCACGGATGACGTAGGTGCCCGCCACCAGATCGCCGACACGCTTGTTGCGCCGGTTGATGGCCGCGCAGATCATCGCGGGCACGCCGAAGAAGGTGTAGATCTCGACGACCCCGATCATCGCCCGGGTCAGCGCATGCCGGAACCGGATCGGTCCCGCGTCCTCGCGCACGGTTCGAAGCCCCAGCACCCAGTGCCCGACGGTCTTGCCGCGGGTGGTGGTCTCCAACGTCGTCGGCAATGCGGCGAGCGCGAGAACCGACGACAGTGTGACGCACGCGCCGAGCAGGGCGGCATCGACGTTGTGGGCGAGCTTGTAGGACAGGTACAGGAGAAAGATCAGCAGCAGATAGCCGAGGACCAGATCGATCAGTCCGGAGACGACCCGCAGCCCGAACGACGCCGCCGGCAGATCCAGTGCCACCGCCTCGCCCGATACCTGGTCGTCACGTCCGACGCCGACGGTGGCGCTCGCACCCTGTCCCCAGGCCACCGGCGGGCCACCCACCTGCTGCGGATACATGCGCCACACTCTAGCGGCGCGCGGCCGGGCCCGGCCGCGTCATGTCATTCACGGGTCGGCGGACCGCGAGCTCAGGTGGTGTGTGAGGACGAGCTCAGCGGCGCCGCCAGTTTCTCGAGGCCCTTGCCCTCGGCCGCGACACCCAGGACCAACTCGGTGAGCCCGCCGACGATCATCACCGCCGCGCCGATCACGAATGCCAGCGCGGTCTGTCCCGAGTCACCGTTGCCGGTCAGCTCGGCGAAGACCAGCGGTCCCGCGATGCCGCCGGCCGCGGTGCCGATCGCGTAGAAGAACGCGATGGCCATCGCGCGCGTCTCCATCGGGAAGATCTCGCTCACGGTCAGATATGCCGAACTCGCACCGCAGGACGCGACGAAGAGGACCACCGTCCAGCATGCGGTCAGGGTCAGCGCGGTCAGATTTCCGCCGGCCATCAGCCAGGCGGTGGCCGCCAGCAGCACCCCGGAACCGAGATATGAGCCGGAGATCATCGGTTTGCGGCCGACGGTGTCGAAGAACCGGCCGAGCAGGAGAGGTCCGAAGAAGCTGCCCAGACACATCACGGCGTAGTAGTAGCCGGTGTGATCGGATGCGACGCCGTACATCTTGTTGAGGATCACCGCGAAGTTGAAGGTCACGGCGTTGTACAGGAACGCCTGGCCGATGAACAGTGCGAGCCCGAGTGTGCTGCGGCGCGGGTACTTTCGGGCCATCACCGAGGCGATCTCGCCGAATCCGGTGGACTGTCGTTGCGTCACCTCGATCGTGTCGTCGACCTCGGACAGGTGTGTGCCGGTGTCGCGCTCCACCGTTTTCTCGACGTCGGCGACCAGTCGCTCCGCATCGGCGTCGCGGCCGTGGATGAACATCCAGCGGGGACTCTCGGGGACGTGGCGTCGTACCACCAGGACGAGGAGGCCGAAGATCACGCCGATGCCGAACATCAGCCGCCAGCCGAGGTTTGCCGGCAGGAGCGCGGTGTTCAGTGCGGCCACCGAGAGCAGCGCGCCGCCGGAGGCGCCGAGCCAGTAGGTGCCGTTGATGATCAGATCGATGCGGCCGCGGTACTTGCTGGGGATCAACTCGTCGATCGCGGAGTTGATCGCGGCGTACTCGCCACCGATACCCATTCCGGTGAAGAACCGGCAGAGGATGAACCACCACACCGAGAAGGAGAATGCGGTCAGTCCGGTGGCGACCAGGTACAGGACCAGCGTGATGATGAACAGCTTCTTGCGTCCGAAACGATCGGTGAGCCAACCGAAGAACAGGGCACCGCCGCAGGCACCCGCCACATACATCGCGGCCGCGAGGCCCGACACCTGCGACGTGGAGATGGGCAGACCGCTGCCGGCCTCCGACAGCCGGGAGGCGACGCTGCCGACCACGGTGACCTCGAACCCGTCGATGATCCACACCGACCCAAGGCCGACGACGATCATCCAATGCCAGCGCGACCACGGAAGCCGATCGAGGCGAGCCGGGATCTGGGTGCGCACGGTGGCCATGAGGGTGTGCGTTACCCGCGGTGAGCCCCGGTAAACCTGCGTCGGCGGATCCGGATGGATGACACCACCGCGTCCGCCCGGGCGGCGCCGATAGGCTGTCGGAGTGGATCTCGATGCCTACGTGAGCGCGAAGCGGCCGACGTGGGAACGGCTCGATGGGCTCACCCGGCGCCGCCGGCTCTCCGGTGCCGAGGCCGACGAGCTCATCGACACCTATCAGCGAGTGGCCACCCATCTGTCGGTGATCCGGTCCACGGCGCCCGATGCCTCACTCGTCGGATACCTTTCGTCGCTGTTGGCCAAGGCGCGCACGCGCGCCGCCGGCACCACGGAGAGCCGCTGGTCGATCGTGGGACGCTACTTCGGGAGGACGTTCCCGGCTGCGTTGTACGCAACGCGCTGGTGGTGGCTGAGTGCGCTGATCGTGTCCTTTGTCGGGATGGCGGCGATGACGTGGTGGTTCCTCGACCACCCCAGCACCGAAACTGCTTTCGGGAGTCCGGCCGACATCCAGAAACTCGTCGACAACGACTTCGCGAACTACTACTCCGAGAACGCCGCGACCTCCTTTGCGCTGCGGGTATGGACCAACAACTTCTGGCTGGCCGCAACATGTATCGCCTTCGGGGTCTTCGGTTTTCCGGTGATCTGGGTGCTGTGGGGCAATATCACCAATGTCGCGGTGACGGCGTCGATCATGATTCGCCACGGCCGCGCCGACGTGTTCTTCGGGCTGATCACCCCGCACGGGTTGCTGGAGATGACGTGTCTGTTCGTCTCCGCCGGAGTGGGTCTGCGCGTCTTCTGGTCGTGGGTGGCCCCGGGCGGTAAGTCGCGGATGCAGTCACTGGCGGAGCAGGGCCGCACGGCGATCGGCATCGCCCTGGGATTGGTTGTGCTGCTGCTGATCACCGGCCTCATCGAGGCGTTCGTGACCCCCTCGGGACTACCCACCTTTGCCCGGGTCGGGATCGGCGTGTTCGTCTGGGTCGGCTTCTTCGGCTACGTCTTCACCCTCGGGCGCTGGGCCTACAACGACGGCGAGCGCGGAGACGTCGCCACCGATGACCGGGACTTCGTCGCCCCGACCGCGTGAGACGGCTGCCGGAGACGACCGGATGAGGCGATCAGAGCAAGCCGCGTGATTTGAGCAGCAGGTAGTGATCGGCGAGCGCGGCAGGCAACTGCTCCGGGTCGGCATCGACGACGTCCACGCCGAGTCGCGACACCGCCGATTCGGTCCGCTGCCGTAGCGCGATCGTCCGGGCCGCGGCGGCGGCACCGTAGATGGCGGCGGCATCCTCACGCTGTTCGGCCATCTCGAGCAGCTGCGGGTCGCGGACCGATCCGATGATCACCTTGTGGCGCTGGGCCAGCACCGACAACGGTGCCAGCATCGACTCCTCGATGGCCGCCGGCTCCAGCGGCGTCAACAGGACCACGAGGGCACGCTGGCGGGTGAGCTTGCCGATCTCGGCGGCCAGCAGCGGCCAATCCGCTTCGAGCAGCGCGGGTTCCAGCGGTGCCATGGCGGTGACGAGGGCGCCGAGGAGGGTGCTGCGTGGCGCACCGACAACCCGGCGATGGATCATGCGGTCGCCGGCTATCAGGTCGACGCGGTCGCCGGCGTGCGCGGCGAGTGCCGCGAGCAGCAGCGCCGCGTCCATCGCCGCATCGAGGCGGGGCTCGTCACCGACCCGGCCCGCCGACGTGCGCGAGGTGTCCAGGATGATGATGATGTGGCGGTCCTTCTCCGGTTGCCAGGTGCGCACCACCGTCGACCGGCGCCGCGCGGTTGCGCGCCAGTCGATGCTGCGGACGTCGTCGCCCTCGACATAGTCACGCAGCGAGTCGAATTCGGTACCCTGCCCGCGGATCCGGACCGCCGAACGGCCGTCGAGCTGCCGCAGCCGAGCCAGCCGGGACGGCAGCAGCTTGCGCGAATGAAACGGTGGCAGAGCGCGAATGGAGCCGGGCACCACAAAGCCCGATTGCCGCCCGGCCAGCCCGAGCGGGCCGCGCCGGCGCACCGTCACCCGGTGTGCCGGCCGATCGCCGCGGCGGGTGGGTAGCAGGGACGTCGAGACCGACTGCCGTTCACCCGGTGGCAGGGACACGTCGTGGATGTTGCCGGATGCGCCGGCCGATGGCTGCCAGCCGTCCTTGAGCTGTGCGCGGAAGCGGCGGCCGGTCGGGTTGTGCACCACCAGGACCGAGTTGCCCGGCTCGCCGAGACGTACCGGCGCCGACGGAAGTCGGTATAGCCGTAGCACTCTCGTCGATCCGGCGGCGATCAGGTCGATGCCCATCAGCACGACACATGCCAGCACCCACAGCAGCACCACCCAATACCGCGGGTATCCGATCACGGGGATCGCCCCCGCCACGACGAGGAGAAAAAACCGGCCGGTGAGAAACATCAGCGCGGCACAGGTACCGACGCGATCGCGGCATCGAGTACCGCAGCGACCGACACACCCTCGAGCTCTGCCTCCGGGCGAAGTGAAAGCCGATGTGCGAGAGTCGATTGCGCGAGGGCCTTGACGTCGTCGGGGGTGACGAAGTCACGGCCGGCCAACCAGGCCCACGCCCGGCTGGTCGACAACAGGGCGGTCGCACCACGGGGGCTGACGCCCAGCGCCAACGACGGCGACATCCGGGTGGCACGCGCGATGTCGACGATGTATGCCACCACCTGCGGGGCGACGGCGACGTGGCGGATCGCGTCGGCGGCCGCGATGATGTCGGCGGCACTCGCCACCGGTCGCAATCCGGCCGCTGCCAACTCCTGCGGATCGAACCCGGCCGCATGGCGCGCCAGCACGGTGATCTCGTCGTTGCGCGGCGGCACCGGCAGGGTCACCTTCAGCAGGAATCGATCGAGCTGCGCCTCCGGAAGTGGGTAGGTGCCCTCGTACTCGACGGGGTTCTGGGTGGCGGCCACCAGAAACGGGTCGGGCAGTGGCCGCGGCACCCCGTCGACCGAGACCTGATGTTCTTCCATCGCCTCGAGCAACGACGCCTGCGTCTTCGGTGGGGTGCGGTTGATCTCGTCGGCCAGAAGAAGATTGGTGAACACCGGACCACCCCGAAAGGTGAACTCGGAGGTCGCATTGTCGAAGATCAGCGAGCCGGTCACATCGCCGGGCATGAGGTCGGGGGTGAACTGCACGCGTTTGGTGTCCACCGCCAGGGCTGCGGCCACCGACCGCACCAACAACGTCTTCGCCACGCCCGGAACACCTTCGAGCAGGATGTGCCCACGGCAGAGCAAGGCGATCAGGATGCCGGCGACGGCCGGGTCCTGGCCGACGACGGCCTTGGCCACCTCGCTGCGGACTGCGCCGAGCGCGGCACGCAGATCGGCGACCGGCTTCTCCGGCACTGGTTTCTGGGGCATCGGCTTCTCGGGATTCATGGTGCGCGGCGAACTTCCTTGTCGAGGGTGGTCAGGGCGTCGGTGAAGCGGACGAGATCGTCGTCGGTGCGCGGCAACGGTCCGTCGAGCAGGGCCATCAGCGCGGTCCGGTCGCGCCCGGTGGCTGTCGCGATTGCCGAGATGACCGTGGCGAGTACCGGATCCGGGGTCGACGGGTGCCCGTCGTCGAGAGCCGCCAGGGCGCGACCGGGGTCATACGGCACACCGAGGTAGGCGGCCAGCCGCGCAATGGTGCGTACGCGCAGCACCGCGGCCGCACGATCGGCGGCGGCGGCGCGGCGATACATGCGTCCGCGGGATTGCGTTGTCTCGATGGCCTTCACGACCGCGGGCAGTGGCTCGGTCGACAGCGGTCCCACCCGTCGGCCACGCCACACCACGAGCGCGAGCACCGCAAAGAATGCGAGCAGGAACATCGGGCCCACGGCCCGAGGGAACACCGACTGTTCGGTGCCCTGGTGCGAGGCCGGCTCATCGATCCGGTCACCGGGTAGGGGGACGTACCAGAGGACATGGTCGGAGGTGGCGATGGTGCGCACGCTGACGCCGGCGTTGTCGTACCGGCCGAGGTTCTTGTTGAGGGTCATCGTGCCGGTCATCGCGACGACCGGCGGCCCCGCGGGCGTGGGTGCGCTGATCACCATGTCGTAGCCGCCGTCGTGCCCGCGGCCGAAGCAGCCGGTGGTCGACGGGTCCACGTCCGTCTCGCGCAGCAGGCGCAACGATGGATCGGCGGAGACGACGTCACCGGGAGAGACACCGGGCACCGCACATTCGGCTGTACTCGTCGGCGTGGGAGTGTTGTTGTAGGACACCGTGATCCCGGGCGCCAACACCGACAGCGCCGACTGCGACGGGTCGATCGCCACGACTCGATGCGCGTCACGAATCCGGTCGCCGACGACGCCGGCCACCGGGGCGGACATGCTTGCTGCGCCGCTGATCACCACGGTCGTGTCGGCACCGGGCCGCTCGGTGGCGCGCAGCGCGTCGAGTCCGCGCACCGTCGCCACGTCCACCCCGTGGCCGGTGAGGATCGATGCCAGCGCGCTGGTGCCGGCCTCGCCGTGGTCGGCCGGGTCGAGGGGGGCGGAGCTCGTGGGATGGGCGTTGTTCGCCGCGGATGCGATGGTCAACAGCAGCAGGATCACCACGACCGCGACGACGACTCCGCCGATCACCCACCAGATCCAGCGTCGCGGCCGGCGGGGCGGTGTGCCGTGCGGCGGTGCGCTCGAGGTGCGCACAGCGCTCGTGGTGCTCATCGCGGCACCGCGTAGGCCGTGGCCGCGTCGCCGACGGTGCCGGACGGGCGCGCGGACTTCAGGTCGGCGTCGAGCGTCAGGACCGACCGCGCTTGTTCGGCGGTCGCGGTCGCGTGGCCGTACACGACCCGGTCGAAGAGGCCGGCGGCTTCGGTCAGGCTGATGGCGAATTCCCCGAACGCCGGCTGCAGCCGGACGGCGACCTCATGTGCGGTCAGTGACGGCGTGTCGTCGAGGAGCGATCGTTCGATGCTGCGGCGGGTGAGTGCGCGCATCGCCTCCCGGATACAGCCGGCGTTGTCGCCGGCGGCCAACAACTCCTCGGCGCGTGCGCGATGGGCGGCCGCCGACGTCGGATCGTCGGTCAGTACCCGGTGGTGTCCGTCGGTGACGGCGCTACGCGGGGTGCGCCGCACGAACCGGAGCGCGTAGATGATCAATGCCACCAGCAGCACGACGACGACGATCGCGATGATCCCCGGGATGGTCTTGCCGATGCCTGCCACGTCGGCGAACCGTTGGTAGATCCAGCTTCCGATGTCGTCGCTCAGCCGGTCGAGGGCGCTCGGCTGGGGGCTGGTCCACGCGTCACGGGCCCAGTCGCGCGCTTGGCCGTTGTCGGGTGTCAACCCGTCGGCGAGGACCGTCAGCGAGACGCCCACGGTGGCCCATCTCTGTCGGCCACGAGCTGTGTCAGCGCAATGTCCAAGCCTTCCTTGCGGATTCGCGAGTCGGTGTGCACCACCGACGAGGCCACCGCGAACATCGGCGCCAGGATGACCGTGACGAGCACCGCGGTGACGATGCCGACGACGTCACCGGCGGTGCTCCCGACGACGTCGGTGATCAGACCCACGAGCCCCGAGAACACGGTGTCGACGACGGTCGCGACGATGCCCAGGATGACGAACACGGTGAAGTAGCGGGCGAACAGGCCGCGGGTCAACGCAAACGACCGGGCGATGGCGGCCGGCGGCGAGAGGTTGTCGATCGTGACCGCCGGCATGGCCACCGACAGGCGGACGGCCAGCCACACCACCGGAATGATCAGGAGTACCGACGCCACGGCCACCGCGAGCAGGACGTCGAGATCGGGAGAGCCGATGCCGACGAGCAGCAGCGCGATGGCCGGTGCCGCGACGAGGACGAGGCCGACCGCCAGCAGCAGCACGGTACCGATGAGCCGACCGACGAACGGACGCCCGAACCGCCACGATTCGCGCAGGCCGGCACGCACACCGATCACGTCACGGGCAACGGGATAGGCCACGACGCCGGCGAGGAGCCAGCCGGCCACCGACCCGGCGTCGGTGGCGACACCGGACGCCGACGTGAGAGCCGCACGCGGATTCGGGAGACCGTCCCCGCCGATGACTCCCACCGCGACACCGATCACGAGATCGATGACGAGAGCCACGATGACCGTGGCCACGGTGACGACGGCCGACATCCCGAAGTAGACGCGCGGATTGCCGAAGACCGCGGCGAACGTCGCGCCGACGATGTCGCCGGGGCCGAGCGGACGCAACGGGATCACTCCCGGCTTGTGGGCGGGCACCGGTGGCGGCCACGGTGGCGGTACCGCCGACCGGTCGGGTCCCCGGCTCGATCGCGGGTCGCCGGTGGCCGAACCCCATTCCGGTTCCGGGAAGCCGTGTCCCGGGGACTCGGTCATGGTGGCTCCTCGGCAGGACGGTCGGCGCGCCGGCGCGGTCGCCGGGACATTCGAGCGCGAACCTATCAAACCGGCGATGTCCGCTGCCCTGTGGACGCCGGCCCGATCGGCTATCTGGATGACGGGCGAGGCGTGCGTTTGCGCGCGTACGATACGGCGATGTCGTCGCCGGTGAGGAGATCGCCCGATGCCGATCGCACCTCGACCCGGACCGGTGATCCGTCCTCGGCCCGCAGGCGCAGCGGAGCGCCGTCGGATTGCAGATGCCGGTCACCCCACTGCATGAGTCCGAGCACCACCGGCAGAAGTTCACGGCCCGCATCGGTCAACTGGTATTCGTACCTCGCGCGCTGACCCGGTTCGCGGTAGGGGACCTTGACGAAGATCCCGGCATCGGTGAGCTCACGCAGACGCGCGGAGGCCACCGCCTCGGAAATGCCCACCCGGCGCACGAATTCGTCGAAACGGGTGGCGCCGTAGAACGCCTCGCGCAGGATCAGTAACGCCGAACGGGTGCCGACGACGCCGACGGCCTTGTCGATCGAGCATTCGGTGGCACGCCAACTGTCACGGTCGGACAACGTTCCGGTCAGCTTCACGTCCCCATCCTACGTGGCTTGGATCGACCGAAGTCAGCTGACGGAGATCCCGGCGTAAGCCCCTATGTCGAGGCCGCCCCTGCTATCGTCAAACGAGAACACGTTCTAATTCTGAGCAGAGGGGAAACTCGATGACTGTCGAGCAGGACAATGCCGCCGGAGCCGATCTCGCGGACCGGATCACCGCGGTCGTCGATGCCTACATCGACTTGCTGACCAACGGGACCGCCGAGCAGATCGCCGATCTCTACGCCTCCGACGCCACGGTCGAGGACCCGATCGGCACCGACGTCCGCAACACCCGCGAGCAGCTCGTCGAGTTCTACTCCGTCATCACCAACATGGACGAGCGCACCGCCACGCTGAAGTGGAAGAAGGTGGCCGGCGACACCGCGGTCTTCGAGTTCACCCTCGTCACCGGCACCTCCGGGATGCGCTTCGAGATCACCCCGGTCGACATCATGGTCTTCGACGAGGCGGGCAAGGTCTCCTCGATGCGAGCGGTCTGGCAGGCGAGCGACCTCGTACAGCTCTGACGACGCCGCTAACGTCCGGTCGGCCGCAGCACGATCTCGGTCGGATGGGCGTCGGCCGGCGTGCCGACGGCATGGACGACGGCCGCCGCGACGGTGTCCGGTCGCAGGAACGCGTCCGGGTCGTAGTCCTTGCCCTCGATCGCGATCAGATCCCGTTGCATGTCGGTGTCGATGCGGCCCGGGAACACCGAGGTCACCCGCAGGTCCGGTTCTTCGGCGCGTAGGGCGTCGGCCAACGCTCGTAGCCCGAATTTGCTTGCGGCATAAGGAGCCCACCGCGGATTCGCGCGCTTTCCTGCACCCGAATTGATGAAGACGACGTGACCGCCGGCCGAGCGTAGCGCAGGCAACAGCACTCGCGTGAGCTCGGCGGCGGAGATCAGGTTCACCTCGAGCATCTGTCGCCACTCCTCGACGGACGTCTGCGCGACCGGTGACAGGGTGCTCCCGGCACCTGCGCTGTGGACGAGCACGTCGAGCGACGAGATCGATGCCGCCGCGGCCGCGACCGCCTCGTGATCGGTCAGATCGACGGCAAAGGTGGCCGCACGCAGTTCGCCGGCCAGGGCGTCGAGTCCGGCCGACGGGCGCCCCCCGATCAGGAGATCGTGGGTGGGGGCGAGTCGGCGGGCGATGGCTGCGCCGAGGCCGCGGCTCGCCCCGGTGATCAGTGCGGTGGGCATGACCCAAGCGTAGAGACCGCCCGGCCCGGCGCCGTCGTGCCGTGCCCGCCGGCACTCGTCGGGCAACCCATGCCGCCGCGGGGCAGAATCGCCGCATGGCGCGCAATGGATTCACGCCGACGCAGCTCGCGGCCCGTGCCGCCTACCTGCTGCGCGGCAACGACCTCGGCACGATGACCAGTGCCGCACCCAGGCTCTATCCGCACATGTGGAGCTGGGATGCGGCATTCGTCACCGTGGGGCTGGCGCCGTTGTCGGTGGAGCGGGCCGTCATCGAGATGGACACGTTGCTCTCGGCGCAATGGTCCAACGGGATGATCCCGCACATCGTGTTCGCCAACGGCCGCGACGGGTACTTTCCCGGTCCGCGCCGCTGGGAATGCGCTCGACTGGCCGAGTGCGCGCCCGACTACCCCGACACCTCCGGCATCACGCAGCCGCCGGTGCATGCGATCGCCGTGCAGCGCATCCTCGACCATTCCCGCCGCCACGGGCGCACCACCCGGTCGATGGCCAACGAGTTCATCGACCGCCGCTGGGGAGCGTTGGTGCGCTGGCATCGGTGGCTGGCGCACGCCCGCGACCCGGACGGGCACGGCCGCATCACCATCTACCACGGGTGGGAGTCGGGCATGGACAACTCGCCGCGCTGGGACAAGCCATACGCCGGCGTCATCCCGGGCGATGATCTGCCGCCCTATCAGCGCGCCGATCTCCACCATGTCTCCGATCTGTCGATGCGGCCCAGCGACCTCGAGTACGACCGCTACATCTGGCTGGTCGAGGAGATGAAACGCGCCGGCTACGACGACGCGCTGCTCCCGAAGGTGATGAGCTTCGAGGTCGAGGACGTCTTCGTCAGCGCCATCTTCGCGCTCGCCTGCGACGTGCTCGCGACGATCGGTGAGGATTACTCCAAACCGCGCTCCGACGTCCGCGATCTGCGCGCGTGGGCCGACCGATTCCGGACCGGCGTCGCGGCGGCATCCAACGAACGTAACGGCGCGGCAAGGGATTTCGACCTGCGGGCCAACAAGTGGATCACCACCGAGACGATCGCGCAGTTCGCCCCGCTGCTGTGCGGTGGCCTGTCCCGCGATCAGGAGCGGGCTCTGCTGCGCCTGTTCGACGGTCCGCGGTTCTGCGGTCATCCCGACCTGCGGTACGCGGTGCCGCCCTCGACGTCGCCGATCTCGCAGGACTTCCGCCCGCGCGAGTACTGGCGCGGCCCGGTCTGGCCGGTGATGACGTGGCTGTTCAGCTGGGCCTTCGCCCGCCGCGGCTGGCCCGAGCGTTCGGCGCGCCTGCGTGATGAAGGCCTGCGGCAGGCGACCGACGGCGCCTTTGCCGAGTACTACGAGCCCTTCACCGGCGAACCACTCGGCAGCATGCAGCAGAGCTGGACGGCGGCGTCGGTGCTGGATTGGCTGGACTGAGGCAATTGTGAATCGCCGATCACCATCAGCGCTCCGAGCAACCCGGCGAGTCCAGGAATTCGACCTCGGTGATAAAGGGCGTCGGTGATGCAGTGCGCCGGTGATGCAGTGCGCCGGTGATGCAGCGCGTCAGCGGGATAGGGCGACTGGGAGTGCCTCGGCCAGGGTCACCGGCGGGCGGCCGATCAGGCGATGCAGGTCGCCGGAGTCGGTGAACATCTCGCCGCGGCTCATGGCCCGGTCGGCATCGGCGAGGACCTCCGCCAGCTCGCCGGGCAGGCCTGCGGCGGTCAGGACCTGAGCGAGTTCGGACACCGGCAGGTCGGCATAGGTGACCTGCTGTCCGGCCGCGGCGGAGATCGCGCCGGAGAGCTCGGTCAGGGTAAACGATTCGTCGCCCCCGAGCTCGTACACGGCACCGATGTGACCTTCGGTGGTGAGGACCACCGCTGCGGCCTCGGCGTAGTCGGCGCGGGTCGCGCCGCTGATCCGTCCCTCGCCTGCGGCGCCGACGACGACGCCGTTGCCCAGGATCTGCGGCAGATGCGCGGTGTAATTTTCCAGGTACCAGCTGTTGCGCAACATCACGCTGGGGATTCCGCGGTCCCGGAGATACTCCTCGGTCTCACGGTGTGTGTTCCCGAGGACGCTGCCGGCCGTGTCCGCGTGCGTCGTGCTCGTGTACACCACCAGCGACACGCCCGCCGACGCCGCGGCGTCGATCACGCGCCGGTGGTTGGCGACCCGCTCGCCCACGGGAACCGAAGCCGAGATCAGTAGCAGCTCGTCCGCCCCCTCGAATGCCTCGGCCAAGCTGTCGGGATCGGCGAAGTCGGCGCGGCGCACCGTGATACCGCGGTCGGCCAGGTCCTTGATCCTGGTGATGTCCCGGCCGGTGGCGATGATGTCCCCGGCCGGGATTCCGCGGCGCAACAGGGCCTCGACGGTGAGCCTGCCCAGCTGGCCGGTGGCTCCGGTGACGACGATCGACATGATGATCCCTTCTCCAGTTCGTTCCGCAACGTGCCTCGCACGCGTGCCGCGGCCGGTCCGCGGGCGGATGAACCCACCATGAGCTGAACACTCTCTGTTGGGAAGTAGCCACTCGTTGGTAGGGTACTTACCGAAGCGAAAGGATGGAGGTGAGGCGGGTGACTGCTATCGAGAACGTGACCGAGCGCATACCGTCATTCGATCCGTACGAGCGCGGGTGCCCGTCGCGGGACCTGCTCGACCAGATCGGCAGCAAGTGGGCAGTCCTCGTGCTGGGCGAACTCGGCCGAAACGGGATCTCCCGGTTCGGCCGGCTCCGGCAGGCGCTGGCGGGCGTGAGCGAGAAGATGCTCACCCAGACGCTGCGAACCCTCGAACGCGATGGACTGGTCAGTCGGACCGTCTACCCCGAGGTGCCGCCACATGTGGAGTACGAGCTGACCGCGCTCGGCCAGACGTTGCGAGAACCGCTGAGGGCGCTCACGGAGTGGTCCGTGCTGCACATCGAAGAGGTCATCACCGCGCGCGAAAGGTACGACGGGCGCACCCGGTGACAGCGGGCGCAGCGACACGAAGCGCGCCACCCGGCTGCATGCAACCGGGTGGCGCGTCCCCCGACATCCGTGTGGTCCCAGTGGTTCTCAGAACTCTGTGTTCATCTGGGCTCAGTACTCTTCGGCACCCACCAGCACGGCTTCTTCTTCGACGTCGTGTTCCTCCGCGGAGCGGATCTTGACGAAGCTCACCGCGATGACCGCGACGACGCAGTAGCCGGCGGCGAACCACCAGGGGGCGGCGGTCGACGAGAACCACTCGGCGAGGTGGGCGACGAGCACCGCAGCCACGGCGGCACCGGCCCAGCGCAGGAACGAGTATCCCGCACTCGAGACCGACCGAGGTGTGTGGCCGTCGCCGGAACCCATTGCGAGGCCGGTGAACAGCGTGTTGAGCACGCCCGAGGGGATACCGGAGAGGACGACGGCCAGGCCGATCAGCCACACCTGTCCCTCGAAGGTCCCGACGCCGGCCAATGCCATCACGATCGCGTAGCCGGCAATCGCAGTGATCACACCTCCGCGCTGCCCGATCCACCCGGCCAGGCGCGGCGCGATGAAGACGCCGGCCAGCGCGGTGAGCAGGCCCCATCCGAAGAAGATCAGGCCGGCCCAGATCGGCTTGAGCCCCATCGCGATCGGCGCCCAGGCGATGACGGTGAACAGTGCGCCGGTGTAGAACGCCGAACCGATCGACGTGATCAACAGAGTGCGGTCACGCAACGCCTTCAGGGGGTCGACGATCCGCACCGGCTGTCGGTCGGTGCGCGGTCCGTCGGCAGGCAGCATCACCGCACAGAGGATCGCACCGATCAGCATGAGGATGGCGGTACCGGCGAAGGGTGCACGCCAGGTCCAGGAGCCGAGCACGGCTCCCAGTAGCGGCCCGACGGCGAGACCGACGCCGAGCGCGGCCTCATACAGCATGATGGCGCCGTGCTGGCCACCCTTGGCGGAGCTGACGATGAACGCCAGCGCGGTGGCGATGAACAGCGCGTTGCCCAGGCCCCAGATCACGCGGTAGGCGATCAGCTGGTCGATGCCACTGGCGAAGGCGGAGATGCCCGCTGCGATGACGATGAGCGAAAGCCCAACTGTCAGTGTGCGTTTCGGTCCAAATCGGTAGGCCGTCCAGCCGGTGATCAGCATGGCGACGCACTGCACGCCGACGTATACGCCGAACAACAGGGTCAGCTTGTCCGGCGGCGCGTGGAGCGCCTCGGCGATGCTGTTGAGAATCGGATCGACGAGCCCGATGCCCATGAATGCGATGACCGCGGCGAAGGCGGTCACCCATACGGTCCGTGGTTGCTGGGCGAAGGTGCGCAGCAGGGACTGCTGCTGCTCGTGTGCACCGTCATGTGCGGTGGTCGTTGGTGTGCTCATTTCTACCTCGTGGATGGTTGGCGTGGTGTGGTCGGCTGCCGGCCCTCGAGCACCTCCTGCAGTGCTTTCAGGGCCGGTGCGGCGGCGGCCAGCGCGGCGCGGTCGTCGTCGGCGAGTTCGGCGATGGCATGGGCCAAAACGTCATCGCGTTGCGTGCTGACCCGTTGCAACACCGAGCGGCCGTGGTCGGTCAGCGAGACCAGCACCGCACGGCGATCGGAGGGATCGGGGTCGCGGCGGGCCAGTCCGTTGCGGATGAGTCCGTCGACGAGGCTGGTGGCGGTGGGCATGCGGATCGACTCGCGGGCGGCGAAGTCACCCATGCGCATCGCACCGTGATCCAGCAGGGTCGCCAGGCCGGACGCCTGGGCTGCCGAGTATTCGGGGATCGGTGTGTGACGCCGCAGGATCAGGTACAGGCGGGTCACCGCCGGGCGGATGGCCCGGGCGATGTCGGTGGAGTCCTCTACTGGTGCGCTCACAGTTAGCCAGTCTAATACTTAGAGCTACGAAGTAAAAGGGCCGATAGTGTGACACACGTGACTCGACGTAAGAAGAAGTTCTCCGAACTGTCGAAGCGCTCCCGCGTGGTGATACGGATCGGCGCCGCCGGCCAGCTCGTCGTGCAGGCGGCGGCGTTGTGGGATCTGTCGCGCCGCCCGGCCGATCAGGTCCGGGGCGCCAAGAAGGCGTGGGTCGTCGCGTCCTCCGTGAACTACCTCGGGCCGATCGCCTATTTCGTGTGGGGCCGCGACGTCAGGCGTTGACGCCGATCGACCCACCGCCGTCGCGCCACACCGCGACGACCGCAGGGCGCGGCTGCGACGAGCCGCCGTCGGGCCAGTGCGACATCGGGTTGTCGGCGGAGTGATCGTCGTCCTCACCGGGGTGCTGGACGCAGACCACGACACGTTCGGCGTCGACGATGGGTCCACAGGTCTCACCGCCCTTGGGCACGGTGAGGAATTGCTTGGTCTCGCCCCGCCGGGCGCCGTCGAGGGCCACCGAGAACAGGCCGTCGTTGCTGTCGAGCGCATTGCCGTCGGTGGAGATCCACAGATTGCCGTGCGGATCGAAGGCCACGTTGTCGGGGCAGGAGATCGGGCTGACCTTGGTCTTGTCGAAGCCCGCATAGTAGGTGTCGGCCTCGGCCGGATCGCCACACACCAGCAGCAGGTCCCAATGGAACTCGGTACCGGCGTGGTCGTCGTCGATCTCGATGATCTGACCGTTCTTGTTCTCGTTGCGCGGGTTGGCGGTGTCGGCGGCCGCCTTGCCCTCGGTCCCGCGCTTGGTGTTGTTGGTCAGCGCGCAGTAGACCTTGCCGGTCTGCGGGTGCGGCTCGATGTCCTCGGGACGATCCATCTTGGTGGCGCCCGCCTTGTCGGCGGCGGCCCGGGTGAACACCGAAACCTGCTCGGGTGTCATGCCGTCGACATGTGAATGCGCAGTGCCGTTTTCGTCGACGGTCAGCAGCGGGTGCCAGCGACCGGAGCCGGTGAAGCCGCCGCTCGCCGGGAGACTACCGCTGCCGTCGATCTGCTCGGGGTGATCCCCGGTGAAGCTCGCCACGTACAGCGTGCCTTCGTCGAGGATGCGCAGGTTGGCCTCGCGTGCTTGCCTCGACCGAGGCGGGGTGACCTTGCGGCTGGAGACGAACTTGTAGATGTACTCGAAGCGTTCGTCGTCGCCGCTGTAGGCGACGACGGTCCCCGCCGCTGAACCGCCTTGGACCACGTGGATGGTCGCCGACTCGTGTTTGAGCCGCCCGAGTGCACTGTGCTTGATCGGCGTCGACGTCGGGTCGGTCGGGTCGACCTCGACGACATATCCGAACCGGTTGGCCTCGTTGGGTTCTCGCGCAAGATCGAAGCGCGGATCAAAGCGTCCCCATTGGTGGTAGTCGGCGTCGTCGGCAAAGGAGTACCGCTCGAGATTGCCGGTGACCGCGGCGTCGGTGACGCGGCTCGCGTTGCCGAAGTAGTTGTTGAAGTTCTCCTCACCCGAGAGCATCGTGCCCCACGGCGTGATGCCACCGGAGCAGTTGCCGATCGTGCCGAGCACGGTGGTCCCGGCCGGGTCGGCGGTGGTTCGCACGTACGCACTGCCGGCCGCCGGCCCGGTCAGCCGGAACGGGGTGGCGGCGGTGATCCTTCGATTACGCTCGCCCACAACGGGACTCAGTGCACCCGAACGTGGCACCGCGGCGACCTCGACGACGGTGATGCCGTGCGCGGCCATCGAGATCCGCGCCTGTTGTTCGGTCGGCTCCTTGGTGCGGTATCCGCGGAACATGAATTCCTCGGTGGTGTATTCCTGATTGACCACGAGATAGTGGTGGTCGGGGACCCCGTCGATCGGGATCAGGCCGGCGAAGTCGTTGTTGAAGCCGAACTGCCCGGCCTGCGCCTCGGGCGTCTGATTGTCGAAGTCGAACGCGGGAGCCCCGGGCAGCACCGGATCACCCCAGCGGATGACGACCTGCTGCCGGTAGCCATCCGGTATCACCACCGCGTCGGTGGTATTCGGTGCCACCGGACTGAAATCCATACCGGCACGCGGTGATTCGGATGCGGCGGTGGAAGTGTCGTCACCGCACGCGGTGAGCAACGATGCGGCACCGATGCCGCCCGCTGCCACCGCCGTCGACTTGAGGAAGCCGCGACGGGACAGCCCGGCGCGCACGACATCCCGGAAGTAGACGTTGTCGCTGGTGTTCCCCGGCTCCTGCCGGCACGCGTCGCCGCACTTGTAGCGGCAGGTGATGCGTGCGCGGGCGGAGCGCCCCAGCCGATCGTTGCACGAGTGAGCCGACCGCTCGCCAGTTGTGAACAGCTGCAAAGGAATACGCACGAAATAGCCTCCCGACGGCAGAGCTGGACAAGGAATCTCCGCAGGGCTGTTTGCGAAGCTTGTCCGACCCTAGGGAGTCGGGGCGAACCGAAGGCGAGCAGATTGTGAACACCAGCCGAACAGCCGGTGCGTGTCCGACCGTGGTGTCAGAACCGGCCGCCGACACCTATCCGGCCGGAACTCGACGACCCACCGAACGAGCCGGGACTGCGGCCGCCGCTGGTGTAGCCGCCCCCGTATCCGCCAGCCCCGTATCCGCCGCCCCGCAATCCCCCGCCCCCGCGCATGCTGCCGCGTAGAAAGCTGTCGACCAGGATGCCGCCGAGAACCGCTCCGGCCATCGAGGATCCGTGTGATCGGGGCTGCTGACTCTGCTGCCAGCTGACCACGTCGCCCTGCGCGGCCATCAGTGCCTGATCGGCCAGCGAACCCGCGCGCCGGGCGGCGTCGGCAGCGGCCTGCGGGTCGGTGCCGACGGTGGCATGCGCATCCTGCAGCAGCCGCTCCGCCTCGGAGAGCCGGGTGCGCGCCACCGACTGCACCGCACCGCGGCGTGTGCCGATGAAGTCGCGGGCCGCCGACACCTTCGCCTGCGCCGACGTCAGTGCAGCAGTGAGGAGTTCGGTGCGGTGGCTGCGTTCGGCCGCCGCTCCCCGGGCGGCTTCGAGAGCCTTGTCGAGCGTGGCGTCGGCCTCGGCGAGTGTGGTGAACACCCCGAGCGGGTCGGCGTCGAATCCGGTGCGGGCCGCATCCAGTGCGGTCGTGGCAGTCGACACCGCGGACGCCAGTTCCGGGCCGCCGTCGGCCCCGAGCTGTGCCGCTTCGGCCAGTTCACCCTCGACCTCGGTGATCAGCGCGGGCACCCGGGTGTGTGCGGCGGCGATGTTGGCCTCCGCGTGGTCGATGGCGTCGAGCAAGGTGGTCGCCTGCCCGATGGCGCCCTCCGCCGCGCGGATGTCGGCGACCGCGGGGCCCTGCTCGCCGGCCGGCCGGGCGATGGCCTCGCGGCCCTGATCGGCGCTGCGCTCGGCAAAGTCGATTTCCTGCCGCGCCAGTGCCACGTTGTGCAGGATCGACGCGCAGGTCTGCTCACCATGTGTGGCGACCAGTGTGTCGAGTTGTTGCTGCGCGGCGTCGGCGTGGGTGCGCATGTCGACGAGTCGGCGGGTGATCTCGTCGAAGCGGGCCGATGCGTTGATCAGCAGGTTGCGCATCTCGTCGAAGGCGGCGGCCTGCTCATCGAGCGCATGGTCGGCATCGGTGCACGTGGTGATGATGCGCAGGAGCAGGGATCGTTGCTCGTCGGGTGTCTCGGGGATGTTGTCGTCGAGCCGCTGCCGCAGCGTGAACGAGGCGGCGAGAGCTTGTCTGGCCGCGTCCACGGCCTGTCGGAACGGTTCGGTCTGGGTCTCGCCGAACTCGTCGACCGCCAGCCGCAACTCCTCACCGCTGGTGCGGATGGCGTTGTCGGTGTCGGTGAGTACCTCCCGCGACCACGCGTCGAGCACCTCGAGCGGCTGCGCGGCCAGCTGATCGACGGTCAGTTCGTGTTCGCGCATGGTTTCCAGACCGGTCTGCAGCTGCCGGTGCTTGCGTCGGCGCGAGTAGACCCACAAGCCGGCGGCGGCGAGAACCGCCAAACCGGCCAGCGTGCCGACGACGATGAGACCGGTGTGCGAGGGGGTGAGCGCGTCACCGAGTCCGTCGGCCGCAGCGACCCCGGCCGCGGCGTAGTCGCCCTTCTTCAATGCCGGGACGATGTCGCCGGTCGCGATGTCGGACAGATCCGACTGGGAGACGCCGTCGACCGAACCCAGGGCACCGAACCAGTACGAACGGTCGGTGGTGGCGACGGCGAGCAGTACCTCGTGATTGTCGAGGCCACTGAGCTCGGCGGTGCGCTGCCCCCATTGCTCGGGAGTCAGCCCGTCGAAGTTGCCGACGTACACCACCCAGAGCTGCACGCTGTGGTCGTTGTAGAGACCGTCAAGCGACCGCTGGAGCTGATCACGCTGACCAGCAGGCAGGACACCGGCCGGGTCGGAGATCGGTTCGGGCAGCCGCGTCGGTGCCTCGGCGCCGGCGCGACCGGGCGCCCCGAGCAGAACGGAGGCGAGGAGCACCACCGCAACCAACATGAACGTGCCCACCGACCGCATCGCGCGCGGGGACGCCCCCGACCCTCCCGAACACAGCATGGTTATCAATCTAGGGCATCGTCGGACGCGGCCCCGCGCGTCCGACGATGCCAGGTGTGTTACCCGATTCGTGTCATCCGCGCCAGCGGCAGAGGGCCTTGACGGCGGTCATGTCGTAGTCGGGACCGGTGATGCCCACGGTCAGCAACGAGACGCCCTCGGCGGTGATGGCGTCGGCGTCGCGTAGCAGCGAATCCACGTCATCCTTGAATTCGATGGCGGCGGAGCGTTCGATGGTCTGCGGATCACGACCGACGGCGTCGCAATGTTCGGCGAGCACCTTCGCCTTGTGGCGGTAGGTCTCGACATCATTGAATCCGTGCCAGGCGTCGCCGTACCGGGCGACCAGCGGCAGTGTCTTCTTCTCGCCGCTGCCGCCGATCAGGACCGGGATGTGCCGGGTGGGCGCCGGGTTGACATTCTTCAGTCGGGAGTCGATGCGCGGCAGCGCCTCTCCGAGATCGCCGATGCGTGAGCCCTTGGTGCCGAACTCGTATCCGTATTCGTCGTAGTCCTTCTCGAACCAGCCCGCACCGATCCCGAGGATCAGCCGGCCACCGGAAATGTGGTCGACGGTGCGCGCCATGTCGGCGAGCAGGTCGGGGTTTCGGTAGGAGTTGCAGGTGACCAGCGCGCCGATCTCCACGCGCTCGGTCTGCTCGGCCCAGGCACCCAGCATCGTCCAACATTCGAAATGGGCGCCGTCGGGATCGCCATAGAGCGGGTAGAAGTGATCCCAATTGAAGACGACGTCGACCCCGGCGTCCTCGGCGCGGAGTACCGCGTCGCGGATCAACGAGTAGTCGGGTGCGTGCTGGGGCTGGATCTGGACACCGATGCGAAGGGGGAATGCCATGAATCCCAGTCTGCCCTCACCCACGGTGGGTCGGCCACCCGGACACGCGACGGCGGGTTCTTGCCATCGTGGCAATCACGATCGACGTGGTGACCTCGGCGTGCCAGAGTCGTGGCATGAGTACCGAGCAAGGAAGCCCGCACGGCGCGGCGGAATGGGACGCCCGCTACCGCGATGCGGACAGGTTGTGGACAAGTGACGTCAATCCGGCGCTTCCGGTGGAGGTTTCGGGCCTGACGCCGGGCGTGGCGTTGGAGGTGGGGTCGGGGGAGGGCGCCGATGCGCGTTGGCTGGCCGATGCGGGGTGGCAGGTCACCGCCGTCGACATCTCCCAGGTGGCCGTCGACCGGGCCCGCGAGATCGATCCGCGCGCGTCCATCACCTGGCTACAGACCGATCTCGTCGTCGACGATATACCCGGCCGTGACTTCGACCTGGTGACCGCACACTACTTCCCGATCAAGGCAGACGATCGTGACGTCGCACGCAAACTCGCCGACGCCGTCCGGCCCGGTGGCACCCTTCTCGTGGTTGCTCATGCGCCAGAAGGCATGCGAGAACACGGCTTTGACCCCGACGACTACGTTCTGCCCGACGACGTCGCCGCAATGCTCGACGACGAGTGGACGGTCGTCACCCAGGAGACCCGCGCGCGTGGCCGTCCGGCCGGCGGCGGGCATCACATCAACGATGTGGTTCTGCGGGCACGCCGCGGGTAGGTACTTGACCACACCGGGAATCTGCAGCAGTTAGTCGCGTTTTCCGCGACTAAAGGCTGCAAATTTTTGCGCGCGTCAGAGTCCGCGGGTGGCGAGCAGGTGGCGTAGGCGCGATTCGCTCGACGAGCGTGTGACGGCATCCTTCAGTACGTCGGCGGGATCCCAGGTGATGATCTCGACGAC
>NZ_JBNCLY010000010.1:104989-152975 GCF_049844915.1 Gordonia sp. DT30 | reverse complement strand
TACACCAGTTCCAAAGGACACGCCTTGATCGATCGTGCCCTGTATATGCCCAAATCGTGGTGCGATGACACCGATCGATGCGCGGACAGCGGCGTGCCCGCCGACGTGGGTTTTGCCACCAAACCGGCACTGGCCGCCACACTGATCAGCCGAGCCCTCGACGCCGAGGTGCCAGCCCGGTGGGTAGCCGGCGACGAAGTGTACGGCGCCGATCCCGACCTGCGAAACATGTTGCATCAGCGGCAGATCGGGTATGTCCTGGCTGTCGGCAGCAACCGCACGGTACCGACCGCGGCCGGCGACGACGTGGCCGTCGCCACGATCACCGCCGATCTTCCCGCGGCGGCGTGGCAGACCCTGTCGGCCGGTGTCGGTACCAAAGGTGACCGACTGTACTCGTGGGCGTGGGTCGCATCGGTCGAAGCTGTCGACACCGGGCAGTGTTCGATCCTGATCCGCCGCAACGACACCACCGGAGAACTGGCCTACTACCGCTGCTACAGTCCGCGTCCGGTCTGCCTGGCCGAGCTGGTGCGGGTGGCCGGGCGGCGCTGGACGGTCGAAGAATCCTTCCAGACGAGTAAAGGATTGACCGGCCTGGATCAGCATCAAGTCCGGACCTGGACATCCTGGCACCGTTGGACGATCCTGGTCATGCTCGCCCACGCGTTCCTGGCGGTGACCACCGCCGCTCAGCGTTCCCTCGAGCACCGCAATCCTCAACTAATCCGCTTGAGCGTCAACGAATTCCGTCGACTGTTCATCACGCTCATCCTCACCCCACTCCACACCAGCGCCAACAGCATCCTGACCTGGTCACTATGGAGACGCAAACATCAACAACGAGCCCGCCAATGCCACCAAAAACGCAGGTCATCACCACAATGACCGCAAACTACGGCTGTAGTACTAGTCCGCGTGGTGTTCGATATGACGACCTCATGCACGTGTGTCGCCGGTACTTTGGTGCCCCTCGGCAGTCGGGCGGCAGCCACGCAGTGTTCAAGATGCCTTGGGCGGGCGACCCGAGAGTGAACATACAGAAGAACAAGGATGGAACCGCGAAGGCCTACCAGGTAAGGCAGGTTCTCGCGGCGGTGAAACGGTACGAGCAGGAGGGACACGAAGATGTCAGTTGAAACGATCCCCAACTCTCGGCCCGAGTTCTTGGTCAGCTATTCCAACGAGGATGAGGAGTGGGTTGCCACCAGCCCCAGCTTCCCGTCGCTCTCTTGGCTTGCGGACACTCCGAACGATGCCGTGGAGGGGCTCGCGCAGCTCATCGGGGATGTACTCACCGACCTCCGCAAAGAGGCAGTCGAGCAGACGCGCGATCGGCGAGTGTTCTAGTCCCACCGAGTGTTCTAGTCCCGCAATGACGAAAGCCGCCCCTGATCCACTTCGGATCAGGCGCGGCGGCGTTTGATGGCGCACTGTCGATCAAGTACGACGCAACCGATCAAGCCTTCTCCCCAAATACGCTGTGCCGCACTCTATTCGGTAACGAACGGTGGCACCCACGTATGCGCGTTCGGACCAGAAGATGTCCTCGATCCCGCCGGTTCCAACAGTGGACCCCGCCGGCACATCCCAAGCACCTCACCCCTTCGTGATCGACACCCCGCAGATCCGCGTCGGAGATGCAACGTCGTCGAAGGATGAGCCGGAGCCGGGTAGTTGGCCATTCTGGCACTCGACGGACGGGTCGATCGCCGCGAGGATGAGGACCACTGCCCGGGAACGGCGGCACAACACCTCGATCACACACATCACCTCGATCAAAGGAGCCCCATGGCCTCGTTCGACGCACTGCTCGCCTCGCTGCCGCGGGGAGCGTGGATCGGTGGCGAGCCGCGGCCGGCATCTTCTGGCGCCACGTTCGACGTGCTCAATCCGGCGACCGGGGAGAGTCTTCTCGCCGTCGCCGACTCCTCGGTCGAGGACGCCCTCACCGCGGTCGAGCGGTCCGCAGCCGTCGCCGCCGAGTGGGCGGCCACGCCCCCGCGCGTCCGTGCGGACATCCTGCGCCGCGCGTTCGAGCTCGTCACCGCCCGCAAGGACGAGTTCGCCCAGACGATCACCTTGGAGATGGGCAACCCGCTGCGCGAGAGTCTCGGCGAGGTCGCCTACGGTGCGGAGTTCCTGCGGTGGTTCTCCGAGGAAGCCGTCCGGATCAACGGCCGGACGACCACCGCACCGTCGGGCGCCGGGAACATCGTCGTCACCAAAGAGCCGGTGGGCCTGTGCCTGGCCGTGACCCCATGGAACTTCCCGCTCGCGATGGGCACCCGCAAGATCGGCCCGGCACTGGCGGCCGGCTGCACGATGATCGTCAAACCGTCCGAGGACACTCCGCTGACCATGCTTCTGCTGGCCGCGACGTTCGCCGAAGCCGGCCTGCCGGCCGGTGTGCTCTCGGTGCTGCCGACGATGAACGCCGTCGACGTCGTCGCCACCCTGATGCGCCACCCGCTCATGCGGAAGATCTCGTTCACCGGGTCGACGCAGGTGGGCCGCAAGCTCATCGAACAGTCCGCCAACCAGGTGCTGCGCGTGTCGATGGAGCTCGGCGGCAACGCCCCGTTCCTGGTGTTCGACGACGCCGACCTCGATGCCGCCGTCGAAGGCGCGATCGCCGCGAAGATGCGCAACGGCGGCGAGGCCTGCACCGCGGCCAACCGCATCCTCGTGCAGGACGGCGTCCGCGAGGAGTTCACGTCGAGACTCGCCGACCGCATCGCCGCGATGACGGTCGGGGCGGGCTGGGACGATTCCACCATCGTCGGCCCGATGGTCAACGACCGCCAGCGCGATCGCATCGCACGTCTCGTCGACGACGCCGCCGACCGTGGCGCGCGAATCCGGACCGGCGGTGCCGTCGTCGACGGCCCCGGATCGTTCTATGCCCCGACCGTCCTGGACGCCATCCCGGCGGGAAGCGCGATTCTCTCCGAGGAGATCTTCGGTCCGGTGGCCGCGATCATCGGATTCGAGACCGAAGACGAGGGCATCGCGCTGGCGAACAGCACCGAGTACGGTCTGGCCGCCTACTTCTACTCCACGGATCTCGCTCGGGTCCAACGGGTTTCGCGCAGGCTCGAATCAGGAATGGTCGGCGTGAACCGGGGCGTCATCTCCGATGCGGCCGCCCCGTTCGGCGGGGTCAAGGCGTCGGGCAACGGGTCCGAGGGCGGCACCGAGGGCATCCACGAATACCTGAACACGAAGTACATCGCGTTGCCGCCGTCGCTCTGACCCGTCCCGCCAGAAGCGTCCCCACACCCACCAACCCATTCAGAAAGCAAGGTGTCCCATGGCTCCGCTCCGCTCGTCCGTGCTCGTCGACCGCAGCGCCGACGCCGTGTGGCAGGTGATCCGAGACGTCCCGAACATCAGCCGGTGGTTTCCCGGAATGCTGTCGTCGGGCGGCGACATGAAGCAGCGCACCGTCGTCCTCACCGACGGCAGCACACTCATCGAGGAGATCGTGACCCTCGATGGCGGGCTGCGCCGCATGCAGTACCGCACCGTCGGCGGTGATCTGCCGATCCGGAATCACCTCGGAACGGTCGACGTCTTCGAGATCGACGACGACCGTGCACTCGTCGCCTACAGCACCGAGATCGTGTTCCGGCGGAAACAGCTCATCCATCGTGATGTAGGTCGGCGTCCATTCGGTTGCACGTGCGAGGTCGTACCACTCGCTGCGCTCGAGAAGTGCCATGTGCGTTTGCCTTTCATTGGGCTGTGGCGCGGGCGGGTGCCCGCTGTCGGTCAGGGATTTCGTGGGCAACTTCGGTGGTGCCGGGGGGGTGGTTCAGCGTGGCGAGTCAGCTGCCGTGGAACGAGCCGAGCGGCCCTTCGCCGCCCGGGTAGCAGAAGGTGATGTCGGGCGAATAGAAGCCGAAGGTCACTTCCAGCGGGTCGGCCGGACGAAGTGCGTACACGTCGTGGCTCGGGTCGAGGAATTCGAGGGATTCGACGGCGAAACCGCCGTGCGAATCCATCACGAACGGGTAGCGCCCGCTGATGAACTCCTGCGTTTCGGGATCGCGGGTGACGTAGCGGAGCTGGCTGGTCCCGCGGGCGAGGGAGTCGTCAAAACGCGCGGTCGTGCGGATGACCGGTCGGCCGTCGATGCTCGTCGTCGCAACGATGCGGCCGCCGTCGGCTTCCAGCGTCGTGCTGCCCGGCGACGCCGGTACCCCACGCTCTTCGGCGTATCGGTTCATCGACTCGGAGCTGTTGAAGTAGTGCGTCCACCACCGGGCCGGGGTCCCGGCCTCGGTGTCGAGGCCGGCCAGATCTGCACCGAGGTAGGTCAGCGAGTAGACGCCGAAGCCGTCGACGGCCTCGGCCCCGTTCGAGGTCTGGCCGGCGTCGCGGATCAGGTACTGGTTCATGTAGACGGCACCGTCGGTCCGCGGCGTCAGACCGTCCGGGACGAGCGCTGCCGCCGCCTCCTTGTCCGCCGGAATCCACACCAGGTACAGCATCTCGCTGTTCGCGATCAGCTGGGGCGCATGCAGCGCGCTTGTCGGGGTCATCGATCACTCCATGTCGTGTGCCAGATCGGGTGACACACATCATGTGTTGATCACGCAATGGTGAGGTAGTGCGCACATTGGACATTCCGGCTGACCCACTTGTACATCTGCGTCCGAAGGGGTGATCGGTCGGTCGAATCAGGTCAAAAACGCTGCCGCACAGCATATTTGTTAAATTCGTGTGTCGGTCGTTTTACCTTGCCGTATGGTACGGAACCGCGCCTCGCCGCGTCGGCTTCGTCGGGGCGGTGGTGGAGCGCGACGGGGTCGACGCGGCCGGCTGGGTGGCGCATGAAGCCGACTGCAGCTCGGTCGCGGCTCGGGCGACGACCACCGCATCGACCGCGCCGCCTGTTTTCAGTCATTCCCTGAAGTATCGTTACGCCGCGACCTGGGGTTCTGCGGCCGCACTACTCCGCGCATGACTGGAAACAGGCGAGCCCGAGCGCAGGCGGCCGGCCGAGACACCGCCAAAGCCATCCCCGAATGGCGGTCCAAGCTCTGACTGACATCGACAGCCATCGAGTTTGTGATCTACCCTGTGATCGAGAGGTGATCACATGACATCAGCACATCCCCGTCCCGATCTCGCCGCCTACAACGACGCAGCACGGATGTCTCAGCCCGAACTCGTCGCTGCCCTGCGGGACTTGCTCGGCGCGAGGCTTGTCGCCTACCTGGGCCGGGTCAAGGAAACCCGTGCGGTCCGGCAGTGGGCTGAGGGCACCCGCACCATCGCCAATCCGGAGGACGTCGAACGGCTCCGTATCGCCTACCGAGCCGCCCGGCTGATCGCCGCACGTGACACCACAGCTGTTGCACAAGCCTGGTTTCAGGGCCTCAACCCCGTCCTCGACGACCGCGCGCCTGCCCTTCTGCTGCGCGACGGGGAACTCGCCGACGTCGGACCGATGGTTCTCGCCGCTGCCCGACAATTCGCCGCGGTCGGGTGAAGCAACCACGGCACTCGGTGATCACCACTCCGCGCGGGCCGATCATCGCGACTATCCGCACCGGCACGCCCATCCACCGGGTCGGGTACACCCCACAGCCGTGGGAATGGACGCCATGGGAGTATGCCACCAACGGTCGATTCGCCGGCCGCTGGGATGATCCCGACGGACTGTGGCGCACCCTCTACTGCGCGGACACTCCCCTCGCCTGCTACCTCGAGGTTCTCGCATTCGCTCGCCCCAGCCCTCAGCTTGTCGCGGATCTCAACGAGATCGCGGTGGACGACGAGGACGAGTTGCAATACCCGACCCTGCCCCCAGGGCAACTCCCACCATCATGGTGCGATGCCCGGATGCTCGGACAAGGCTCTCTGACAGGAAGTTTCGCGGTCCCGGCTGCCCCCGATAGTCTTGCCACCCTGCGCGTGCTGTTCCGGTCCATGGCAATCCGATACGGGTTGGACGACCTCGATACGGCCGCACTCCGCGACGGGCGGCCGCGCGAACTCACTCAAGCCATCTCACGCTGGATCTACGGCCTATCCGATCACGGCGACGTGGCCGTCAACGGCATCGAGTTCGAGTCGCGGCACGGCGACAACCTATGCATGTGGGCGATCTACGAGCGCGCCACAGACCCTGAGGTCAGCCCACACGTCACGGTTCTCGAACACATCCACATCAATCCTGGGGACCCGAACCTCATCCGCGCGATGGCACTTCTCGGCCTTGAGTGGTCGAGCTCGTAGCTGGCCATGAAAGCCGTCGAGGCGGAGCGTAGAGCTCGATATCGGTTGCTTTTGGCTGCGGCGGCACGGGATCACATCGCCTCCTTGATTCCGCGCCGGATGAGCCAGACATTCGCCGGCCACGCCGTGGCGAAGCCCAGCAGCATCCCGATCTGCATCATGAACCAGTACGTGGCCTCGACGGGGTGCAGGTGCGGATGCGTGAAGAACACGGTGCTGACGAGGATCATCCAGATGAACAGCCCCACCTCGAAAGCCGTGAGCGAGAGGATGTCTGCCTTGGCCGCGGCGATCAGCCCGTCGCGGAGTCCGAGCTTTCGCATGGGCGCGATCGCCGCGTACTGGAACAGGATTCCCAGTAGGAGGGCGAGCACATAGTCGCCGATCAGTTCCGGGATGAGGGCGCTACCGGCCACCTGGAGGCCCAGCGCGAACACCACGAAGGCGGCGATGACGTCGCCGAGCGTGCATCCGGCGCCACAGTGACTGACGCCCAACCCAATTGAGGCCCAATGCGGCTTGTCGGGTGGTTGGTCCACGTCATGGCGACGCTTCCACCGGTCGGTCATGGGTCGTCCGAATCGGAGGTACGCCCACACCGCGACCGGGCCTGCGTACAGGGCTGTGACCGGCCAAACGGCCTCCATGATCCGCATCGGCTGCCGGTACCCCAGGAGGTAGGTGTCGGCCAGGATCGCGACCGCGCACAGACCGGCGATGGACAGCGACATCACGGCGAGGATCGAAAGCCACTGCGGTGTCATCGACTCCTGTCCTCGCTCGAGCTGCTCGTCGGCGTCCTCGTACCGAGCGACTCGCTCAGATCACTGTCGGCCGTGGCTCCGGGTCTGGTTGGGGCGGCGCGGGCGGCGCCGGCTGCGGGTCCGGGGTGGGCACCGGAATCGGCGGTTCCGGTGGCGGCTCCGGGATGGGCTCGGGCGCCGGAGTCGGCTGCGGCGGTGGCGGCGGGTTGGGAACTGGCTGATTCATCGGGACTCCTCACGTAAATGACGTGGTCACCGAGGTCGAGGCGCACATCGTCCGACCTCGGGCGGCTCCGGGCTGGACCTTGATCCCGACGCTACGCCTGCGAGCCACCATCGACCAGTAACGCCCATTTTCAGTCATTCCGCAAAGTACCGGCGGCCGACGACCTGGGGTTTTGCCGATTTGCTACTTCGGGAATGACTGAAAACGGGCGGGCATCGGGTCGGTAGGGCCGCACAGCCGATCAACTCTGACCTGCGGCCTCGACGATCAGGATGTCGAGTTCGAGGTGTCGGGGCTGGCGACAGGACCGACACCCAGGAGCGATCGACGCGAGTTACGTAGTGCCGCACCACTTTCGACCACGCCGATGAGCGCAGCATCGGCGAGGCGGACGGCGGTCGACCCGGCACTCACCACAGGTCGTAGCCGACGTTGACGTTCGGGTATCCGGTGTCGATGTGGGCGTCGATGAAGTAGTGACCGCCCGAGAGGCCGGTCATGTCGGTGTTGACGTCGCCGCGCACATTCTCGATGTTGTAGGTGGCCGTCGGACCGAAGGCGCCGACCCGGTAGTTGACGAAGACGGTCTCGTAAGGGCTCGACGGCGCATTCGACACGATGGTCTCCGAGGCGCCCGGGGCCAGCGACAGGTGCGGCGCCTGCACCCACTGCCCGGTACCGGGATTGGCACCGGCCAGCCATTCGGTGCGGTCGGTGTGGTTGGTCAGGGTCATCGCGACCGTCGGCTCGCCGGGGTGGGTGACCGGAACCGTGCCGGCGGAGGCGAGCCCGGCGCCGGCGACGGCGAGTGCGGCCGCGATTCCGGTGCCGGCGAGAACGGCGACGGTGCGGTTCTTGGTGCTCTTCGAGATGGTCATGGCGTGCTCCTGATCTGGCGGAGTCCGGGTCCCGTTGTGGGGCTTGGGCTGCGGTGTTCTCTGACACCACCGACTCTGCCCCCGACGGGCACGATGCGGACTCCGCCGACCGGCGGTCTTGCCGGTGGATCTCCGCCTCCCCCGATCGGGGGATGGGCGGGCGCTACCGAATTCGGGTGCCCCGCTACTGCGCCGGACTCACCACCCCGCCGGAGAGCACGCGGTAGGCGTAGGTGGACGCGATCAGCGTGACGGGCCCGGTCACCAGCAGCCCGACGAGGCACAGCACCGCGCCGACGATGTTCAGCAGCACCACGACGATCGCCAGCAACAGCAGGGTGCCGACGTTCTTCGACGTCAACTCGAAGCTCCCCTTGATGGCGTCGGTGGCCGAGAGGTCACGGTCGATCGCGAAAGCCAAGGTGTACCAGAGCAAGAACGTCGCGATGAGGCCCGGGATGATGATCAGGATGAAGCCGATGGTCGTGATGGCCCACACGAGGATCGCCGCGAGGAACACCTGTGCGAGGTTGTTCCAGTTGAAGAAGTCGCCGAAGGCTGGTTTCCGTCCGTCGAGTTCATTGAGCGCTCCGCGGGTGAACGCGGCCTCCACGAGCACGCTCAAGATCCCCGACACCAGCGACGCGACGATGCTCTGTCCGTTGAAGACCGAATCGTAGTGGAATCCGCGCACTGCACCGTTGATCAGACCGACGACGACAAAAGTGATGAGCGTGAACAGAATCCAGTTGCCTGCGTTGGCCTTGTACTTGTTCCAGCCGTAGGTCAGGGCGACGCCGATCTCGAGTTGCGGCGGTGGCGGGGCGTACCCGGGAACCGCGTTCGGCGGCGGGCCCTGCCAGCCCTGCGGGGGAACGTATCCGCCGCCCGGCGGCGCATACCCCGGATTCTGCGGATCCTCATCCGGATTCGGTGGGCGGCCGGGGTCGTCGGGCGTACTGGTCATGACACTCCTCGGTGTTGGCGCTATGTGCCAGCGACAGTGACACGTGCCGGGCGGGAAGGCAATGGTGGGAACCGGGAAGATTCGCGTCCAATGGTGTGCCCGCGACTCACCGGACAAACTTGTCCACCATGCGCGCACCCGATCTGTTCCACGCCCTCGTCTTGCTGAATCTGCTCTTCGCATGCGGGCTGTGGACACTGCTCCGGCCGAGTGGGCGGGCGGCATTGGTACTCATCGTCGTCGGTATTGCGTGGGTGATCTGGAACAAGCCGCTGGAAGGGTCGACGATGATCCGCATCACCGACCGGCACGGGATCACCGAATCGGATCTGCTGTCGCTCGTCGCCCTCTGGATCGCCTTCTGGGCGTGTACCCGCGCGTATCGACGAGCGCCCACCCGCAACGACGTTTGACGCGCAGGCAAACCGACGACAGGCCGACCGCCGAATAGCATGACCGGGTGGACTCGCCTGACCGACCGCCGCGCTCGCTGTCGCGCGGCATCCGACGACGTGATCTCCTGCGGCTGGGGGCGCTCGGCACGGTCGGATTGGTGGCCGCATGCGCGTCGGACCGGCAGGTGACACCCGCACCGGCGACGCCGCCACCGGCACTACGACCGTGGGGTGCGTTCATCCCGTCGGTGCTGCCCGCCGCGGGGTCGACCCGTTCACCGCTGCAGCAACTCGCCACCCTGGCCGGCGCACCCCCGAAATACGTGCACCGCTTTGCCGCGATCGGCGACCCGGTGCCGACCGCAGAACTCGACGCGATCGCCACCACCGGCGCGACACCACTGCTCACCCTGGAGCCGTGGCGACCCGACGGCGGCGTCGACCAGCCCGACCACTCCCTCGCGCGCATCGCCGCGGGTGCGTTCGACACCCAATTCGCCAGCTGGGCAGACGGTCTCGCGTCGTGGGGCAAACCGGTGCTGTTGCGGTTCGCGCAGGAGATGAACGGCACCTGGTATCCGTGGTCGATCGGCGTCAACGGCAACACGGCCGCCGACTATCGCGCCGCCTGGGCGCGGATGCACTCGGTCATGCACGAGGCCCGCATACCTTCGGTGCAGTTCGTCTGGGCGCCAAACGTTCTCACTCCCGGTACCAATCCGTTCGCCGATGCCTATCCCGGTTCCGACCTCGTCGACGTACTCGGGCTGGACGGATACAACTGGGGCGAGCAGCCCGGCCACCACTGGCAGGCGGCGACCGACCTCTTTGCGCCGAGCCTCGACGCGCTGCGCGAGATCGACGGCACACACCCCATCCTCGTCACCGAGGTCGCCTCCGCCGACGGCCCCTCCCCCGAGGACAAGGCCGGCTGGATTCGAGACTTCTTCACCCTCATCCAAAGTCAGTCACGCGTCGAAGGTTTCGTCTGGTTCCAGATGGACAAAGAACGCGACTGGCGCTTCAACTCGACTCCGGCAAGTACCGCCGCCTTCCGTGCCGGCGTCGCCGGCTTGGGACTCCGGTAGCGGCGAGCGCTGTCCGCGAGGATTTGCGATATCTGTTCACTGAAGTGACGAAAGTGTTTGTCGCCCTTGCTAATAACTCGTCGAACACTTGCGCGTCGAACAAATTTTCTGCTACACTGGACTTATCGCAAGATCATCCAGGGGGGAATCCATGATCGACGCCACCACTCTTTCCGCCGAACTGTACGGGCACCTCATCGCCCAACTCGACGACCGTGCTTACAGTCCAGACCTCACCTCACGTGAAGCGTTCGCCGCGATGCAGCAACTGAACACGTTGCGCAACATGCTCGATCACTACGCGGCGAAACTGACCGGCGAGTTCGACCGCCTCAACATGACCGCACCCCAAGGCCGATCGGTGCGAGAACTGTTGATCTCCATGGGATTCGCCCCGGCCGTCGCGGGCCGGCTCGTTCGCATCGGCACCACCGACAACATCGACGGACTCCATAAGCACAGCGCCTACGGGTCAGTGTCCCTCGACCACGCCGACGCCATCGTCCGCGGACTCACCCACATCGCCTCCCGCGCCGGCGAACCCGTCACCCCCGAGCAACGCCGCGACCACACCCGCGCCCTCGTCTCCCAAGCACTGTCCGGGATGAGTCCCGCCGAAATCGGCAAGCACGCACACCAACTCGGCAACATTCTTGCCGATGACACCGGCGGTACGCCTGCCGCCGAAGACAAGACCGTCAACGAACTCGGCTACCACAAAACCAGCGACGGCCGGCTCGACGTGCGCGCGAATCTCGATGCGGTCGCCGGGGAGAAACTCCACAGCCTCGTCGAAACACTGTCCGCGCCAAAGCCTCAACCCGACGGCTCGCACGATCCGCGGCCGGTCGAACGGAAACGTGCTGATGCTCTCGAAACCATCCTCGAACTTGCCCAGAAGGGTCTTGCCGACGAGACCGTGTCCTGCAAGCCGACCGGTGGGGTGCTGTTGACGATCCCCGCCGACACACCGAAGCTTTCCGCACTCGAGTTCATGGGATCGGTCACGCCCGCCACCGCGAAAACACTGGGCTGTGATGCCGGAGTCACCGTGGTCATCGTCGACGACGACGAAGTGCCGTTGAACGTCGGACGCGAAAAGCGGCTGTTCACCCCGGCACAGCGAAAAGCGTTGCTACTCCGGGACAAATGCTGCATCAAGTGCGGCGCGCCCGCCTCGCGCACGCAGGCGCACCATTTGCGGCATTGGGCTGACGGTGGCCCCACCGACCTCGACAACGGATGCCTCCTGTGCACCAGCTGCCACCACGACGTCCACGATAGTGGGTGGGACGTGATCATCGGCTTCGATCGTCACCCGTGGCTCATCCCACCCGCCGCGGTCGACCCCAAACGACGACCGTTACCGGCCTACAACCGGCGCACCCTACGCCTCGACAGCGCCGCCTGACAACCGCCGCCTGACACTCGCCGCCTGATCACACCCGCCTCCTGACCATACTTCTACGGAAGTAGCTGTGTACCTTGATAATTCCATAGTGACGCCCTACCGGGCGTTGTAGTCGAAGCGCCGACGATCCAGTTGCCGGGTCAATTCCGGTTCGAGGACCTTCGCCGCGGTCGCGGTCAGATGCGACTCGTCCCGGTAGAAGAGGATCTTGTTACGCGCCGGCACGCACGTATCGCCGTCGCAGAGAAGGCTGTTCACGCTCAGGGTGACGATGTCACGGTCACGCCCGCGTGCCTGCTCGGTGAGGATCGGTTCGTGGCGGACCACATCGTCGAGCCGAAAGTTGCAGCGCGTCCAGTCGTCCAGCGCACCCGACATGCAGTCGGCGATCTGGAAGTTCGGATACGGGGTGTCGGCGATATAGACCAGGCGCGCACCGGTGCCGCGCAGCACCGCAAGCGTGTCGTCCCACGCCTGCGCCGACTCGTCATAGTCGGGGACGTAGGTCGACAGGGACGAGAAGATGACGATCTTCGGTGCGAGCGCGGCAATCTGGTGCAGTGAGTCTTCCCGCCAGCGGACGCAATCGGCGGCGTTGAACGGATCGGGCCGGTGTGTCCGTGGGCGCAGGTTCTGCGCCGGACACGCCGCCTTGGTGAACTGGTAGATCCGCCAGTTGTGCGCAGTACCGATGGCGCGCAACGTCTCCGCCCACTGCTCGGCATGCGAGTCGCCGAACAGCACCACCGGGATACCGTCACCGGGGCCGAATGCACACTCGCGGCCCGGCCCGTAGTCGCCGACCGGCACCAGGCATTCGGTGGGCGACGGCCGGTCGTCGTACGCCTGGAACGGATTCGGCACCACCGGACCCGACGTGGCACCACTCTCCTGCCCGAACACCGACTGGTAGCTCAGGGCGGCGTTGCTGACGGTGTCGCCGCTCGCCACCTTGACGGTGATCACACCAGCAGTCATCGACACGGCCAGCCCGATCACCAGTCCGATGACACCGACCGAGATGGACGCCGAATGGTTGCGTCGCAGTTCGGCATTGGCGATGAGCGGTTCCTCGAAGAACAGCGTCGAGGCGATCGCGATCAGCAACGCCACCCCGGTCACCGCCAGCAACGCCGGCCATGCCGTGCTCCCCGTCTGCGTCTCGAACAGCACCAGCGCCGGCCAATGCCACAGATACCAGGAGTAGGACACGCGGCCGAGGAACCGCATCGGCGGCACCGACAACAGAAATCCGGCCGTGAACGCATTACCCGCGCGGGTGCCGACGTCGGCCGGAATCACCTGGCCCGACAGGATGATCAGCGCCGTCGAGATCGTGGGCAGCAGTGCGGCCGTGCCCGGATACGGCGTGGTCGCGGTGATCAGGACCGCCGACGCGACGAGCCCGGCGATGCCTACCCAGCCCAGCAGCGCCGCAAGGATTCGGGTCGGCGCGGTGCGGCGTGCGGCACCGATCAGGATCGGCTCGGCGACGGCGAGCAGCCCACCGACCCCGAACTGCCAGACGCGGGTATAGGTCGCCATGTAGGCGGTGGCCGGGTCGACCGGGGTGAGCCGGATGGCCCAGATCAGCGAGCCCACGGTGACGGCGGCGACCACCAGACCGATCGACGACCGGACCGATAGATGGTGCCGTAGCGGGGTTCTCGCCACCAGGATCGCTGCGGCGAAGATGATCATCGGCCACACGAGGTAGAGCTGCTCCTCGATGGCCAGCGACCAGAAGTGGGTGGCGAGGCTGCCGTCGATGGCGCCGGCGAGGTAGTCGGCGTTCTGGGCGATGAAATGCCAGTTGGCCAGATTCGCTGCGGCGGCAAGCAGATCGAGGGATTGTTTGAACACCCGCAACAGCGGCATCGTGAGGGCGGCGCCGATCAACGACACCACGATCACCAGCGCCGCAGCCGGAATGATGCGGCGGCAGCGTCGCGCGTAGAAACCCTTGAACGACACCGTGCCGGTCTTCTCGAATTCGCGGATCAGCAGTCCGGTGATGAGGAATCCGGAGATGACGAAGAAGATGTCGACGCCGACGAATCCGCCGTCGAGTCCCGGAATCCGGGCGTGAAAGAGCACCACCAAAAGCACCGCGACACCACGCAGTCCGGCGACGTCGGTGAAGAAGGTCGACGTGTGCGGTCGGGTCACGACGCCGTCCACGGGAGCATGATGTCGAACACGCCCAGCGCGAGCGCGGCGACGAACGCGATCGCCACGGTGTAGCCGACGACCTCCCACCGCGAGATCCGGTTCCAGTTGGGTGCGGTCGGCCGACGCTCGGTCACCGACGGCCGCGGCAACCGATCCGGCGCGTCCGGCTGATCGGCGGGCAGGGCACCAACGTCCAGCACGTCAGCGGGCAGCACGTCGGCGTCGTCCACCGCAACCCCGCCCGGGCGCCCGCGAGCCACCAGCACCCGCACGAACTCGATGAGCAGCGGCACCGCGAGATAACTGTAGGCGCAGGCGAATCCGATCATCATCCAGAACGCGGGCAGACCGTCGGCGCGGACGTCGACGAATGCGAACAGCCAGAACCCGACGAGCGACGCCCCCAGCGACACCGCACCCAGCGCGCTGATCGACCGCGCCAGCGAATTGCTGGTGCCGACCGCTCCGGTGGGCACCCATCCGATTTCGCGGCCGAACAGCTTGTGGACGATCGCGACGGTGTGGGCGAACCCGTAGGCCATCTGGATGCGCAGCACCTCGAACCGCCAGCGACTGCGTGACACCAGCGGGAACATCACCAGGTACACCCACAACCCGAACAGGAACGGCACGAGCTGCGCGGGCCGGATGTCGTCGGGGAACGCGATCAGCATGATGATGCCGGGCAGAAACACCATGAAGACGTTCATCGCGGTCGTCAGGTAGTAGAAGACGCCCGCCGAGTGCGCCAGCGCCTGGCGCAGCGTCATCGGCCGATAGTCTTGCGGCAAAACGGGATTGTGTGCCCGCGACAGTGAGCCCATGCACCAGCGGTACTGCTGGTTGAGAAACCCCGCGAGGTCGGTGGGGCACAGTCCCCGCGACAGCACCACCGGCACGTACCGGATGCGGTAGCCGGCCTGTTGCAGGTGATGACCGGTGTGGAGGTCCTCGCTGTGCTCGATCGGCGCGAATCCGCCGACGTGCGCCAGCGCCGAGCGGCGGTAGAGTGCCGATGTCCCAACACAATTGGCCGCGTCGATCTGGTCCCGCGACGGCAGCACCCAGCGGTAGAAGAACTCCTGCGTGGCTCCGGCGGTGCGCTGGATCCAGCCCATCTGTTCGGTGGTGGCGAAGGTCTGCGGGCTCTGCACGATGGCCACCTGCGGGTCGTCGAGGTAAGGCATCAGGTGCGCGAGAAAGTCGGGGCGCGGGCAGAAGTCGGCGTCGAAGATCACCACCACGTCGCCGTCGGTCCGGTCGAACGCGTACCGCAGGTTCCCGGCCTTGCGCAGATGCCCGCGGTCGGGCCGCACCCGATAGGCGAAGCCGAACTCGGCGGCCAGGCCGGCCACGGCCGGGGATGCGGCGTCGTCGAGGACGTGCACACGCAGCACGCCCGGCCAGCCGAGCGCTGCCACGTGACGGTAGGTGTTGCGCAGAATGGCGAGGCTCTCCCCGCATGTCGGCAGGAACACGTCCACCGACGCGAACTGCCCGCCGTCGGGATGCCATGTCGCAGCGAGCTGTTGGTGTGTGCGCCACGTCACGCGCCGCCGGTACAGGCCGGTCACCAACGACAGCGCGGTCCCCACCGCGTTCACGACGAGCACGATCAGCGCCGGCCACAACGCCGGGTGTGCGGTCGCGAAGGCCGTCAACGACCATGCCGCCAATCCGAACGCGACGAGCAGCACGAGCTGAATCCAGCGCATCTGCGGGCCGAGATATTCGTAGATCTCGTCGTCGGCGGGCGGGGAGATCACCTGGGCCGCGGCCGGCGGGGGCGGGGGGCTCGCCCGGCGACGCGGTGTCGGGATCGCGTCTCCGAGAGTCACTTGCACCCGTACAGAATCGAGTACTGGCAACGCCGATGCAATCCGGGGCCGGGCGGGCCGCTACCGTCGTCGTGTGTTGTGGCGGAGCAGATTCCTCGGTGCGCTCGGCGCAGTGTGCGCCGCGACGGCGCTCGCCGCCTGCGCCACGTCGACCTCGGCGGTCCCGGCGACGTCCCGCTCCGCGCCGTCGGTGAGTGCGCACACCTCGGCCATCCGCGGGCAGGTCGTCGAAGTCACCGATCCGCCGGCCGAATGGGCCGCGCACCTACCTGCCGGTGCCCACGCGATGCGCATCGTCTACCGCTCGGTGTCGGGGGTCGACGGCTCGTCGACGACGGTGTCGGGTGCGGTGTTTTTGCCCGGCGGCGAGCTGCCCCCAGATCAGCAGTCTCCAGATCAGCGACCGACCGCGGGTTGGCCGCTGATCGCCTACGCGCACGGCACGACGGGCGTGACGCGCGACTGCGGGCCGTCGGACCGGCCCGACATGTTCGGCGACCTGAATGCTGTTGCGGCGTTCCTGAATTCCGGATATGCGGTGGTCACCACCGACTATCAGGGCCTCGGGCTGCGCACGCAGGCGCCCGCCCACCCGTATCTGGAACCGCGCACCGCCGCCGACAACGTCATCGACGCGGTGCGGGCGGCGCGCTCGGCGCAACCGACGATCGGGTCGCGGTGGGTGGCGATCGGCGCCTCGCAGGGCGGGGCGGCGGCGTGGGCGACCGCCGAACGGTTCGCGTCCTACGGCGCGGGCAGCGGCGCGCTGCTGGGCGTGGTGGCGTCGGTGCCGCTGCTCGACGCCACCTACCTCGTCGACCGCGCCCAATCGGGGGAGCTGACACCGGCGCAGCGCTGGCTGTATCCGATCCTGGTCGAGGGCGTCGCACAAGCCGATCCGCACATCCGCGCCGACGATTACCTGCACGGGGTGGCCGCCGACCGGCACGCCACGCTGGTGTCGTGTTCGGCGGACAAGTCGGCGCTCTCGGCCCAGATCCAGGCCTCCGACACGGCGATCTTCACCGCCGACGGCCCCGCCGCCGGGGCGCTGCGCACGACGCTGGCGCAGATGTCGTTGCCCCGCAACCACACCGACGTCCCCATCCTGGCCTTGTATGGCAGCGTCGACGAGATCATCCCCGTCGACCGGATGGAGGTGACCCTGGGCAAGGGATGCGCGCTCGGTGATTCGGTGCAGCGGGTGCGGCGCGAGGGGGCCGGGCATTCCCTGGATCCGGGACCGCTGCTGGGGCAGTGGGTCGCCGATCGTTTCGCCGACCGGCCGGCGCCGGGAAACTGCTGAGAATTCCTCCGAACAGACGACATCGGCAAAACCATGCGCCGGGGCGAGGTCGGCGACTGTCGGCGTTGCCCGCTATCGTGATGTCCACTTGCCGGGTGCTGTATGGCGTGAATGGGAAAGTGGAGTACTTCAGCGAATGAAGCATACGTTAAAACGGATTTATCACTCGGCACCATTGTGGGCGTGGATCGTGATGATCGTGTGCGTCATCGTTCTCGTTGTCGGCCTGGCAATCTCGTCCAATCGCACCGCGCCCGCCGCCACGCCGGCGGCCGCACCGACCACTGCTGCACCGAATTCGCCCGATTCGGCCGGCACCCCGGCCACCGTCGCATTCATGAATGCGGCGAAAGCGGCACCGAAACAGCCCAAGACAATTCTGTTGCTCGGCGACTCGACGGGATCGTCACCCAACGGCTGGGCGCCGGCGCTGGGCACGGCGATCAGCCAATCCCTCGACCGCCCCGTCGCCACTGCCTATTGGAATGCCGCATCCGCCGAGTACGGCGCACCCGTCGGCCTCGGCAAGGGACCCAACGGCGCCGTCGGGTACTGGAACGGGTCGGCGGCAGGTAAGGACGCGCACTACGCGGCCGACAATCTGAGCGCCCTGACCACCACCCCGAGCGGTGCGGCGATCAAGCCGGATCTGATCCTGGTGAACTTCGGGCTGTCGGAGGATGCGACGCAGCCGCTGGCCCCGCAGATCCAGCCGCTCCTCGCGGCGTTGCAGAAGAAGTTCCCCGGCGCGCCGATCGCCGTCGTCAAGCAGAACCCGCCGCGCGACTCCGACAACGCCGACCAGGTGTCGGGGTACGCGTCGGCGATGGACGCCGAGGGCATCCAGGTGATCGACGTGTACTCGGCGTTCCCGGCCGACGCCACACAGCGCGCGGCGCTGATGTCGGACACCGTCGCCCCCAACGCCGCCGGACAGAAGCTGTGGGCCAAGACGGTGCTCGCCGCGTTCGGGCTGCCCGCGCCCGCCTGACCTTCGCCCTGACCACGGCCACAGGCCCACCCAGACGCAATTCACCCCGACGCAGGTCCCCCAGACACAATTTCCCCCGGTCGGACGACCCACCCTCCCTACCGCTGCGCGCCGAAGTACGGGACAATCCTGAGGAACGCTTACACCGAACCTGAGAAAGTCCTGTCATGCATGCCCTCCGCTCGCCGTTGACGCGTCGTGTCGGCGCGGGTGCGCTGGCGGTCGGCATCGCCGGGTCGATGGCGTTCGCGACGCTGTGGTCGTTCCCGTCCGCGGAGCCGTCGCGCGCCGTCAACCTGCCGGTCGCGCTGGCTTCGGTGGCCGATGAGCCGACCCCGTTGGGCGTCACCGACGACCAGATCTACCGGATCTCGGATGGGCAGTTGCGCGCCACCCTCGACAGCCTCCGGACGCTGGGCGTGACCGACATCCGCGTCGGCGCACCGTGGCGCTACCTCGAACGCGGCGCCGCCGGGTGGTCGCGCCTCGACGCCATCGTCGACGGCGCCCGCGCGCGCGGCATGCATGTGGTGATCGTGGCGTCGGTGAGCTCACGGTGGACCGGGGCGACGTCGACGGCGAGCAACCCGCCTGCCGCGTTCGCGGCGTTCGCGAAGGCACTCGCCGCCCGCTACAAGGGCAAGGTCGCCGGCTACGAGATCTGGAATCAGGTGGGCGCGACGGAGCCGAATTCGGTTGTGCCGTCGACGATGTTGCGTGATCTGCTCGCCGCGGCGATCAACGCGATCCGCGCGGTCGATCCGGGCACCCCGGTCAGCGGCCAGCAGGTGACCGCGACGGTCGTGGCGGCGCCGCCCTCGGCGCCGGCGATCACCGGCTCGACGCTCGCCCCGGCTGCCCCCGCGCCCTCGCCGGCCGTGGCCCCCGCGCCGCCGATCGTGACCGAGACCGTCGCCGTCCCACCGCCGGCGGTGCCTGCTCCCGACGACCACGAGGGCGACGCACCCGATCCGCCCACCACCGCGTCGACGACCTCGACGACGCCGCCCCCGGCTCCGACGACGCGGTCGAGCACCGCCGATCCGCAACCACCGGACACGGCCATCACACCCCAGAGCGCCGAGTCCGAACCGACGCCACCGGAGACCGTGCAGCCCGAGGCCGTGCACTCCGCCGACGGCGACGCCTCGATTCCGGAGAGCACGCCGGCCGGGTGAGGTAGAACGTCGTCACGGATCGGCCACGTGTTCGCCTCAGCCCACGCCGAGCGCCACGGCAGTGAGCACCGACCACGCGAGCATCGCGATCCCGGTGGCGCCCAAGGCCGGAATGAGGCCGGGGCCGAGCGCTTTTCGTGCGACGGGCCGACCGGCCGCGACGATGATCGGAGCGACGAGCAGACCGATGAGTGACCACGGGGTGGCGACGACGAGAACGCAGCTGGCGATCAGCGGGATCGCCAGCAGGGTGAGGTAGAGGATGCGGGTCCGGGCGTCGCCGAGGCGCACGGCCAGGGTGATCTTGCCCGATTCGGTGTCGCCGGGGATGTCGCGCAGGTTGTTGACGACGAGCACCGCGGTGGAGATGGCGCCGATGGCGATCGCGCAGACGAGGCCCACCCAGTCGACCCGGCCGGAGGCGACGAACTGGGTGCCCAGCACCGCGACGAGTCCGAAGAAGGTGAACACGGCGATCTCGCCGAGTCCGTAGTACCCGTATGGCTTCGACCCGCCGGTGTAGAACCAGGCGCCGGCGATACAGACCGCGCCGATCAGGATCAACCACCAGGCCGACGTCACCGCCAGCACCACCCCGGCGACCGCGCCGATCCCGAAGCACACGAACGCGGCGGTCTTGACCGCCGACGGCGCGGCGACGCCCGACCCGACGAGGCGCATCGGGCCGACACGCTCGTCGTCGGTGCCGCGGATGCCGTCGGAGTAGTCGTTGGCGAAGTTGACGCCGATGATGAGCGCGATCGCCACGACGAGGGCCAGCGCCGCCTTCCACCAGACGACGTCGCCGTCGAGGAGCGCGGCGCCGACCCCGGCGACCACCGGCGCGATCGCGTTCGGAAGGGTGCGCGGACGGGCGCCTGCTATCCACTGCGTTGGGGTTGCCACGCCCTCGATCCTTCCAGGCCGGCTCGCGGCGGCGTAATCGGTAGACATCTCTCTCGGGAACCGCGACCCATGTCTTACCGATTCCCGTCAGCCGGGTCGGCCAACGGGCTGATCAGACCCCGGCCGGCGCCTCCGGCAGGCTCGCGAGGATCGCGGCCTTGAGGTCGTCGGGGGTGGTCACCGCGCTGATCACGGCCAACGACGCCGGGTCGGCGACCTCGATGATGCCGAGCAGCAGGTACTCGGCGCGGAGCTGACGGTCGTCGCGCTCACGGGCGATGCGCACCGCCGCCTCGAGCGCCTCACGCGTCTCGGGGGCGAAACGGGGCCGCATGCCTCGTCCGCGCGGACCACGACGGCCGCGGCCGGGCTCGAATGGGCCGCCCGGACCGAAACCGCCGGGACCGAAACCCGGGCCGCCGGGACCGAAACCGCGACCGCCGGGGCCGAAGCCGGGACCGAAACCGGGACCGTCCCAGCCTTCCGGGCCTCGTCCTTCCGGACCCCATCCTTCCGGGCCCCAGCCTTCTGGACCCCAGCCCCCGCGGCCGCGGCCCCGTCCGCGTCCATGGCCGTGCGGTCCGCGTCCATGCGGTCCGCACTCGCCGCGTCCGCGACCGCGTCCACGACCCCGCTCAGGGCGTTCGGCCCAGCCGTCGGCGAGGTCGTCGCCGAAGCGGTCACGGACCGCCGCACGCACCTTGTCGAGGTCGATACCGATGGAGCGCAATGCTTCTCGGTCTTGTTCATACCGATCGGCGGCGCTCTCCTGCGCGGCGGCGTCGTCGTCGGTGTCGTTCTCTTCGTGGTAGGCGCGCGAGCTGTCGCGGGCCCCCACCAGGTTGAGCCCCGCCTCGTGGAGCACACCGAACAACGGCGTACGCGCGTTGCACAGCATCCCGAGGATGAGGTGATCGTTGCCGAGCCGGTGGTGTCCCAGGTCGGCGGCTTCTTGCGTGGCGAATGCCAGCAGCATCTTGTCGTCTCGAGTGAATCGACCGAACATGATGGTTCTCCTTACAGCTTGTCGAGGCCCGTCAGGGCGCCTCGCGTGGCGAATGTTTCTGATGCACGGCCTGCCGGCTGACCTGCAAAACCTCTGCAATGGCCTGCCAACTCCAGCCCTGATCACGGGCGTTGGCCACCTGAACCTCTTCGAGGCGGTCGGCCAGGGTGCGCAGGGCGCGTACCGCGGCCAGTCCCCGGCCCGGGTCGTCGCTTGCGGCGGCTCCGGCGAGGCTCTGCGCCTCGGCGGGATCAGTGTTCTGCTCGTCGTGCATGTTGTCAGGTTATGTTGACATCCGGGACGTGTCAAGAATTGTTGACAGTCAATTTTCGCGGGCACCCGGTCCGGGCCGAGCGACCCGGCGCAGCTACTCGTTGGCGATCGACTCGGTGATGTTCATCCGCGCCGCACGCCGGGCGGGTACCAGGGCACCGACGAGGCACAGCACCACCGACACCCCCACGAACACCGCGGTGATCGGCCGCGGCGCATAAGCGATGTCCAATGATGTGGTGGCACTGAGGATCTCGTCGGCCAGCAGGTGCAGGACCGCGCCGATGACGAGACCGAGCAGCGCGCCCACGAGCGCCACCGCACCGGCCTCGGCGAGCACCATTCGCGACAGGAAGCGGCGGGAGGCGCCCATCGCGCGCAGCACGCCGAGCTCCCGCCGTCGCTCGATCACCGACAACAGCAGCGTGTTGAGCAGGGCGATCGCGGCCGCCGCCGACACGATCCACTGGATGGCGACGGTGAACGCGCCCGACTGCTGCGCCTGCCGCTGGGTGGCGGCGACCGCGGCGGCACCGGTGTAGACCTGCGCAACCAAACCGCCGTCGAGCGGGTTGTCGGCGGCGATCCGCTCGAGGGCGGCGCGGACCTGCGCCTTGTCGGCGTCGGGCGCGGTCATCACCTGCAGGTAGGTGTCGCCCGGGCGATCGAACCAGCTGCCGAGCTGGGCGGCCGACATCGCGGCCGTGCCGGAGTCGATGGCGACGTAGTCGACGGTGTCGCGGACCGTCGTCTCGCGATAGCCGGTGGGGGTGGCGATACGCAGGACGTCGCCGGTGTGCACGCCCAGCGTCCGCGCCAGCACATTGGACAGGATGACGCCGTCACCGGCGAGGACCTGCCGGACCGCCGCCGGCGTCGCCTTGCGGATGAACGGCGCGTGCGAGCCGGGCACCAGACCCTGCATGAGGACGCGGTCCTCGCCGACGTTGACGTTGGCCCACTGGCCGCCGAGCACCTGACTCACCCCGGGCACCGCCGCGACCTCGCCGGCGATCTGCGGCGGCAGGATCGGCCCAAGTGGCACTTCGTCTTCCGTCGACGACGACACGTAGAAGTCCGGATCCCCCAGTCCCTCCAGCGACGTGGAGATCGAGGCGACGAGGTTGTCGAGGGCACCGGAGGTCCCCATCCCGACGGCGATCGCCACGGCCACCGTCATCAGCGTCGCCCAGGCACGACGCGGGGCGCGCTGCGTGTTCACCGACGCGAGCCGCCCCGGCCCGCCGAACGCCCGCGCCACCCACACCACCGCAGCCACCAGCGGCCGGGTGCAGGCGTAGCAGATGAGCAGGGCGCCAAGCGCATACACCGCGCCGGCCGCGATGGCCGGCCGGTCGGGCACGGTGGCCACGATGATCCACGCGCCGATCACCGCGGCGATCCCCGCGATCGCCGCCACCCACACCGAGACCCCTCGGCGCGGCACGCTGTCGGCGACCTCCCCCGGCGACATCGCCTCCACCGGCGACACCGAGAACACCGACCGCGCAGCGAGACTCGTCGCCCCGACACACGAGATGATGCAGGCGACGACGGCGATGACGGGCGCGTAGGCGGGCAGGTGATAGCCGACCGCGATGTTCACCCCGTCGCGCGTCACACTGGGCACCCGCGACACCGCCCATTGCCCGGCGAGCACCCCGATGGGCACCCCGATCGCGCCGCCGACGAGACCGGATAGCGCTGCCTCGCCGAGCATGTCACCGACGAGATGAGAGCGCCGGGCCCCGAGCGCACGCACCATCGCCAGCGACTGTCTTCGCGACGCGACGGCCATGTTCATGGTGTTGAATACCAGGAATGCGGCGATCACCAGCGACACCAACGCGACCAGCAGCGTCGAGTCACGGGTGACCGAACTCGCCAATTCGGCCTGTTTGGCCCGGAAGTCGGGGTTGACGACGACGGCCCGCCCGCCGACGATGCGCGTCGCCTCCGCCCGTAGGTGCCCGACGTCGGCGCCGGGTTTGGCGACGAGCAGGATCGACGTCACCCGGCCGGCGGTTCCCTCCGACCCGGACAGGCCGGTGAGTCGTTGCGCCAGCGGCAGATACGCGAAGACGTACGAACCGCCGTTGAGGTCCCCGGCCTGGGCGCCGGTGACCACACGCAGCACGCGCACCTGCTGATCGCCGACCGTAAGCTGTTGTCCGGCATGCAGTCCGGTGGACGGCCCGGCGATGACGCCGGTGTCGAGGTCGGCGAGCGACACCGACATCCCGCCCTGCACCGCCGACAGGTCACCCGACAGTGCAGTGGCGTGCAGGTCCGAGCCGAGCAGTGGGATCTGTTTGTCGCCGACGGTGATCGAACCGCGGATCAGGGGCACCACCGCCTTCGCGTCGGGCAGCTCGCGGCGCAGCTCGGTGGCCAATGCGGCGTCGACACCGGAATCGGCGATCGCGGCGACCTCGACGTCGGCGGCTCCGGAGATCGCCGAGTTGAATTCGCGCACCGACGCGGTGAACGAGCCGAAGGTGCCCAGCACCGCGACCAGCAGCGCCGAGGACACCACGACCACGATCAGCGAGGTGAACACCCGCATCCGGTGCGTGCGGATCTCGCGCAGGTTCAGCACGCGAATCCGGGTGAGCCCGGCCAGGAATCCGGCCGGGACTCCCCGAATGCCTCGACTCACGCGATCTTCCCGTCCCGCACGGTGATCGTCGTGTCGGCGATCGCCGCGGCATGCTCGTCGTGTGTGACCATCACAACCAGGCGCCGGGTGCCGGCGCCGGAGTCCCCGGAGTCACCGTGCGCGACCTGCGAGAGCAGTTGCAGCACAGCATCACCGGTGGTCGAGTCGAGGTTTCCGGTCGGCTCGTCGGCGAGCAGGATCGCCGGTTCCATGATGAGTGAGCGGGCTATCGCCACCCGCTGCATCTGACCACCGGACAACTCCGACGGCCGGTGGTCGATCCGGTCACCGAGGCCGACCTGCTCGAGCAGGTCGACGGCCCGCGGTTTGGCCCGGCGCAATGACTTCGAGTCGAGAAGTGCCGGCAGCGCCACGTTCTCCCAGGCCGACATCGTCGGCACCAGATTGAAGAACTGGAAGATGAATCCGACGCGGTGGCGACGGAACTCCGAGGCGGCGTCGTCGTCGAGGGTGCCGAGGTCGACGCCGTCGACGCGGATGGACCCCGACGTCGGCGCGTCGAGCGCACCGATCAGATGAAGCAGCGTCGACTTCCCGGCGCCGGACGGGCCGACGATCGACACGAACTGCCCGCCCGGCAAGGCCAGATCTACTCCGTCGAGCGCCCGGACCCGCTCCTGCCCGAGCCGATATTCGCGGACGAGATCGACGGCCTCGACAAGATTGTGCTCCCCCACTGCCATGGGTCGATGGTAGTCATCGGCCGACCTCCGCCGCGGCGCATTGTCGATGCGGGTTCGTCGATACGGAAGCGATCAGGCCGGCCAGGCGCCGGTGGCGAAGAACTCGTCGAGCGCCGCGGCCGGCGCGCTCAGGTCGAGGTGCTGCGATGCGAGCCAGGCGTCGTCGAAATAGGTTGTGCGATAACGCTCCCCCGAGTCACACAGCAAGGTGACGACGCTCCCGGCATGACGCGCGGCCACCATCTCCGACACCAGTTTCAGCGCACCCCACATGTTGGTACCGGTCGATCCGCCGACCAGTCGGCCCAGGCGGTCGCTGGTGGCGCGGGCGGTCGCGATGGACGCGACGTCGGGTACGCCGATCATGCGGTCGATGACCTGCGAGACGAACGACGGCTCGACCCGCGGACGTCCGATTCCCTCGATACGCGAACCGATTTCGGAGGTGATGGTGCCGTCACCGCGCTCGTAGGCGGGCAGGAACACCGAGTTCTCCGGATCGACGACGGCCAGCCAGGTGCGGTGGCGCCGGTAGCGCAGGTAGCGGCCCAGGGTCGCCGACGTGCCGCCGGTCCCGGCGCCGACCACGATCCACGTCGGGATCGGGTGTTCCTCCTCGGCCATCTGCGCGAAGATCGACTCGGCGATGTTGTTGTTGCCACGCCAATCGGTGGCCCGCTCGGCCATCGTGAACTGGTCGATGAAGTGCCCACCGAGTTCGTCGGCCAGGCGCAGCGCCTCGGCGTAGACGTCGGCGGGCCGATCGACGAAGTGGCAACGGCCGCCTTCACGTTCGATCAACGAGGTCTTGGCCGGTGACGTCGAGGCGGTCATCACCGCGAGGAACGGCACGCCGATCAGATGCGCGAAGTAGGCCTCGCTGACCGCCGTCGAACCCGACGACGCCTCGATCACCGTGGTGCCCTCGGTGATCCAGCCGTTGCAGATCGCGTACAGGAACAGTGACCGGGCCAGGCGATGTTTGAGTGAGCCGGTCGGATGCGTGCTCTCGTCCTTGAGGTACAGGTCGACGCCGGTGACATGGCCGTCCTCGCCGGTCCACCGCGACCAGTCGGGCAGCTCCACGCGCAACAGGTGGGTGTCGGCGCTGCGGCGGGCGTCGGCCTCGATGAGCCGGACCGCATTGTCGGCCCAGGACCGGTCGGCGCGCCGGTCGATGTCGGCGGCGGTGGCGGGGATCATCGTCGGCGCGAACTCAGCTGTCGCTGCCGCGCAGGCGCGACTGCAGTTCTTCGTGGCGGCGCCGGCGCTGCGCATCGACGGTGGAGATCTGCGTGTTGACGCGGGTGCGCAGCGATTTGAACAGCATCATGCCCAGCGGCAACGCGATCAGGACCCCGAATACCGCGGCCACCAACACCGGAACGTTGACACCTGCCAGCTTGCCGACCCCGACGATGATCGCGGCGACCACGACCACCAGCACCAGACGCGCCAGGGTGTACAGGCCGATGGACACCACGAGAGCGCCCACACCCACCTGCTTCTTCTGCTCTTCACTCACGCTGACCAGGGTACGTGCCGGTTTTCGGCCCGCTCGGCTGGCCCGACCCCGCGCCGGCCGGCGATGGAACTATGGCGTGCGGCTATGGCGACGGCCGAGACGATTATTGTCGCGGCCGTCGCCATAGCCGCACGCTATATTCTCACCAAGGTTGTCACCGGTGCCGGCAAAGGCCGAGTAAAAGGTACTGGTCCACGGACTGCGCAGGTCACAAGGCTCTTTACGCTCTCTTTACCTGCTGCTGACGGTTCGAGTACCTGGGCGATTTGCGTGTATTCATGGAGTCGACGCGCAACGGGCGCGTGAGTGGCCGCCGAACGAAATGGTTCGCGGCCAGAACACACGAGGGAGCCCCCCACCATGACCGCCATTCACTCCAACCCTGCCGCAGTCATCACCCCGGGCATCGCCAGCCAGCACACGCTGACTCCCGGACAGGTCGCCGCCATGTTCAACGTCAACCCCAAGACCGTCGCACGCTGGGCGAGTTCCGGACTTCTCGGCTCGATCCGCACGCCGGGCGGTCATCGGCGTTTCCGCGAGGAAGACGTCGTCGCGTTGCTCAACCGTCGCATCTCCTGACCCCGACTCCCGCTGTACCCGGACCGGCCGTCGGCCGGTCGGTCTACCCGGCGCCCGCCGTCACGTAAGCTGACGGCTGGGAGGTTGCCATGGCGTTTTTGCTCACGTTGGTCGGCATCATGGCCGTCGGTTATCTGTTGTGGCGCTCGTTCGGCCCGCAGCTGACCGAAGAGGAGGCGTCCGACGACGCCAGGCGGGTCACGACCGTCAAGCGCCGTCCGCGCCGTCCGGTGGGCCCCGACGACGATCCCGAGTTCCTGATGGATCTCGACCGTCGTACGCGCGGCCCCAACGGTTCCGACACCGACGACACCTAGTCAGGATTCAACGAGCGCGCCCCCGCCGATCACGATCGGCGGGGGCGCGCTCGTCAAGTCAGGTGTGTCTCAGAGCCCGGCGTAGGAGTGCAGTCCGGAGACCACCAGGTTGATGATGAACAGGTTGAACAGCAGCGCCACGAAGCCGGCGACGTTGACCCATGCCGCCGCGGTGCTGCGCCAGCCGGCCGTCGCCCGCGCATGCAGGTAGGCGGCATAGATCACCCAGGCGATGAACGAGACGGTCTCCTTGGGGTCCCAACCCCAGAACCGTCCCCATGCCGACTCGGCCCAGATGGCACCGCAGATGACGCCGAGCCCGAACAGCGGGAAGCCGAACACCACGCATTTGTAGGCGAGACGGTCGAGGGCGTCGGCGCCCGGGATGTGCGCGACCAGCCGCATCACCGGACCCATGAAGCCGGTCTGGGTGCGTTCGGCCTCCTCGGCCTTGGCACCCCACTGCATCTTCACCAGGTAGAGCACGCTGGCCACGCCGGACACCAGCAGGACGCCGGAACTGATCGAGATGATCGAGACGTGAATGGCCAGCCAGTAGGACTTCAGGGCGGGCACCACCGGCGCGGCCTGGGTGTAGAGCCAGCGGCCGCCGATGAACATCAGCAACGTCACCGGCAGCAACACGAACGACAGCAACGGGCGGTTCGCCGGTTTGCGCAGCACCACCACGCCGGCGACCACACAGGCCGCGCACGTCAGCGAGATGAACTCGTACATGTTGCCCCACGGCGGCCGGTCGACGGCCAAGCCGCGGGTGATGATCGACGCGAGGTGGGCGGCCAGGCCGAGGAAGACCACGGGATAGGCCATGGCGCCGAGCTTTTCGGAGAAGCTGCGCCGGGCGGTGGAATCGGTGATCTTGCCGGGGGTGCGGTCGGCGGCGGCCGGTCCGGCGGCCGAGCCCACGGCCGCACCGACGAGTTCCTTCGAGGCGAGGCGACGGCTGCGCGCACCGGCCAGCGCGGCCAGGAACAGCAGCATCGCCAGCACGTAGATGGTGATCGCGGTCCCGAACAGCAGGTCGGAGTACCGGGCCATCGTCGCGTCGATGTGCTCTGCACCAGTGTTCATCGATTCACCTCGTCTACTCGTGTGTGCCGACCGTGCGCGGCCGCACGTCTAGAGCCTGCGCAATCGCGACTTGCGTTTCGCCCCATCAGGCTCCAACAGTCCGGCTGCCTGCTCCTCGAAGCCCTCGCCCCAACCGGCTTGGTCGGTGCGGGCGAGGCCGCCGATTTCTACTACCGTACGTCGTTTCCCGTCGTCGGTGCCCGGCTGCCCCGGATCGGCTGGGATCAGCCGCACCCAGATCCGGCGTCGGCGCACCAGCAGCGACACCAGCAGTCCGATCAGCATCACCACCGCCGAGGCCAGCACCCAGCCCTGCGTCGGGTCGTGGGAGATCTGCACCGAGACCCACCGCTGGTAGCCGTCGAAGCTGACGACGGTGCCGTCGGCCAGCCGCGTGCTCTGCCCCTTGGCCAGGTTCACCTGCGCCTGCCGCTGCAATCGGCCCTGATCGACCAGGCTCTGATCGAGCGAGTAGGCATTCTGCGGCATGCCGGTGTCCAGGCCGGTGTCGCCCTTGTAGATGCGGATGGCCACCTGCGGGTCCTTCGGCGCCGGCGACGACGAACTCAGCAGCGTCCCTTGATAGTCCGCGGTCGGGGCGAACAAACCCTCGATGGCGATCTGATTCTTGCGGCGCACGTCCTCATCGGGATAGAGGCCGGCCGGGGTGTCGAAGCGCACCGCACCCGTCGACAGCATCGTCTGCATGTCGTTGGGAGCGAACAATGCGGTCTGGGTGCGCTTCTCGCCGTTGGGGAAGGTCACGGTGAAGGTGGGCGCGAAGCCGTTGCCGAGCACGTAGACGCGATCGCCGGCAACGCGCAGCGGGTCGTTGACCTTGACCGACCGGTTGTGCCAGTCCCCGGCCGCGGTGCCGATGCCCTTGGTGTAGGACATCTGCGCGTTGTACATGTCGGGCTGCCCGTTGGGCAGGAAGGTCGCCGAGAAGGAATTGACCTTGATGCAGAACGGGTTGAGGTCGGTGCCGTCGACCATCGCGCCGGCCCGGAACGAGTCGTAGACCGCGGTCGAGGTGTTGCACAATCCCTCGCCGTCGGCGACCAGACTGCGGGTGCCCTCGTAGCCGTAGAGCTTGCCCACCGCGAGCGACACCAGCAGTGCCAGCAACGCGAAATGGAAGACCAGGTTGCCGAACTCGCGCAGATATCCCTTCTCCGCGGAGACCTCGACGATGGGACCGGCGGTGCTCGCGTCCCGGTCGGTGGGTTCGCGGACGACGGTGTTGCGCCGCCAGCCACGCAGATTCGCCGAGACGCGGTCGGCGATGTCCTCCGGGTCACCGTCGACGGTGGTCGAGATGTGCCGCGGCAGTCGGCCGAGATTACGCGGCGCGGCAACGGGTTTGGCGCGCAAACTCTTGGCGTGCTCGATCAGGCGCGGCGTCAGGCAGCCCACCAGCGAGACGAACAGCAGCACATAGATCGCGGTGAACCAGGCGCTGGAGAACACGTCGAACAGCTGCAGCTTGTCCATCCACGTGCCGAAGGTGCCGTGGTCGGCGATGTAGCGCAACGTCTTCTGCTCGTTGAGTTTGCGCTGCGGGAGCAGGGCGCCCGGGATCGCGGCGAGCGCGAGCAGGAACAGCAGCACCAGCGCGGTGCGCATCGACGTCAACGACCGCCACAGATTGCGCAACGGCCACAGGACCCGACGGAAGACCCAGTGCGGCCTCGACGGCGGCTGCGGCGCGGCGGGACGGTCGGCGACCGCGGTGTCGGCGCGCGTCATACCGGCAACACCGCATCGGTGATGAAGGCGTCGCGCACCCACACGATGAACTGATCCCACAGTCCGGTGACCAACGCGATACCCACGAGGATCAGCATGACACCTCCGAAGATCTGGATCGCCCGCGCATGCGCACGCAACCAGCCCAGGCTGCGCAGTGCCCACGCCGACGAGAACGCCAGGATGACGAACGGGATACCAAGTCCCAGGCAGTAGGCGACGATCAGGGTGACGCCCTTGGCGGCGGTGGCGCCCTCGGTGCCCGACGCGGTGGCGATGACCGCGGCCAGTGTCGGCCCGAGACACGGCGTCCAGCCGAGCGCGAACACCGCACCGAGCAGCGGGGCGCCGACGATGTTGGACACCAGCCGCGGAGCCATCCGCACCTCGCGCTGCATCATCGGGACCAGGCCGATGAACACCAGCCCCATCAGGATGGTCACCACCCCGCCGATACGTTGCAGCAGTTCGTGATTGACGATGACGGTGCTGGTGATCCCCAGGACGGTGGCGGTCGCGGCGACGAAGACGACGGTGAAGCCGAGCACGAACAGCAACGCGGCCACCGCGACGCGCGACCGGCCGCGTTTGGCGGGTTCGCCGACGGTCACCGCGGGCGCCTCCGCGCCGACGAGCCCCGCCAGATACGACAGATAACCGGGCACGAGCGGCACCACACACGGCGAGGCGAACGACACCATGCCGGCGACCGCCGCGGCGGCGACGCCGAGCAGCAGTGGCCCGGAGGACACCGTGTCGGCGAAGGTCTGTCCGATTCCGCTCACTGCGGCACCCCGTTCGGGGCCGCCGTGGTGGTGGCCGCGGGGATCGCGGATGCGGCTGTGCTGCCCGGCACCGGTGGCTCGGCGACGACCCGCGCGACGGCGGCACCGAGTTCGTCGGCGCTGACCGCACGCAGGAACACCGCGGCCGGGCGATGCTGCCGGTCGAGCACGATGGTCGTCGGCACCACCGACGTCGGGGTGGTCAATGCGGCCAGCGACGCCCCCGGAAAGTCGTAGATGGACGGATAGCCGATCTTGCGGTCGGTCACGAAATCCTGTGCGCTCTGGTGGTCGTCGCGCAGATTGATGCCGAGGAACTCGACGCCGTCGGCCTTGTACTTCGCGTAGACCTGTTCGAGCGCGGCAGACTCACCGCGGCACGGCCCGCACCACGAGCCCCACACATTGATCACGACGGCCTTGTCGGCGAAGCGCTGATCGCTGAGCGCCAACGGTTTTCCGGTCAGCAGGTCGTCACCGGAGACCTCGGCGATGTGCTTGCGGTCGGCGGGATCGTAGGTGATGACCGTCTGCCCATCCGGCGAGACGAACTGGAAGGTGTCGCCCTGTGACACCGCGTCGTCGCCGGTGCCACATCCGGCCAATGCGACGACTGCGGCCAACGAGAAGAACAGTGCGAGAAAGACTTTCACCACAACTCGGACACCGCGGCGCGGGCTGCGGGGGCGGCGACCACGAAGGGGCGTCGCGGACACACCACGACCACCACGATCCTGCACCCTCACGCGTTCACACTCTCCTCGTCAGGCCCCGGTCGCGAGCGGATCCGACGCACCGGCCGGCTCCGAATAGATGATGTCGACGAGCGCGTCGTCGTCGTAGATCAGGCTGGTCAACGACGCAAGCGAGCATTGCCGACGACGAGGGTCGTGCCAGAGCCGCTGCCCCTCGAGGAAGCGACGCAACGTGAAGACCGGGAGCTGATGGCTGACGCAGACCGCCTCGTGGCCGCGGGCGGCGTCGCGGGCCTTGTTGGCCGCGGCGAGCATCCGGTGGGCGAGCTGGATGTAGGGCTCACCCCACGACGGGGTGAACGGGTCGCGCAGTTTGGGCCAGTGCCGCGGCTTGCGCAGCGCGCCGTCGCCGACCGAGACTCGCAGGCCCTCGAAGATGTTGTCGGCCTCGATGAGCTCGTCGTTGGTGAGGATCGGGAGTTCGTGCGCGGCCGCGATCGGGCCTGCGGTCTCTTGCGCACGTTGCAGCGGGGAGGCGAACACGGCGGTGACGTCGTGGTCGGCGAGCGCGTCGGCGACCTTGCGGGCCTGCGCGCGGCCGGTGTCGGAGAGATGGAATCCGGGTAGCCGTCCGTAGAGGATGGCGTCGGGATTGTGCACCTCGCCGTGGCGCATCATGTGAACGATCGTGTGCATCAGTTCTCCCCGGGACTGGGCGGCCGAGCCGCGGCCGCGGCCCGCGCGGCCGCCGGCAGTGCGTCGGCAATTCGTGAGAAAGCATCCTCGTCAAGTGCCGCCGAGACAAACCAGGCCTCGAACGCGCTGGGCGGCGGATACACGCCGGCGTCGAGAAGTTCGTGGAAGAACGGGGCGAAACGCCAGGTCTGGGTGGCCTTCACGCCCGCGTAGTCGACGATCCGGGTGTCGGCGGCATCGGCTGTGGTGAAGAACACACTGAGCAGGTTGCCCGCCTTCTGCACCCGGTGTGCCACGCCTGCCCCGGTGAGCGCGCCGGTGAGCAACCCGGCGAGGCGGTCGGCGTTGGCGTCGAGGGTGGCGTAGACCGCGGCGTCGGCGGTGCGCAGGGTGGCCAGGCCGCCGGCGACCGCGACCGGATTCCCCGACAGGGTGCCCGCCTGATAGACGGGGCCGGTCGGCGCGAGGCGCTCCATGATGTCGGCGCGACCACCGAAGGCGGCGGCGGGCAGGCCACCGCTCATGACCTTGCCGAAGGTGTAGAGGTCGGCGCCGACGCCCTCGAGCCCGTACCAGCCGGCCGGGCTGACCCGGAATCCGGTCATGACCTCGTCGATGATCAGCAGTGCGCCGTGACGGTGGGTGAGGTCGCGCAGGCCGGCGTTGAATCCGTCGAGCGGGGCGATCGCGCCCATGTTGCCTGCGGCGGCCTCGGTGATGACGGCGGCGATGTCGTCGCCGAACTCCTCGAAGGCCCTGGCGACGGCCGGCAAGTCGTTGTAGGGCAGCACGACGGTGTCGTGGGCGGCGGCGCCGGTGACGCCGGGGCTGGTCGGCAGGCCGAGGGTGGCCACGCCCGACCCGGCGTCGGCGAGCAGGGCGTCGACGTGGCCGTGGTAGCACCCGGCGAACTTGATGATCTTGGGGCGGCCGGTGAAGCCGCGGGCCAGGCGGACCGCCGACATGGTGGCTTCGGTGCCGGAGTTGACCAGGCGCACGCGCTCGACCGGGTCGACGCGATCGATGATCTCCTCGGCGAGTTCGATCTCGGATTCGGTGGGCGCGCCGAACGACAATCCGCCGGATGCGGCGCGCTGCACGGCGTCGACGACCGCCGGATGCGCGTGGCCCAGGATCATCGGCCCCCACGAGGAGACCAGGTCGACGTAGGTGTTGCCGTCGACGTCGGTCAGTCGGCAGCCCTGCGCGGAGGCGATGAAGCGCGGATCGCCACCGACCGCGGAGAACGCGCGGACCGGCGAATTGACCCCGCCCGGGATCGCGAGTTGGGCCCGGGCGAACAGCTCACTGGACTTCACGGCGACGTCGGCGGATCTGCTCACGGCCTCCAGTGTTCCAAATGGAGCACGGCGAGAGAAATTCGGCCTGGTCAGGGTCCTGAGACGAATATGAGAGACAACTATGGCGAGGTCTCGGAAGCGGGCCAGGTCGGCCGGCCACACAACCACGCGAAGGTGCCCTCGACCGCCGGCACATCACAGGACAGGGCCTGCGGCGAATATGAGATGCAGCTATAGCGACGGCCGAGACGATAACCGTCTCGGCCGTCGCCATAGCCGCACGTTATAGTTCGACCTCCAGGACACGAGCCAGCTCACCCGGCAGCGCGACCGCCCGAATGTGCGCCCGCCGACGGATCAGGTCGTCGATGATGCCCTCGACCGTCGGCCACTGGTACATCACCTTCCTGAAGGAGAACCGGATGGGCAGGTAGCCGCGACGGATGGCCTCCGCGTCACGCTGCCGATCCCTTTCGCGTTGCTCGGGAGTGCGGTCGTGAAATCTTTCGCTGTCGATCTCCACGATCAGCCGCCTCCCGATGAGGAAGTCGACGCGCCCGACCCCCTCGATCTCGACCTGCATCCGGAACCGGATGCCCTTCCGCCCGATCCGCGAGCCGAAGATCGACTCGGCCCCCGACTCCGCGACACCGTCACATCTGGCGAGCAGCTCCCGGGTACGGGCGGGGGCGGAGGCGAAGACCACCTCGAGGTCGGCCATCTCCAGAAGACCTTGGCGCAGAATCGAATCGCAGGCAGCGATGATCTCCTCGCCCGGTAGACAACGCAGCGCATGACGCAGCGCGGTGGGCACGTCGTCGAGTGGATATCGCTCGGGCAGCGGTTCGCCGTGCTGGCGGCAGAGCGGCCGCTTGCCACGGTTCGCCGCCGTCCGGCGTCCCCGCAGGTGAATGTCGGCGGTCGGCATGACCCACACCCCATGCAGGTCGAGTGCGGTCACGCAGCTGCACACACCGCCGGCGGTGACCGCTTGCACCACCGCCGGGTGGGCATACACCGTCGCGTACCAGGAGCGCCGAAGACAGCGGAGCGTGCCGTCGCGGACGAGCGCCTTGACGTTCGATTGGATGAATCCCCGTCGCGACAGCTCGGCGTAGTCGAAGACTCCGCGCCAGTGATCGGTCTCGTCGTGGGCGAGGGCAGCAAGATCCATGCGCGCAGTCTGACCGGTCCGGCGCCCCTCGACCCGATACAGAGTCGGTGAACGACCGTCCACTGTGGACGGAGGTGATTCTGTGGACAGCCACTCTCCCGGTTCGCCACTCCCGGTTCCCTCAGTGCTCCAGCGCGGACTCGACCTGCTCGGCGATCCCTTGATGTCCGCGGGCGTTGGGATGCACGGTGATCCGGGCGGTGGTCCCCTCTTGCGGTTCGATCCAGCGGGCGGCGCCGGCGCACGCGTCGTGTCCGTCGGAGACGTGGGACATGTCGACGTAGGTGACACCGCTCTGGACCGCCGCACGCCGGATGGCGTCGTTGAGGTCGGACTGCAAGCTGCGCAGGTAGGCGACGTCGCCGGGTGCGATCCGCATCGCGGGATAGCAGCCCTGCGTCGGCGGCAGAATCCACGGGTAGCCGATGATGAGCACCCGCGCGTGCGGGGCGCGCTCACGTACCTGCTTCAGGGCGTCGACGAGGGCCGGGTAGATCTCGGAATCGATGGGCGCCGACAACTCGGTGCCGTAGCGGTCTCGGCACGGCGATCCGGTCGGGACGCCGCCGCCGGCTTCTGCGGCGGCCGCGTCACCGCATTTGCCGATCGCACCACCGAAGGTGTTCTCGTCGTTGCCGCCGAGCATCATGGTGACAAGTCGCGTCTGAGGTCCGAGCGCGTCGAGTTGCGGTGGTACACCGAAGTATTGGCTGGTACTCACGTCGGCCGTGCCCGCACCGGCGCAACTCGCGTCGGTCAGCGCCACGCCACGCTGCGTGGCGACGAGGTGCGCGAAGTTCACCGCGGAGCGCTGACAGAGGAACGGTGAACCACCCTGCACCGGGAGCACCCCGGCGCCCGCGGCATAGCTGTCGCCGAGATTGACATACGGCGCCGAGGCCACCCCAGCACTCGATGCGGGCGACGCGGGGGCGGCCGGGGATGAGCGCGAACCTGTTGTGGAGGAATCGTTTTCGCCGGCACATCCGGCGAGGGTCAGCGCGAGCACCAGCGCACACAGCGCTGCCCGACGCGAACTGGCGCGACGTCGAATGGCTGGGCGCCGGGGGATCGTCGACACCCGTCGACCGTACCCCGGACCGGCCACGTCATCGACCCGTCGCGTCGCCGATCTGGGCGTACGCTGTGAAAACATCACGGCTCATGTTTGCCCCGATCAGGAATCACCGCGAGACAAGGACACCGCATGCATCCGCTCGATCCACTGTCGGCCAACGAATTCCGCACGGTGACCACGGTACTGGCGCGCGAGCAGGGCGTCGGCGATGGTTGGCGTTACACCTCCATCGAGTTGGCCGAACCGTCCAAGTCCGAGCTCGCGGCGTATGAGTCCGACGGCACCGTCCCACCGCGGCGCGCCGAGGTGACCTGCCTCGACACCGGACAGAACCTCACCTACAAGTCGTTTGTCTCGCTCACCGGCGACACCGTCGAGTCGTTCGAGAACGTGCCCGGCGTGCAGGCGAATTTCACCGTCGACGAGTACGAGGAATGCGATCGGGTGCTGCGTGCACATCCCGACGTGCAGGCCGCGTTGGCACGCCGCGGCATCATCGACCTGGACCTGGTGTTCATGGACACCTGGACCTACGGTGGCGCACTGATTCCCGAGGAGTTCAGCGGCCGGCGACTCGGCTGGTCGGATACCTGGATCCGCAATGCCGAGGGCTCCAACCCGTACGCGAATCCCGTTGCGGGGCTGCACTGCGTGATCGACGTGAACACGATGGAACTGCTGCGCATCGAGGACGCCGGCGCCGGCGCCGAGAAGCCGCAGGTGATGGGCGAGTATGTGCCGCGGCACATTCCGCAACGCATCCGGGACGCGTTCACGCGGCTGCCGCTCGAGCCACTGGAGATCACTCAGCCGAACGGGCCGTCCTTCACGCTCGACGGCAATCTGCTGACGTGGCAGAACTGGTCGCTGCGGGTGGGTTTCAACCACCGCGAGGGCATGACACTGCATTCGGTGCGCTACCGCGACGGCGGGCGTCAGCGGTCGGTCGCGCACCGGATGTCGTTCGCGGAGATGGTGGTTCCCTATCGCGACCACAGTGAGGATCACTACCGGCGGACGGCGTTCGACATCGGCGAGTGGGGTCTGGGTTTCATGACGACCTCGCTGGAACTCGGCTGCGATTGTCTCGGTGAGATCCGCTATCTGGATGCGGTGCTACACAACAGTGCCGGGGAGCCGCACACCATCACCAATGCGATCTGCATCCACGAGGAGGACAACGGCGTGCTGTGGAAGCACGTCGATGCCGACGCCGGCGCCGAGGTCCGCCGGATGCGCAGGCTGACGGTGAGTTTCCATGTGACCGTGGCCAATTACGAGTACCTCGTGTATTGGCGGTTCTATCAGGACGGCAATATCGAGTGCGAGGTACGTGCCACCGGGATCATGGTGACCACTCCGTTGCCGCCCGGGATGTCGAGTTATCCGAACGGCACCGTCGTCGACGACCGCACGTATGCCCCCTTCCACCAGCACTTCCTGGTTGCGCGCCTCGACATCGACATCGACGGCGCCGACAACACCGTGTTCGCCTCCGAGACGGTACCGGAGCCGATGGGTCCTGGCAATCCTCTGGGACTGTCGCTGACACAGCGAAATACGGCGCTGCGCACCGAAAATGACGGAATGCAGGATCCAGACTTTGCGACGCAGAAGAGTTGGAAGATCGTCAACACCAATGTCACCACCGGCCTCGGTGCGCATCCCGCGTACAAGCTGACGCCCACCGGCGCCATACCGTCGATGTTCGATCCCGCCTCACCGGTCTTCCAGCGTGCCACCGTGATCGGCCACACCCTCTGGGTGACCCCGAACAGCCCCCAGGAGCGTTGGCCCGCAGGCGAATTCGTCAATCAGTCGGTACGCGACACCGGCATCGCGGAGTGGACCAAGAACAACCGGCCGATCGAGAACACCGACGTCGTCCTGTGGTATGTCTTCGGAATCCACCACATCACCCGTCCCGAGGACTGGCCGGTGATGCCGTCGGATGTGGTGTCGTTCTGGCTCAAGCCGTTCGGCTTCTTCGATCGCAATCCGTCGCTCGACGTCGAAGGGTCGCCGGCGACACACTGCCACCACCACGATTCCGGGAACCACTGATCCGGAACCACTGATCGGGAGCACTGATCGGGGGCGCTGATCGGTTCGGTGCAGCGCGACGACCAGCGCTGTTGCCCAAACGCTGGATTTACAAACGGTACATTTGTACACTGCCCGCCATGCGCCTTCGAATCTTCTTGGTATCAATGGCAATTCTGGTCAGTGCAGCTCTGGCCAGTGGTGTGTGCGGGTCTGTGGCACGCGCTGACGTGCAGCCGGAGAACGCCTCCGGCCCGCAGTCACCTAACAGCGTGTTCCTCTGGCAGAACCCGATTGGGCACTTCATCGTGGTACTCGGGGCCAAGATGGGAACACACGGGGAGACGCCGAATATTCTCAACGAGCGTCTCGACGTCGCTGCTCAGCTCGCCCGGACGCATCCCGCGAACCGGGTGATCGTGTCGGGAGGCAACACCTGGTGGTTGCCGGTCTCCGAGGCGCAATTCATGAACGTGGGGCTGATGAAACGTGGTGTGCCGATGTGGCAGATGGTCAACGAGGGCACCTCGACGAGCACCGTGCAGAACGCCACCAACACCGTCGGCATGCTCAAGGCGATGGGTGCGACCGGCGCGGTGATCGTCACGAACGGATTCCACATGCCGCGCGCGCTGGGCGATTTCCGCGCCGCGGCCAAGGATGATCACGCGAACCTCGAGTTCCGTACCGCCGTCGCGGGGTGAGCTCGCGGAGATGAAGCACGGTGAGGCGCCCCGCGGGGTGGGGCGCCTCACCGCAGTTTGTGCCGGGTCAGCGCAGCAGCGCGCGGCTCATCACGACCCGCTGAATCTGGTTGGTGCCCTCGTAGATCTGGGTGATCTTGGCGTCGCGCATCATCCGCTCGACCGGGAAGTCACGGGTGTAGCCGGCACCGCCGAAGAGCTGCACGGCGTCGGTGGTGACCTCCATGGCGACGTCGGAGGCGAAGCACTTCGACGCGGAGCTGATGAAGCCGAGGTTCTTCTCGCCGCGCTCGGCGCGGGCGGCCGAGGTGTACACCATGAGGCGGGCGGCCTCGACCTTCATGGCCATGTCGGCGATCATGAATTCGACCCCCTGGAACGAGCTGATCGATTTACCGAACTGCTTGCGGTCCTTGACATAGGCAATCGCCTGGTCGAGCGCGCCCTGCGCGATGCCGACGGCCTGCGCGCCGATGGTCGGACGGGTGTGGTCGAGGGTCTGCAGCGCGGTCTTGAAACCGGTGCCCTCGCCGCCGATGATGCGGTCCTCGGGGATGGTGCAGTCTTCGAAGTACAGTTCGGCCGTCGGTGATCCCTTGATGCCGAGCTTCTTCTCCAGCGGGCCGACGGTGAAGCCCGGATCGTCCTTGTGCACCATGAACGCCGAGATGCCGTTGGCCCTCTTCTCGGGATCGGTCACCGCCATGACGGTGTACCAGGAGGACTTGCCGCCGTTGGTGATCCAGCATTTGGAGCCGTTGAGCACCCAGTTGCTGCCGTCCTTGCGGGCGCGGGTCTTCATCGCGGCGGCGTCGGAGCCGGCCTCGCGCTCGGACAGCGCGTAGGAGGCCATGGCCTCACCGGCGGCGATCGACGGCAGCACCTGCGCCTTGAGCTCGTCGGAGCCGTTGAGGATCAGGCCCATGGTGCCGAGCTTGTTGACGGCGGGGATCAGCGACGCCGATGCATCGACCCGGGCGACCTCTTCGATGACGATGCATGCGGCGACCGAGTCGGCGCCCTGCCCGTCGTACTGCTCGGGCACGTGAATCGCATTGAAGCCACTGGCGACGAGGGCGTCGAGGGCCTCCTGCGGGAACCGCGCCTTCTCGTCGACGTCGGCGGCGTGCGGCTCGATCTCCTTCTCGGCGAGAGCGCGGATCGCCTCACGTAGGGCGACGTGCTCCTCGGGCAGTTCGAACACGTTGAAATCGGGATTACCAAAACCCATGGTAGCTGCTCCTCACAGTTCTCCGGCACTGCGTGCCAGGATCGCGATGTCATTCCAGTTCATCATGGCACGCAGTGCCATGTCAATCTGCGGTCTTCTCTATTGTCCCTGTTTGTGCTGGTCGAGCTGCAGTTGTCGGCGAACTGCATCGGCGATGGCCTCGGGATCAGTGCCCGGCGAGTAGGACACCACCGCCACCGCGGCCTGCCCGGTCGGCGGCTGGGCGTCGATGTCGGCGGCGGCACCGAGTGCCAACCGAACGCGTCGGAGCTCGCTGCGCAGCCGGTCCAGCGTCGCGTCGGCGTCGCCGCGGATCATCGAGCGCAGCAGATAGTTGTGCACCGACGTCACCGCCGCGGAGTAGCCGACGATCCGCACCGGCGATTCGCCGGGCAGACGCCGGCGCAGAAAACCTTCGAACACCCGCTGGTAGCGGTAGGTGGTGACGAGTTCGCGCTCACGCAGGGCCGGCACCCGGGTGACCACCTGCAGACGTCGGACGGCGAGGTCGCGCGTCGTGAGGAAGTGGGTGAACACGATCTCCGCCGCAGCACAGACCATCGACCACGGGTCGGCGCCGGGATCGTCCGCGGGTCCGAGCCGCTCGGCGACCTGGGCGATCAACGCCTCGTGGTCGGCGAAGATCATGTCCTCCTTCGAGCGGAACTGGCGGAACAGCGTGCGCCGCGACACCCCGGCGGCGGCCGCGATCTGATCGACCGTCGTCGACTCATAGCCGTTCTCGCTGAACAATCGGATCGACGCGGCGACCACCTGGGTCCGCAGGTCGACCGGATCGACGGTCGTGTCACTCGGTGCCATGGGTCCAGTATTGCCTGTCGCGCTGCGGGCCGGTGGCGTCATTCGGCCCGCCGACCAGGGCTCGCTGCTGTCGGGGTGCTCGCGGCATGCGCTGCCACGTTGTTCGCCGGCGACGTGGCGGTGACCGTGGCCGCGACCATATTCATGGTCGTATTCATGGCGTTCTTCGGGTGCCTCATGGTCGGCACGATCATGCTGGTGAGCCGTAGTCGGATGCGCCGGTTGGTGCCGGCGGGTACGCCGATGTCCGCGGAGTTCACGCCGTTGTGGATCGGCCACCGGGTCGGAGCCACGTACTCGGTGATCCCGCTGGAGAGATTCGACCGGGTGGTGGCCGGCCCGACGGTGGTGATGCTGTGCACGCGTCGGCGTCCCGTCGTGCTGTTGCCGCGGGAACTGGTGCCGCCGCAGGTGATCGCCGATTACGAGTCCCGCTACGGGCGGAGTGGTCGACCCGGGCGATGACCGGGATGCTCAGTCGCCGTCGGCTTTTCGACGCAGTTCGAACTTGAGGACCTTGCCGGTGGAGGTGCGGGGCAACTCGTCGGCGAAGATGATGTCGCGGGGCACCTTGTAACCGGCGAGCAGGGTCTTGGCGTGCGCGATGAGGTCGTCGGCACGCAGCTCGGCTCCCGGCTCACGCAACACGTAGGCGCGCGGCCGTTCGCCCCATTTCTCGTCGGGCACACCGATGACGGCGACGTCGAGCACTGCGTCGTGGCTGACCAGGGCCTGCTCGACCTCGATGGTGGAGATGTTCTCGCCGCCGGAGATGATGATGTCCTTGGCGCGGTCGCGTAGTTGGAGGTAGCCGTCGGGATGCATGACGCCGAGGTCGCCGGTGTGAAACCAGCCGCCGGCGAACGCTTTTCGGGTGGCGTCCGGGTCGCGGAAGTATCCGGCCATCACATTGTTGCCGCGTAAGACGATCTCGCCCATGGTTTCTCCGTCGGCGGGCACGTCGGCAAGCGGCAGCACATCGCGCTCGACGACGCGTGCGGCGTCGGCCTGCACCATGCCCACACCCTGGCGGGAGAGCTTCGCGGCCCGCTCGCCGGGGGGCAGATCGGCCCAGGCGTCCTGGAATTCGCAGATCGTGTACGGCCCATACACCTCGGTCAGTCCGTAGACGTGGACGACGCCGATGCCGAGCGCCTCGAGCCGGCCGATGACGGTCGGGCTCGGTGGCGCGCCGGCAGTGGTGATGCGCAGCGGGCGGTCGAGGCGATGTGCGCGTGGCGATCCGGCGATCGTGGTGCACACCGTGGGTGCCCCGTCCAGGTGGGTGATCCCCAGATCGTCGATGGCGTCCCACACCGCGTCGGCGCGGACGGCGCGCAGGCACACGTGGGTCGCCGACGCCTGCGTGACCGCCCACGGGGTGCACCAGCCGTTGCAGTGGAACATCGGCAGCGTCCACAGATAGCGGCTCTGCCCGGTGAACTGTTGATGGAAGGTCTCGCCGAAGGAGTTCAGGTACGCACCGCGGTGGGTGTACATGACGCCCTTGGGTTTTCCGGTGGTGCCGGAGGTGTAGTTGATCGTGATGACGGCGTCCTCGTCGTCGACCGTCCACGGGAGAGGCTTCGAGCCGGACCCGGAATTATTTGCGAGAGAGAGGAATCCATCGTATGCGTAGAGCCCGGGAATTCCGGATGCATCGAGTTCGCCCGGGGTGGGGCCGAATTCGGGATCGGTGATCTCGACGGCGGTGGTGAGGTCGGCGATCTCGTCGACGATCAGCGACACCGTGTGACGGAATTCGGCGTCGAAGAACAAGGTTGTGACGCCGGCGTGGTTGAGGATGTAGACCAGCTCGGGTCCGGCCAGGCGGGAGTTGAGGGCGACGAGCACCCCACCGGCCAGCGGCACCGCATAGTGGGCGATGAGCATCTCGGGGATGTTGGGTGCGAGGTAGGCGATCCGCTCACCGGGGGCGATGCGGCTCTCGAGGACTCGGGCGAGGCGCTGCACCTCGTCGGCGAGCTCGGCGTAGGTGGCGCTGCGCCGACCGTAGATGACCGCGGTGCGCTCGGGAAACACGTCCGCGGAGCGCTCGAGGAACCGCAGCGGAGTGAGCTCGGAGCGGTTGGCGGTGCCGCTGTCGATGCGGCCGAACTCGGCGACACCGGTGCTCGAGTGATTTTCCGAGGCGGCCATATTCTCTCCTCATCATCGGCGCGGCGGCCCCGGGAACAAGGGGTGAGGGCTGCCACGGGCGGCGCGACTTGCGTCTACCGATCACACCACACCGCGTCACCGCCGAACGTGACATCGGTCCGCCAAAGCTCCGCTGCCGATCTGGTCCGGGCCGTACCGTGGAGACATGTCGACTCCTACCGAATCGCCGGCCGCCAACCCCGATGACACCGCGAGCAGCTCGAGTACCGCCGCGCCCACCAGTGTCGATGTCCCGAGTCACGGGAACTCCGCCGAGCTCGACGACGCCGCCCGCGAGCTACTCGTCGAGGGGCTGCGCCGCACGCTGGACGGCCGGTGGCAGGCCACCCGCGACAGCGTGCGGGAACGCTCCGACCGATCGGATCTGCTGCCCGATCCGGCGCGCACCATCGACGAGGCCCGCGCCCGCGTACTCGAGGAGATGCGCGAATTGTCGTCGCAGGGATTCGCGGCGGCGGGCTTTGCCGCCGATCACGGCGGCACCGGCGACATCGGCGCGTCGATCACCGCGATCGAGATGCTCGGCTACGCCGATCTGTCGCTGATGGTCAAGGCCGGTGTGCAGTGGGGGCTGTTCGGTGGGGCCATCGAGAACCTGGGCACCGAACGCCATCACGACCGGTACGTCGCCGACATCATCAGCCTCGACCTGCTCGGCTGCTTCGCCATGACCGAGACCGGTCACGGCTCCAATGTGCAGGCGCTCGAGACCACCGCCACCTATGACCCGCAGACCCGCGAGTACGTCGTCGACTCCCCCACCCCGTCGGCACGCAAGGACTACATCGGCGGTGCGGCGGCGCACGCGCGGGTGGCGGCGGTGTTCGCGCAACTGATCACGGCCGGGCCCGGTGAAGGGCCGCAAGACCATGGGGTGCACTGCTTCGTCGTACCGATCCGCGACGAGAACGGCGCCGATCTGCCGGGGGTGACGACGAGCGACTGCGGCCACAAGGGCGGCCTCGACGGCGTCGACAACGGGCGGATCCTGTTCGACCACGTACGCATCCCGGCCGAGAACCTGCTCAACCGCTACGCCGACGTCGACGCCGACGGCACCTATCACTCGCCCATCGAGAACCCGAATCGGCGGTTCTTCACCATGCTCGGCACCTTGATCCGCGGCCGGGTGTCGGTGGCGGCGACGGCCGGGGCGGCCGGGCGCAAGGCACTCACGCTCGCCACCCGCTACGGGACGATCCGTAAACAGTTCGAGGCCCCCGACTCCGACGACGAGATCACCGTCCTGGACTATCTGGGCCATCAGCGAAAGCTGTTGCCGCTCATCGCGAAGTCGTATGCCATCACGTGTACCCAGAACGAGTTGGTCGCCGAGCTGCACGACGTGGAGTCGGCCGCGCCGGACGATTCCGACGCGGGCCGTCAGCGTCAACTCGAGAGTTCGGCAGCCGGGCTGAAGGCCTACAGCACCTGGCACGCGTCGCATGCGGTGAACGTGTGCCGCGAGGCGTGTGGTGGCGCCGGCTACATGGACGAGAACCAGCTGTCGATCATGCGCGGCGACATCGATGTCTTCACCACCTTCGAGGGCGACAACACGGTGCTCACCCAGCTGGTGGCCAAGGAGCTGCTCTCGGCGTATGCCGATGACGTGCAAGGACTTTCCGCCGGCGGCTGGGTGCGTTTCATCGCCGGTATGGCGCGCGACGTCGTCGTCGAGAAGACTGCGGCGCGTCAGGTGATCCAGACCTTGTTGGAGAGTTCCGACGAGGACACCGAGAAGTCGACGCTGACCGATCGGGGTACGCAGATCCGGTTGTTCCGCAATCGTGAAGACCACCTCGTGCGGACGTGTGCGCAGCGTCTGCGCCGGGCCACCGACGACGACAACGACGCCTTCGAGGTGTTCAACAAAGCCCAGGATCATCTGCTGAAAGTCGGTCGGGTACATACCGAACGGGTGGTGCTCGAGTCGTTCATCGAGGCGATCAACGAGTGCGACTCGAAGGCGGCCGCGGAATTACTCGGCAAGGTCTGTGACCTGTTCGTGTATTCGGCCATCGAGGACGATCTGGCGTGGTTCTTGATGCACCGGCACGTGTCGGTGGAGCGCGCCAAGGCGATCCGCCGCGGCGTCAACGAGCTGTGTCTCGAATTGCGGCCCTACGCAAGCATTCTCGTCGACGCCTTCGGAATCCCGGAGGAGCTCCTGGTGGCGCCGATGCTCGAGCACGGATAGTGGCGGGCTCAGCGGTGTGAACCGTCGGGCTCCCGGTCGGCATCGGTGTCCGACGCCTCGGCGCGTAGTCGAAGCGTGAACGGAAACACCAGCCAGCAGCCGAGGAACGCCACCAGCATGCAGGCGCCGGCCACGAAACCCGCGATCATGCCCGCGGTGGCGCCGAAGACGACGACCACCGCACCGGCGAGCGCGAGGCCCAGCAGGATCAGGCCGACGTAGGCGAGCCGGTGCGCGGAGGTGACGATGACGTCGAGCCGGTGTTGGCGGAACAATGCGCGGTGCAGTGCCACCGGCGCGGCGAGCAGGACGGCCGCGGCCATCGCGAACGACACCGTGACGAGATACGTCACGCGCAACGGCTCGTCGAGATCTTCGAAGCGGTTCTGAAACGGGAGCGTGAGCAGAAATCCGGTGAGGATCTGCACGCCGGTCTGGACCACGCGCAGTTCCTGGAGCAGCGCAGCCCAGTTGCGGTCGAGGCGTTCGGTCGTCGTCTCCGCGCGCTGCTCACGATTCCACTCGTCGTCGGAGGTGCGACGGGGGTCGGCGGGGTCGGGGCTCACGGTTCCATGGTGACAGCCCGGGCGGCGGCCGCACGTGCGAAATCGCGGCGCGGTCGGTCAGTCCGTGCTGGTGCTGGTGCCGCGGGGCGGTAGGCCGAGTTTGACCGCGGTGTGGGCCTCGGTGAGTTCGCTCCGAAAGCGGCCGACATCTCGGGCCCAGGCCTGCGCAAGTGAGCCGTCGGCGAGTTTGACGCCCACCCCGCGGCGACGGCGCGGCACCCCGGCCAGCTCACCGAGCGCCGATGCACTCTGCCAGTCCCGATGATCGGGTCCGTTGTTCTCGGGATAGATCGTGTCGATCTCGTCGAGCGCGATGATGCGGGCACCCTGTTTCAGGGTCAGCTCGGTGAGTTCGACGGAGACGTGTCGGCGGGCGGCGATCACCTGGATCGTCGAGAAACCGGTCACGATCAGCCCGAAGAAGCCGATCACCCACCAGTGCACCTGCCCGGGACCGGAGATCTCCATCGCGAGGACCGCGGCGACGAGTATCGGACCGATCGCGGTGACCCACCAGCTGCCGCCCGGCTCGTAGAACAGCATCTCGCCGCGGTCGGTGGGGATGGGATAGCGGTCGGCCTTGGCCGGGCTGTCCGCGGCGGGCGCGTCGTCGTCGGCGGGGGTCTCGCCTTCATCCTCGGCGTCGGCATCCGTCGCGTCGAGGTCGACGTCGTCGGTCGGAGTCACGGCTGGGGGGGTCTCGTCTGGGGTCTCGTCGTCGGGATCGTTGCCGCGTGCGCGGGCGGTCACGAGCGCGACCTGCCGCGCTTGTTGGCGTCGGCCTGCTTGGTGTCGCCCTTCTTGACGTCGGCCTTCTTGACGTTCGCCTTGGCGGTCCGGCCCGAGTTCTTGCCGGGCCGGGATTCATTCGCGGTGGCCGGGTCCTTGCCGGTGAACCAGGCGTCGCCCTGCGGGCGGTAGGCCAGCAACGAACCGAACAGCCCGATGATGCCCGCGATCAGCGCGAACGCGAGGATGGGCGCCAGGAAGCTGAGCACCAGCAGCATGATGACCGCGACGAGGGTGAGCGCGGCGAGCGAGGAGCGCCAGCGGATGTCGCCGGCGTAGGCGTTGGTGCCGAGGAAGCCGTAGGCGCCGCCGACGATCGCCACCACCACGCCGATGCCCACCGGGATGAGGGTCGGGCCCGAGAGGACCACGCCGAGCACGACGTAGACGATGCCGAGGATCACCAGTAGCGCGCCGGATACCAGCCAGCACCGATATGCCCAGGCCACGACGTTGGGGCGCTGGGCGGGGTCAGGCTTGTGGGTCGTCACGGGGCTGTTGTCCTTTGTCGTGCTGGCTGCTGTCGTCGGGCGGTGGGTCTGCGGCCGGTCGGCTCGGATCATCGTAGGGCGGATACTGTCCCGGGGTCGGGTAGCCCGGTGGGTACTGGCCGGGTGGTGGGTACTGGCCGTACGGGGACGGGTACTGGCTGCCGGGGTATTGGCCGGGGTATTGGCCGGGGGGAGGTGGGCCGTAACCGGGCGTCGGCGGATACGGCGGCGCGGTGGGCGTACGCGGCGCATGCCGGTAGGCGGCCATCTTCTTGCAGTAGGTGTCGGAATCGCGGCGCAACAGCAGCACCACCGCCCCGAGCGCGGCGACCCCACCGATGACGTTGGGGATCATCGCCCAGCGCGGATGGACGTCGCCGAAGATCGAGAACAACGTCGTGATCACGAGATAGAGACTCACGGCGCCGAGAATGAAGCGAGCCCAGTTGTATCCCTTGCGGGTGAGGATCAGCAGGACCACCGCGACCGCGATCTCGATGACCGTGGTCGCGACCACCAGACCGACCATCACGCCGGTCGAGGTGATCGTGTCGTATTCGGCCGTGCCCGGGCGGTAGCTGTCCTTGGCCATTTTGAGGTATGTATCGCGCGTGGTCCCGAAGGTGGCGACGACGGTGACGATGTGCGCAATGATCACCAGCAACCACAGCTCGGAGGCGATCACGATCGACTCGACGAGTTTCGGTTTCGAACCCTCCGGCTCGGCGGGCGGCGGACCGGTGCTGCGGCCCGGGTCGGTGGATGCTGACATGCTCCCAGCGTAGTGAACGCGGCGTGGGCGTGTTCGGCTCCCGGTCGAAACCGCCGACGGCGCCTCAGCGAGGTCGCGCTACCGAGGTGACCCGGCCCGTCACCTGCACGCCGACATATAACGTGCGGCTATAGCGACGGCCACGACAATAATCGTCTCGACCGTCGCTATAGCCGCATCTC
>NZ_JBNCLY010000010.1:32830-104889 GCF_049844915.1 Gordonia sp. DT30 | reverse complement strand
GGCCACGACAATAATCGTCTCGACCGTCGCTATAGCCGCATCTCATATTCGTTCCCGAAGCCCGCCCGCCCCTTCGGGCGGTCCGTCGGCTGGACACGCGACTCGCTTCCGCGACCTCGCCACCGCTGCCTCATCGCGGAAGAGGGTGCCGTCGGCGAACTACAGCGCGCAGTCAGCGCAAGCGGGCGGCGACCTCGGCGGCCCAGTAAGTGAGGATGATCTTCGCGCCGGCGCGGCGAACCGACGTCAGGGATTCGAGGATCGCGGAATCGCGGTCGATCCAGCCGCGTTCGGCGGCCGCGGTGATCATCGAATACTCGCCGCTGATCTGGTAGGCGGCGACGGGGACGTCGGACATCTCCGCGACGTCGCGGACGATGTCGAGGTAGCTCATCGCGGGCTTGACCATGACGATGTCGGCGCCCTCGTCGAGGTCCAGACGCACCTCGCGCAGCGCCTCGATGCGGTTGGCCCCGTCCTGCTGATAGGTGCGGCGGTCACCCTTCAGCGACGAGCCGACGGCGTCGCGGAACGGCCCGTAGAACGCCGACGTGTACTTCGCGGCGTAGGCGAGAATGCCGGTGTCGGTGAATCCCTCGGCATCGAGGGCCGCACGGATCGCGGCGACCTGACCGTCCATCATGCCGCTCGGCCCGAGCAGGTGTGCCCCGGAACGCGCCTGCGCCAACGACATCGACACGTAGCGCTCGAGAGTGGCGTCGTTGTCGACTCGCCCGGCGTCGTCGAGCACACCGCAATGCCCGTGGTCGGTGAACTCGTCGAGGCAGGTGTCGGCCATCAGGACCGTCTGATCCCCGAGGTCGTCGCGAAGCAACCGCAACCCGCGGTTGAGCACCCCGTCGGGGTCGTCGGCGCACGAGCCCTCGGCATCCTTGTCACCGGCAACCGGGACCCCGAAGAGCATCAGGCCGCCGACCCCCGCGCGGACGGCCTCGTCGGCGGCGCGGCGCAGGGAATCGAAGGTGTGCTGGAACACCCCGGGCATCGAGGCGATCTCGTGTGGCGAGTCGAGGCCGTCGGCGACGAACATCGGCAACACCAGATCGCTTGGCGCCAAGGTGGTCTCGGCGACGAGGCGGCGCATCGCCGCACTCGTGCGCAGCCGCCTGGGACGGATCAGCGGACCCATCGGCACACCACCTACGACCGCGACCGCCGCGACTTCTTGCGCGGCGGGGGCAGTGCCCCCTCCGCACGCAGCCGCGCGGCGTGCTCGGCGAGCGCGTCGACCAGCTCGTGGATCGACGCGTCCTCCGGCTGCACGTCGACACGCAGCCCGAATTCCGTTGCGGTCTCGGCAGTCTTGGGGCCGATGCACGCAACGATGGTGCGCGCGTGCGGCTTTCCGGCGATACCGACGAGGTTGCGCACGGTGGAGCTCGAGGTGAAACAGACCGCGTCGAAGCCGCCGGTCTTGATCATCTCGCGGGTCTCGGCAGGCGGCGGGGCCGCGCGCACCGTGCGGTAGGCGGTCACGTCGTCGATCTCCCAGCCCCGCTCACGCAACCCCTCCGACAGGGTCTCGGTGGCGATGTCGGCGCGCGGCAACAGGATTCGGTCGACCGGATCGAATACGTCGTCGTACGGCGGGAACTCGTCGAGCAGACCGAGCGAGGACTGCTCGCCCGACGGCACGAGTTCGGGATTGATCCCGAATTCGCGTACCCGCTCGGCGGTGCCCTCCCCGACGCAGGCGATCTTCACCCCGGAGAAGGCGCGCGCGTCGAGTCCGAATTCGGCGAACTTCTCCCAGACCGCGCGCACCGCGTTGGTCGAGGTGAACACCACCCACTGGTAGCGGCCGTCGACGAGTCCCTTGACCGCCCGCTCCATCTGGGCCGGGCTGCGCGGCGGCTCGACGGCGATGGTCGGCACCTCCTTGGGCATCGCGCCGTGGGAGACCAGCCGCTCACTCATGTCGGCGGCCTGATCCTTGGTGCGCGGCACCAGCACGGTCCAGCCGTAGAGCGCCCGCGACTCCCACCAGGAGAGCTTGCCGCGCTGGCTGACGACCTTGCCGACGGTCAGGATGAGCGGCCCGGTCAGGGCGTTGCCCTGCTCGTTGAGCGTGGCCAGCGTCGCCTCGATGGTGCGCTGGGCGCAGGTGGTGCCGTTGATCGTGATGGCGACCGGTGTCTGCGGCGCCAGCCCCTGCTCGGTCAGCGCGCTGGCGGTCTCGGCGAGATGCCCGGAGGTCGCATGCAACACCAGCGGTCCCGGCGATGCGGCGAGCGCGGCCCAGTCGACGCCCTCGGCGCGCACGTCGGCGACGGTGTGGCTCGAACCGAGCGGCATACCCGCATAACTGGGCACCACCGAGGCGGCGGGCAGGCCCGGCAACACCTCGAAGGTGATCGATGTGCGGGCGACCGCATGCACCTCGGTGAGCACGGAGTCGGTGGTCAGCGGATCGCCGGAGACCACCCGCACCACGTCGTCGCCGCCCTTGGCGGCCGCGACGAGGGTCTTGGCGACCTCGTTCGGGTCGCCGAGCGCCGGGTGGACGACCTGCTCGGCGTCCTCTGCGGACTGCTCGCCCGCGGCGTCGGTCTGGTCGGTGGATGGATCGGCGCCGGCCGGTGTGTCTGCCGCTGCCGGTTTGTCCGACACCACCTGTTTGACGGTCGGTCGGCGTCGCTGGTCGGCGGGCTCCTCGCGGTGTGCAGCACCGATCATCGCGACAACTGTGGCCGGCACGTCAGGATCGACGTAGGCGGTCGTCGCGGCGGTGATGACGCTGCGCGCCCGCACGGTCAGCAGCTCTGGATCCCCGGGTCCGGACCCCACGAAAAAGATCCGCCCCGGATTGGCCTTTTTGGTCGTACGGCTCATGCGTTCGCACTCTCCTGCCCTCATACGCCGAGGGCTGTGTGTTCCTTGCCGGAACTACGGAGAGCCGACGATCTCGCCCGCTCCCAGTTCCAGCAGTTCGGCCGCGAGAGCCCTGCCCAGTTGGTCGGCACGATCCACCGGACCCACCACCGAAGCGCGGATCACATCGGATCCGTCCTCGGCCGCCACCGCCGCACGCAGCGACAGTTCGACGAAGATGCGCCCGTCGTCATCGATCGACTCGACCACCTCGGCGATCGCCCCGACCGGAGCGGTACACCCGGCTTCCAGTGCCGCGAGCACCGCACGTTCGGCGTCGACCGTTGCACGGGTGGACGCGTCGTCCAACTCGGCGAGAGTTCTCACCAGTTGGGCATCGTCGGAGCGGCACTCGACGGCCAACGCTCCCTGTGCCGGTGCCGGCAACAGGACGACCGGATCGAACGCCTCGGTGACCTCATCGGCCCTTCCGATTCGAACGAGTCCGGCACGCGCTACGACGACCGCATCGAGGTCACCGCTGGCGACTTTGCCCAACCGAGAATCTAGGTTGCCCCGTAGGGGGCGGATTTCCAAACCGAGACCCAATGCTCTAAGCTGCGCCACCCGTCGCGGGGCCGACGTGCCGATCGTGGACCCCGGCGCGAGCTCGCCGAGGACCTGTCCACCCCGGCTGACCAGGGCATCCCGCGGATCCTCGCGGGTCGGGACGGCCGCGATCACCAGGCCCGGATCGGGCGCGGTCGGCAGATCCTTGTACGAGTGCACGGCGACGTCGATCTGCCCGTCATGCAGCGCGTTGCGCAGCGCCGTGGTGAACACCCCGACGCCGATCTGGGCCACCGGGGCCGCCGACGCGTCGCCTGCGGTCTTGATGATGACCGGCTCGGCCCGATGCCCGGCAGCGATCAGGGCGTCGACGATGGTCTGGGTCTGGGTGCGGGCCAGCAACGAGCCGCGGGTGCCGACGCGGATGACGGCCCCGTCCTGCGGTGTACTCAACGCTCTCCCTGCTCGGGGGTGACATCGGTCCAGAATCCGAGGCCCGCCTCGGTGCTGAATCCGAGGCCCGCCTCGGGAGCTCCCGTCTCACCGAGCTCGGTGTCGGCCACACTGACGGCCTCCGTCGACCCGGGCTTGAGCTCGAACAGTTCGCGCAGCGCCTCGGCGTAGTGATCGCCGTTCGGAGTCGACGCGAGCTGCTTGACCCGCACGGTCGGTGCGTGCAGCAGCTTGTCGACGACCCGGCGCACGGCCTTGGCGACCTCGTCACGCTGCGGATCGTCGAGCCCGGGCAGTTTGGTCTCCAACCGCAGGATCTCGGCCTCTACCACGTCGGCGGCGCGCTGGCGCAGCGCGGCGACGGTCGGGGTGACCTCGGCCTGCCGCTGGGCGGTCAGGTAGTCGGCGAGTTCGCCGGCAACGACGGAACGAGCGGCCCGGATGTCGTTCGTGGCGGCCTCGGCCTCGGCGAGGCCACGCAATCCGGCGATGTCGACGATGTGCACACCGGGCAACCGGCCCGCGGCCGGATCGACGTTGCGGGGCAGCCCGAGGTCGCAGATGACCAGCGGTGCGTCCGCATCCCGGGCGCGCGCGGCGAGCGCCGAATGCACCTCACCGACACCGATCACCGAACCGACCGACCCGGTACACGCGACGACGACGTCGGCGTCGGCCATCACCGCAGGCAGGTCGTCGAATCCGACCCCGCGGACCTCGATGCCGTGATTGGCGATGACGTTGCCTGCCAGATGTTCGGCATTGGCGACGGTGCGGTTGACCACGGCCATCTCCGTTACGCCCTCGCGCGCGAGCTGGGCGGTGGCCAGCGCGCCCATCGCGCCGGCGCCGACGACGACCGCCGAACGGAACGGCCCACTCGGCGCGAGCTGCTGCGCGCGGTGCAATGCCACCGACACCACCGATGCGCCGGCGCGGTCGATGCCGGTCTCGCTGTGCACGCGTTTACCGACCCGCAGCGCCTGCTGGCCCAGTACGTGGAGCACGCGGCCGGTGCTGCGGTTGGCGTCGGCGTCGAGGTAGGCGTTACGGATCTGACCCAGGATCTGCTGTTCGCCGACCACGAGCGAGTCGAGTCCGGCCGCGACGGTGAACAGATGCTCGACGGCGGCCTCGGAGTAGCGGACGTAGGCGTGTTGGGTGAGGTCGCTGACGTCCATGCCGGAATGCTCGCCCATCACCTTCCCGACGGCCTCGAGGGCGGGGTGGAAGGCGTCGACGACGGCATAGATCTCGACGCGGTTGCAGGTGGAGACGAGCATCGCCTCGGTGATCGCCTGCGAACCGAGAAGTTCGTCGACGAGCTTGGGACGGTCGTGGTCGGAGACCGCGATCCGCTCGAGCACCTCAACGGGTGCGCTCCGGTGCGAGACACCGAACAACAAAACACTCACGCCGTCACCGTTTTCATATCCTTTACCGGTCCGCCACTGCGCGCAGCTGATCGTCCTCACGCGGCCCGATCAGGCTGCGCGATGCCGTGAAGGCCAACACCTGCAGTTCCAAGGCTAGATCAACCTGCCGGACGACGACGTCGGACTCGACGACCAGCCCGACCGGTGTCACGTTGAGTAATTGCCGTATCCCGACCGCGGCAAACGCCTCGGCGACGCGCTGGGCGTGCTCGTCGGCGGTGGCCACGACGCCGATGTCGACGGGCCCGACCTGCGGATCTGCGCATACGTTCGCTATGTCGTCGAGCGCGGCGACCGGTGGCGTCTCGGCCGACAGCCGGACCCCGATCATCTCGGGATCGTCGTCGAAGAGCGCGGCCACCTCGAAACCGCGTCCGACGCCGGTGTGCGCGAGCAACGCCTGGCCCAGCCGGCCGGCGCCCGCGACGGCGACGGTCGCGGTGGTGTCGGTGTGCAGCGCGATCGAAACGCGCGCGGTCAGTTTGCCGACGTCGTAGCCGACGCCGCGTACCCCGTTGGCCCCGACGTAGGAGAGATCTTTGCGCAGGATTGCCGGATTGACGCCCGCAGCGGTGGCCAGCTGCCCGCTGGACGCCACGAGAACGCCGCGTCGGGAAAAGGACCGCAAGACGTACAGATAACCCGCGAGACGGGCGACGGTGGGGTCGGGGATGTCGCCGGGGGCCGAACTGACGCTCACTGCCGCACACCCACTCTCACGCATCCCGGCGGGCGGCCGTCACCGCCCGCGTCGATGGGCTCAGGGTATACCCGGGCATTCCCGCCACCCGGCACGGGTCCGCACGGCGGCGCCGCCGGGTGTGGCCGCGCACACCGGCTCAGCGGCGGGCGAGATCGGCACGCAGGCGCGCCTCGTCGACCTCCCAATACCCGTGCTCCTCGCCGTCGAGCAGGATCACCGGCAGCCGATCGCCGAACTCGGCACGCAATTCCACATCGCCGGCCCGGGCCGCCGCGTCGACGTCGACGATCTCCCATTCGGCGCCCACGTCGGCGCAGATCCGACGCAGGTCGTCGGCGGCACGTGCGCAGGCGGCGCAGCCGTCGCGGCTGAGCAAGGTGACCGACATGGTGCTCCTCCCGGGCGCCGGCACCCCGGCGCGGACTGTGGTTCGCATCGCCGACCGGGCAGGCCGACGCGACCAGTCTGCTCCCCCCGCTACTCTGTAGGCGTCGAGCCCCAACCGCCCGGATGGGCTGTCGCGGAGGTGTGAATGTGGGTGTGACCTCTGACGGTGACACGAACCCGAATTGGGACACGAACCCGAATTGGGACACGAACCCGAATCGGGACACGAACCCAAGCCCGGACGCGAACCCGAACGGGATGCCCGAGCCCGACGTGCCCGCCGGCCCGCCGGCGCCGGCCGGACCGGCCGCCGACGACTGGGAGGCGCATGCCGATCTCGTCGACGGCGGTGCCCCCGACGACGAGGACGGTCCCGACCACGCCGACGACGACACCGATGACGTCGACGAGGAGAGCCATCGGGTGACCGCCTGGCTGACCGAACGCGCGAGCGCCGCCGGTGGCCGGTTCCGCCAGACCGCACAGGAACTGCGGCAGTCGCTCGCCGGTGAGGCGAGCGCCAAGGCTGCACTCGACTCGTTGCACGCCCGCCCGCCCGTCGAGGGCGAGCCGGAGGCCCCGCGCGATCTGACCGCCGCCGCGTTCTTCGACGTCGACAACACCTTGGTGCAGGGCGCCTCGATCGTGCACTTCGCGCGCGGCCTGGCCGCGCGAAAGTACTTCTCCTACGGCGACATCCTCGACTTCGCCTGGACGCAGGCGAAGTTCCGGATCACCGGCAAGGAGAACGCCGATGACGTCGCCGAGGGGCGCGAGAAGGCGTTGAGCTTCATCGCCGGGCGGCCCACCGCCGAACTCGCCGAACTCGGTGAGGAGATCTACGACGAATACATCGCCGACAAGATCTGGCCCGGCACAAGGGCTTTGGCTCAACGCCACCTCGACTCGGGCCAGCAGGTGTGGCTGGTGACCGCGACGCCGGTCGAACTCGCGCAGACCATCGCCACCCGCCTGGGCCTGACCGGCGCCCTCGGTACCGTCGCCGAGAGCCGCAACGGCGTGTTCACCGGGCGCCTCGTCGGCGACATCCTGCACGGCCCCGGCAAGGCGCATGCGGTGCGCGCGTTGGCGATTCGCGAGGGTCTGAACCTGAAGCGATGCACCGCCTATTCGGACTCGCACAACGATGTCCCGATGCTGTCGCTGGTCGGCACCGCGGTGGCCATCAACCCCGACGCCGACCTGCGTGACGTCGCCAAGGTTCGCGGCTGGGAGATGTATGACTTCCGGACCGCCCGCAAGGCCGCCAAATACGGTGCCGGAACCGCGTTGGCGGTCGGCGCCGCCGGTGGCGGGGCGGCTGCGGCGGCCCGGTTGTTGCGGCGCCGCTGAGGTTTCGGGCGCCGGAGCATTCCGGCCGACCCGGGCTATAGGGTCGACACCTCGCCGGCGGGATCGATGAGTACCTTGGCATGGTGTTCGGCTGAGCCCAGAGCGTCGAAAGCGGCTGCGACGCCGTCGAGTCCGATGACAGCGGTGACCAGCGGGCGAACGTCGACGTCACCGTCGGCGATCATCGCGAGCGTGTCGTGGAATTCGGCCGGGTCGTAGCCGAAGACGAATCGCAGCTCGAGTTCCTTGTTGATGGCCATGGCGGGCCGGAAGGCGTCGGATTCCATGCAGACGCCGACCACGACGATCCGCGAACGCAACGGCGCGCCGGTCGTCACGTGCTCGATCATGCCGGGCACGCCGACGCATTCGAAGACGACCGGCCCCTTTGGGGTGGCGCCGAGTTTGTCGGCGAGGTGGAACACCTTTGCCCACGGCACCAACGGGATTCGACGTAGGGTTCGCATGCCGTCGAAGGCGGCGGTGAACAGGTCGGAGACCCTCGAGAGGTAGCGGCCCTGCTCCACGACCTGCTCCCACGGTGAGTCCACGGTCGGATCGAGGACGATGTCGGCACCCACCCGCCGCGCGAGGTCGCGACGACCGGCGGAGAGATCGCTGGCGATCACCGTTCGCACGCCCGTCGCCTTGAGCATCAGGATGACGGCCAATCCGATGGGGCCGCAACCGATCACGACGGCCACGTCGCGGCGGCCGGGCGCACCGCGCCGCACGGCGTGGTAGGCGACGGCCAGCGGTTCGGTCAGCGCCGCCGCGTCGAGCGACACGCCTTGCGGCACTTCCATCGTCATGTCCTCGGAGGCGATGACGAACTCGGCGTAGGCGCCGGGCGCGTGTTCGGACAGACCGGTCAGGTGTGGGCCGGAACCGTGGCGCACCATCGGCAACGAGACCACCGCGGTGCCCGGCGCCCACTTCTTGCGGCACTTCGGTCCGTAGGCGACGACCTCCCCGACGAACTCGTGGCCCAGGATCACCGACTGCTCCGACCGCATGAACGCGTCGTAGCCGACGGCGGCGGCGACGTCGGCGGTCTCGTCCCCGTGTAACCGTGCGTGCAGATCCGAACCGCAGATCCCGGCGCGCCGGACCCGCAACAGCACCTCACCCTTGCCGGGTTGGGGAACCTTCACCTCGCGGACGCCGAGCTCGCCTTGATGACAGACGACGGCGCGCATGTCAGAAGAATTTCCGGTCCGGGTTGGGGCGTCAGGTGACATGGGGTCAATCTATACCGGCCGATTCGGCGGCGGTCAGAGTGCCGCGTCAGCCGAAGTAGACGCTGCCGCGACGGGACAGCATCCGGAACAGCGTCTGCTGAATCTCCTCACGCACATGGTCGGTGAGGTCGAAGACCACCATCGGATCGTCGGCGGACGCGGCGTCGTATCCGTCGGTCACGATGGGGCGACCGAAGTGGATGTGCCACTTCGACGGCAGCGGGACCAGCCCGAGCGGACCGAGCCACGGGAACGTCGGCGTGACCGGCAGGTACGGCAGACCCAGCACCCGTGCGAGCGGCTTGAGGTCGCTGATCATCGGGTAGATCTCCTCGGACCCGACGATCGAGACCGGGATGATCGGGGCCGCGTTGCGCAGCGCGGTCGTGACGAATCCGCCGCGGCCGAATCGCTGTAGCTTGTAGCGGTCCTTGTAGAGCTTGCCGATGCCTTTGTAGCCCTCCGGCCACACGGCGGTCAGCTCGCCCTGCCGCAGCAGCCGGTCGGCGTCGGAGGTGCACGCGAGCGTCGCCCCGACCCGCCGCGCCAACTCACTGACACCCGGAGTGTCAAAAGCCATGTCGGCGGCCAGGATTCGCAGATGCCGCCGCGACGGATGATTGTCGTGGACGGCCAGCGACGTCATGATGGCATCGACCGGGATCGATCCCGCGTGGTTGGCGACGAGCAGCGCACCACCGTCGACAGGCAGATTCTCCACACCGGTGACCTCGACCCGGAACCACTTCTCGTAGACCTGGCGGACCGCCGGGAACCACACCGATTCGGTGAAGTGCGGATCGAAGCCGAAGTCGTCGACCACATAGTCACCGGTCATCCGCTCACGGATGAAACCTGCTGTGGCGGTGAGGGAATCGGCCACCGCATTGCGGATACCACCGAGACTGAACAGCGGCGACGGCCGCGGACGATCTGGACCGAGTCCGTCGGCCACCACGACCTCGTCGCTGATCGGCGTCACCGAGGCCGGCGGGCGGGCGAATCCGTCGGTGTTGGGATGACCGAGAGACTCCGGCGGACGCACCGGACCGGGCTGCTGGCTGGGGTGGCGCCCCTTGCCTGCGTCGAGACCGGCCTGCCTGCCGAGCGTGGGCGCCGAACTCGCGTAGAGCTGGATGACCTTGGCGGTGCGTGCATCAGGGACCGATCCACCCGCCATACTCTCACCCCGCAACCTGGCCCGGACGGCCGACAAAGAAAGGACGCCGCCGAAAGGGGGATCCCCCGCTACTCGAGAACCAACTGCTCCGACGCCGATGAACTGTTGGTAATTCATGGTACGCGGAATGCAAATCTCCTGCAGCCCGGGGTGGATGGTGCCGATCACCCTCCGCCGGACACCTACTGCCACACAAGGCATTCCCCGTCACACCGATCACGTGAGTACCCGCACACGTGCTGATGGTTCAGCGCAGTTGCAGCGCCGCCGACACGACGCGCTTCTCGATGCCCCGCCACGTCTGCGACCCGAGCACCGGGGTGACTCCGCTGCGTTCGATGTAGTCGTCGAGGGTTTCGAGGGTGGTGTATCTGGGTGCGAAGCCGAGTTCGGATCGCATCCGGGTGGTGTCTAGCACCCGGCCATAGGTCAGGTACTCCGTCTGCGAGCTCCGGAACTTGGCCGACCGCAGATCCTGGAGGACGCCGGTGATCGGCGCGAGCAGGCGGCCGGGTACCGGCAACTCGAGGTGGCCGACTCGACGTATTGCCTGGGTCAAGGTGACCACTCCGTCGCCGGCGACGTTGAAGGTGCCGGCCCTACCTGCCAGGGTGGCGTGCTCCATCGCCGCGAGGGCGTCCTCCTCGTGCAGGAATTGCAGTCGCGGCGAGAACCCGATCACCGTCGGGACCACCGGCAGCGAGAGATAGGAGCTGATCCGCGTGTTGATACGGGGTCCGAGCATGGCCTGCAGCCGCAAGATGGTGACCTCGATGTCCGGGCGCCGACGCCCCATGCCGCGGACATATCCCTCGACGTCGAGCAGGTCGCGGCCGTAGCCGCGGGTCGGTTCACGCTTGGCCGGCGTCTCCTCGGAGAAGTGCGACGGGTCGGCGGCACTGGCGCCGTAGACCATGGCGCTCGAGCGCAGGATCAGCCGCTTGACCGAGGGGGTGCGCTGGGCGGCGGCACAGATCTGCATGGCCCCGACGACGTTGAACTCCTTGATCGCCGTCGAGTGCGATGCGGTGTCCATGATCGACGTGGCCGCGTGCACCACGGTGTCGACGTCATAGTTCGCGAGCGCCTTGGCGATCGCGGGGCGGCGGATGTCCAGACGCAGGAATTCCGCGCGTCCCATGCGGCGCATCAGGTCTTTGCGGGGCACCCGGGAATCGACGGCGAGCACCCGGGCGATGGTGGGGTCGGCGGCCAGTCGGGCCACCAGATATCCGCCGAGGAAAGTAGAGGCGCCGGTGACCAGAACGGTCCGCGGCATCTGGTCGGTCGCGTCGGTCATGCGCTCAGGCTAGCGTGGCGATGCCGCGAGCGCGCCGGGGCCGCAACGACAAGAACCCGCACGAAGGCGGGTTCTCGTGGGGATGCGTGGCGCAGGCCACGCGGCGTCACCGGCTCACTTACCGAGCTTGCGACGCTGCACCCGGGTGCGACGCAGCAACTTGCGGTGCTTCTTCTTCGACATGCGCTTGCGGCGCTTCTTGATCACTGAGCCCATGTGGGTGCTTCCTCACTTCACGTGCAAATGTTCGTCGAGCCCGCATTGGTTGCGGAGCGGCCGCCGTGCGTCGGGATCACCCGGAAGGATCGAGCGCGGGGGATCAGGCGCGAGCGGAGGCGAGCCGGTGCGGCTTGGCCGGTCTCTCACCCTACCGGTCGTACCCCACCGAACAGAAATCCGGGTCCACCACCATCCGGCTCCGTCGACGACGAGAATCGTCGACGGACCGCCGGGTGCGGGCGGGGTTTCACGGCGGGGTTTTCACGATGCGGGTTCGGCGGCGCGTGACTATCCCGCGTCGAAGTAGGACGTCTCCAGGTAATCGTGCACGGCCTTGGCATGAACCCGGAACGACCGGCCCACGCGCACCGCGGGCAGCTCGCCATTGTGGACCAGACGATAAACGGTCATCTTCGAGACCCGCATCTGCGATGCGACCTCGGCAACAGTGAGAAACTGCGACCCGGAACCCGGGTTGCCGACCGCCGCCGGCCTGTCTCCTGGAGTCTCTGCAGGTGCCATGAAATTCACATACCTCTCAGAGCACGCGTCGCGGCCGCCGGCTTCCCCTCCGGCGGACACCAGACACGCACGTGCTTGAAGAAGCTTAGCGTGGCTGATGTGAAAAAAGCGACGTGAGTTGCCAGTATTTTTCCGATTTGTCGCGCTCAACCACAACATACTGGGGTTATTCGACGATCTGCCACCAATCGTAGGGCCCCGGAATCGGACGATCAGGGTTGTGAACTCTCAACGTCAGCTCGACGTCCAGCCCGATGACTCGCCGCTGCGGCCGCCTCGGTGGCCTCATAGAACGCCCCGCGCAGGCCCGAGGTCTCGAGTTGGCGGATGGCTGCCGCGGTGGTTCCCGCGGGCGAGGTGACCGCGGCGCGCAGGTCGACGGGCGACAGGCCGGAATCACTGAGCAGCACCCCCGCACCACGGATGGTCTGGACGACCAGGGTGGTCGCCTGTGCCCGGGTCAGACCGAGCGAAACACCGGAATCGATCATCGCCTCGGCCATCAGGAACACATACGCCGGGCCCGACCCCGAGATCGCGGTCACCGCATCCATCAGCTTCTCGGGCACGACGGTGACGCGGCCGACCGATTCGAGCAGGCCGACCACCGAGCGCAGTTGCTCGTCGTCGACGTGGCGCCCGGCCGACACCGCCGACATGGCCTCGTTGACCAGCATCGGCGTGTTGGGCATGACGCGGATGACCGGCGCGCCGGCCGGCAGCAGCTTCTCGTACCGGGCGAGGGGGATGCCTGCGGCCAGCGTCACCGTCACCCGCTCGGATTCCGCGTCGTCGTCGGCGGTGGCCAGCTTGCGCAGCACCGGCTCGACGTCGTCGGGTTTGACGGCAAGGAAGACGTAGGCCGCCGAACTGACCGCGTCGGTCAGGTCGTCGGCCACGAGCACCCCGTACTCGTCGGCGATCTCGGTGGCCCGGTCGGGGACGCGTTCGACGACGACGAGGTTTCTGGCCTGTTTGCCGGATGCGATCAACCCGGCGAGGAGGGCCTCGCCGATCTTGCCGCCGCCGACGATCGCGATGCGTTCGGTCACTGCGGGTACGCCTTTCTGAGATGTTCGTTAAATATGTTGCTGCCCAACATCTTTCGGGATGTCAGGCGCAGATGGTCAGCAGAGCCGGGACGCCACCGCGGGTCCGGTCACCGCGCGGGGATCAGCGCGAGCTGACGTGACTGGGCGACGACTGCACCCGTCGAGTCCACCACGAGATGATCCTCCTCGAACATCCCGGGCCCCACCTCGATGCTGGAGGCCGCGAACCGCAGCCAGCCCGGCGCGGGTTCGCGGCGGATGTAGGTGGTCAGTTGCACCGTCGGCGCCCAGCCGAACAACGCCAGATTCATCACGACCGGCGGCGAGACGTCACACACCAGCACGGTGAAGTTCGAGTCGGGTTCGGTGTCTTTGGGCCTGCACCACCCCCGCACCACCGGGTCGCCGGTCTCCCCGCGCATCACCGGGAAGGTCTGCGGGTCGAGGGCGAGATCGAGCGCGGAACCGAGATGCATGATCTGCGACACCGGCGAGCTGTCGATGTCGATGGCGTCGTCGGGCGGCGTCGGCGACACCCCGTCGAGGATGTGGGGCGCCGAGTGCCGCGACGGCCCGGTGTCCGGACGGGCCAGCGTCACCGACGACGACACCATGGTCCGGCCGTTCTGGGTGAGGTCGACATGCAGCAGGGTCACGGTGCGGCCCCGCTTGAGTACCGTCGCGGTGACCTCGACCCGGCCGGGATCGGGTGCGGCGAGATAGTCGCTGGCGATCGCGACGGGCACGACGTCGGTGGCGTGCAGGGCCTTCTCGGCGTCGGTCGCGGCCGGAGCAAGATCATCGAGGGCACTCTTGGCGGCCCGCGCGATGATCATCTGCATGCTGCCGCCGTGGACCTTCGGGCCGATCGTGAAGGCGTCGTCGATCGTGGTGGTGTAGGTGATGGCAGGCCGGCCGGCGGTGTCCGGTACCGCACCGGTCACCGGAGCGAGATCGAGGAGTTCGGTCAGCTTCGCGTTCATGTCACCTTTCGGGCAGCCACCGCGCCCGGCTCGGTTCGCGTTTGAGGTGCTGCCGGGCAAAATCTAGCGAACGCGCCAGCATCGCCTGCCGCTCGGGTTTGGTTCGCGCCGACGAGGTGGAGACCTCGAGGATCACCGTGCCGGCGAAGTCGCTCCGAGCGATGCGATGGCAGACCTGCGCACACGGCTGCGTGCCGTCGCCCGGGATCAGGTGCTCGTCGGTGGCGGCGCCGGAGCCGTCGGCGAGATGCAGGTGGGTCAGGTTCTCGCCCATCCGCTCATAGAGCGCGACGGCGTCGGTGCCCGCGGTGGCGGTGTGCGAGAGGTCGAGGGTGTAGTGGCCGTAGCCGTTGTCGGTGGGATCGATCGACTTGCCGAACGCCGAGACCGCCCGTCCCGGTGTTCCGCCGCGCCGGGTCAGACGCCGCGCGGACCGCTCGCCGGTACCGAACACGCGGTCGGCGCGCATCGGGAACATGTTCTCCACCGCGACGGCGACGTCGGATTCGGAGAGTTCGCCGACCAGGTCGTCGAATCCCTCGACGTAGAGCCGCTGCCAGCGGAACGGCGGATGTACGACGACGGTGCCCGCCCCGAGGTTCTCGGCGGCCTCGGCGGCCCGTGCCAGTTTGCGCAGCGGGTCGCGGCCCCAGACGCGCTGGGTGATGAGCAGGCACGGCGCGTGGATCGACAACACCGGCACCTGATAGCGCTCGGACAGCCGCTCGACCTGCCCGATGTCCTGGCTGACCGGATCGCCCCACACCATCAGCTCCACCCCGTCGAAGCCGAGGTCGGCGGCGTAGGCGAAGGCGGCTTCGGTGTTCTGCGGGTAGACCGACGCAGTGGACAGGCCGATCGGGATCTCCGCGGCCACCGGCATCGGGCCGAACGAGCGGGACAGGTCCGTCACGTCGACAGCAACACCAGCGGCCCGATCGTGACGATCAGCCCGACCGCGAGCGCGAGCAACGTGGTGATCAGGTCGGAGGTACGCCGCACCAGGTGGGTGAAGGTGACGATGCCGAAGACGACCAGCACGGCGAGTACCAGCGCGAAGTACGGATTCCACTTCCACAGTTCGGTGAAGCCCCAGAAGAGGCCGACGCCGATCGCCAGCCCGGCCAGCACCTCGAGGATCACCGCGGCCCAGGCCAGCACCGGTGACCGGTCGGCCCAGGACCCGCGCCCCTTGTCCTTTGCCGGCTTGTCCGTTGCCGGCTCGTCCTCCGACTTCTTGGCCTTCGACGGCTTGCCCTTTGCCGGCTTCGCGGCCTCGGCTTGGGTCTTCTTGTCGGGCCCGGAGCGCTTGTCGCGCTTGGTTTTTGCGGTCTCCGCGATCGCGGCGGTACCGGCGGCGCCCGACTGCCCGGCGTCCCCGTCATACCGCGAGTCCTCGTCATACCGCGAATCCGCGCCGAGCGCGTCATCGTCGAGGTCGTCGTCGTCGAGCATGGGGGCCGCGACGGTCTCGGCGGGCTCGTCGTATCCGTATCGGGGGCCGTGTGTGTTCGCGTAGGTATCGAGGTCGTCCGCCGGATCGAGGACGTTCGCCGCGACGGTGTCGGCCGGTTCGTCGGTGCCGGTGCTACGGAAGGAGCCGCTCGGGGCGGCCAGGTCGGCGCCCTCGACGTCGTCGGGATCGAGCACGTGGACGTCGTCGCCGACCTCGTCGTAGTCGACGATGGGAATGATCCCGGTGATCGCGTCGGCGGCCACGTCGTCGGGCTGATCGACCTCGGTGGCCGCGGGCGCAGTGCGGGCTCCGGTGGCACCGGTGGTGGCGGTGAATTCGCCGCGGGCGTCGTCATCGGCGGTGCGGGCTCCGCGCGCCTTCGTCGCGCCCGCGGCCACAGCTCCGGCGGCTGCCGCGCCGGCAGCTGCCTTCTTGCCGCGGCCGAACCAGCGCCGTTTCTTCTTCGGCTCGTCGCCCTCGTGCTCGACGTCGGCAAAAGATCGGTAGGCGGCAAAGTCGTCGTCGACGGCCTTTCCGGACCGGTTGCTGCCCGACGGGATGGCGGTCGTCGGGGCGGGCTCTGACGCGGTGGGCGCTGACACCTGCGCGTCGGAGTCGTCGGGGCCGTCGTCGACGAGGGGAATGATCCCGGTCACCGCGTCGGAGGACTCGGGTTGCGTTGTGTCCGGGCCGGACTGCTCCGACAGCCGCCGGGACACGTCGCCTGCGGTGAAGTCGCGGGTCGGCGGGGGCGTGAAGCCGGGCATTCCGCTTGCGGTCCGCGAGAGCGGTGCGGCGGTACGCGGCGCCGTGTCGGCGATGGGCGCCCGGTCTGCGCCACGCGGCGCAATCGGATTCTGCGAACGCGGGAACGGGCCCGAAGCCGGTTCGGGCGCCCACCGTTCGGTCTGGGGCGCCGGGGCGGTGGTGTCGTGACTCGCGGTGTCGCGGTCGGCGGTGTCGTCACTCGCGGTGCCGCGGTCGGCGGAATCGTCAGGTCCGAAGCCGTGGCCTGCGGTGTCCCGGCCTGCGGTGTCCCGGCCTGCGGTGTCCGGGCCACTCGGCCCGTCGACCCGAGGGATCTCACCGGTCAGCTCCGACACCGAGACGGCGCCGGTGCGTCCGGCCCGCCGACGGCCGTGCCCGTCACGTCGCCGGGCGGGCGCATCGTCGGCACCGCCGGCCGCCTGACTGCGGGCCAGCAGCTCCGAGACCGAGATCGGCCGGGAGTCGGTCGCCTCGTCACGCCGTGACGAGTCGTCGGACCCGGGTTCATTCGTCCCGATGTGATCCACCATCGAAGTGCGCTCTCCGTCCTTGAAGATCCATCGCCGAGGCCGCGTGGCCCTCGGCGACTCGCGTCGCTCGCGTGTCAGTGGACGTCGCGCACACCGATCCCTGATGCGGAGATATCCGACGCATCGGCCGGCTCCGCATCGAGGCGGCGAAGGATGACCCCCTCCCGCAACGCCCACGGGCAGATCTCCAGTGTATCGACACCGAGGCTGCGCATTGCCGCCTCGGCCACCAGAGCACCGGCGACGAGCTGACCTGCGCGGTCTGCGCTGACACCCTCGAGTTCGGCACGGTCGTCGCGTGTCATGCGGGAGATGAACGCGATGAGCTGGCGCAGACCGCTGGAGGTGAGGGTGCGTTTGACGCGCGGTCCGGCGCCCGAGGGCGCCGCGCCGGTCAGCCGGGCGAGGCTGCGGAAGGTCTTCGAGGTGCCGGCCGCGACGTCGGGTGTACCCGGGGCGAGGAGCTCTTTGGCGGCCGGCCGCATCTCGGCGTCGAGCCAGTCGCGCAGTACCCCGATCCGGCGCCGGTCGGGCGGATCGTCGGGCAGCCACTCGCGGGTGACCCGCCCGGCACCCAGCGGCAGCGACAGGGCGACGTCGGGTTCCTCGTCGACGCCGTTGGACATCTCCAGCGAGCCGCCGCCGATGTCGAGCGCCAGGATTCGCCCGGCGCTCCAGCCGTACCAGCGGCGTACGGCCAGCGACGTCAGCCGGGCCTCGTCACGCCCGGCGAGCACCTCGACCTCCACCCCGGTCCGGGCCGCGACGCGGGCGAGCACGGCGTCGGAGTTGGTGGCGTCGCGCACGGCCGACGTCGCGAATGCCATCATCTGCTCGCAGCCCGAGCTCTGCGCGATGAGGGTGAATTCGGCAATGGCATCGACGAGGCGGCCGGCCGCACGGTCGGTGAGGTTTCCGTCGTTGTCGATGTGTTCGGCGAGCCGCAGTACCGCCTTCGTCGAACTCATCGGTGTCGGGTGCCCTCCCCGATGGGCGTCGACCACCAGCAGATGAACGGTGTTGCTGCCCACGTCGAGGACTCCTAAACGCACGCACACACGGTAGTGCGTGCCGTATTCGGCTGTCTGCGGCGGGTATACCTCGCGCGCGGCGTTCGGGCGGCCCGGTGCGATCGCCACCGCTGCGATGACCGATTTGCCGACCGCGGTTACCGTTGTGGAGTGCCCGAATCCAGCTCCACCGCGCCGCCCGGTTCCACCGCGCCGATGACCCCCACACCCGAGGTCGATCTCGACTTTCCGCGCGAATGGTACGAATTCGCCGATCCCGACGACCCCGAACATCTCATCAGCGCCGATCTCACGTGGTTGTGCTCGCACTGGACATGCGTTTTCGGCACCCCGGCCTGTCAGGGCATCGTCGACGGCCGCGAGTCCGACGGATGCTGCACGCACGGGGCCTATCTGTCGGACAAGGCCGACCGCAAACGGCTGGCCCGGGGGGTGTCGATGCTGACCGCCGACGACTGGCAGTTCCACAAGAAGGGCTCCGGCACCGATCCGCTGGGTCCGCGGGGCTACCTCGTCGAGGACGAGATCGACGGCGAGCCGGCACTGAAGACCCGCCGGCACAAGGGGGCGTGCATCTTCTTGAACCGGCCCGGCTTCGAGCGCGGCCCGGGCTGCGCGCTGCATGCGATGGCGCTACGGCGTGGCCTGGAGCCGTTGACGGTGAAACCCGATGTGTGCTGGCAACTTCCGGTGCGCCGCGAGCAGGACTGGGTGGAGCGCCCGGACGGCACGCAGATCCTCAAGACCACCATCACCGAATACGACCGGCGCGGATGGGGCGAGGGCGGCCACGACCTGAAGTGGTACTGCTCGGGCTCCCCCGACGCACATGTCGGCGCGACCGCGGTCTGGCAGTCCTACGAGCCCGAACTCGTCGAGCTGATCGGCCGGGCCGCCTACGACGTGCTCGCCGACACGTGCCGGCGTCGAAGCATGCTGGGGCTGGTGGCAATTCATCCGGCGACCGCCGCCGCGACCTCCCGTCGCGAGACCGACATCAAATACGAGCGCCTCGACGCCGACGCCCCCGATTCACCTCACGACTCGAACTTGTAACCCAATCCACGCACCGTCACCAGGTGTTTCGGCACCGCCGGATCGGGTTCGATCTTCGAACGCAACCGCTTCACGTGTACGTCAAGGGTTTTGGTGTCGCCGACGTAGTCGGCACCCCAGACGCGGTCGATGAGCTGACCGCGCGTCAGCACCCGGCCGGAGTTGCGAAGCAGATACTCCAGAAGGTCGAACTCCTTGAGCGGCAAGGTGATCGGCGCTCCGCTCACCGACACGGTATGCCGTTCGATGTCCATCCGAACCGGCCCGGACTCGAGAACCGCCAACACGAGGTCATCGTCGCCGACGTCGCCGCCGCGCCGCAGCACCGCCCGGATCCGCGCGATCAGTTCCCGCGCCGAATACGGTTTGGTGACATAGTCATCGGCCCCGAGTTCGAGACCGACGACCTTGTCGATCTCACTGTCGCGTGCGGTCACCATGATCACCGGCACGCTCGACCGCGCGCGCAGCGACTTGCAGATCTCGGTTCCCGACACCCCGGGCAACATGAGGTCGAGCAGGACGATGTCGGGGCTGACGCGCTCGAACACCGAGAGCGCCTGGGCGCCATCGTTGACGATGCTGGCCTCGAAGCCCTCTTTGCGGAGCAGAAAGGCCAACGGATCGGCCAACGACTCCTCGTCCTCCACGATCAGTACATGCGTCACCTGCGAAACTCCTTGCTGGTCATACGTTCTGGCCGGTTTGTGATCATGCGATCTGAGTTGCGGTCCGTCGTCGCCGCGTCGATTCGCCGGAGTCGCCCGTCTGCTGCGCGTCGAGGTCCTGCGGGAGCGACAGCGTGAAGGTCGAGCCGGTGCCGGGCTGGCTCCACAGATTGATGGTGCCGTCGTGGGTGGCGGCGACGTGCTTGACGATCGCCAGGCCCAGGCCGGTGCCGCCGGTCAGCCGCGAACGCGCCTTGTCGACGCGGAAGAACCGTTCGAAGACGCGTTGCTGATCGGCGGGCTGGATCCCGATGCCACGGTCGGTGACCGCGATCGACACCATGCGCACGCCGTCGGAGGTGATCACCCGCCGGCTCACCGACACGGTCGTGTTCTCCGGCGAGTAGACGATGGCGTTGACGATCAGGTTGCTCAGCGCCGTCAACAGCAGCATTCGGTCCCCGCGCACCCAGGTGTGGATGGGCCGGTCGGCACGCAGCGAGATGCCGGCCGCCTCGGCGCTGACGGCGGCACCGTCGATGGCGTTGTCGATGAGTTCGTCCACGTCGACCGCGGTGAATTCCGGCTTCTCCCCACCCTCGAGCCGCGACAGTGCGATGAGTTCGGAGACCATGTTGCCCATCCGGGTCGACTCGGCCGCCACCCGGCGACCGAAGTGCTCGACGGACTCGGCGTCGTCCGATGATTCCAGCAGCGCCTCGGCCAGCAGGCCGATCGCCCCGACCGGCGTCTTCAGTTCATGGGAGACATTGGCGACGAAGTCGCGGCGGGTGGCCTCCACCCGCAGGTTCTCGGTGTCGTCGGTGCCGTAGATCATGGCGTACCGCTCGTCGCCGTGAAAACCCAGCCGGGCCAGGCAACGCACCGATTCGGCGGTGCGTTTGGTGGTGCGTCCGGTCGAGAGGAAGCCCAGGGTCGAGGTCGGCGGCGCGAAATCGAACCGCGTCTGTTCCCCCGTCTCGAGGACCTTCAGTGAGGCCGCCCAGACCGTTTCGGCGAGCAGGTGCTCGGAGACCAGTCCGAGCTCGACGGCCCGGTGGTTGTAGAGGACGACGTCGCGGAACTCGTCGACGACGGCGACGGCCACCTCGGAGTTGCGCACGATGAGACTGAGCAGGCCGGCCTTGGTCAACTGACCGGACGGGGTGACCACGGGGTGATCGGATTCGCGCAGCGCCGCCGACTCGGGCACCTCACGGGGGCGGTCGGCGACGACGGGTGCGCCGCTGGGAACGGCGTCGGCGTCCGAGTGCTCGGCGGAGTGGGTCGCGGCGTCGGCTGAACCTGCTCGCGCATCGGTCTGGGCCGCTGCGCGGATCCGCCGACCCCAGCGCCCGAGCCCGTAGCCGAGGAACAACGCGAGCACAATCGCCACGATGGCCCCGGCAATCAATGCAGCGGTCACACTCGCAGCTTACGGTCCCGGAAACTCCACGAACATTCCCGGCGACACAATTCGGCTGCCGTTCACGCGGTGTTCCACCGGAACGTGACCTGCGGCACCGAAATCTCGTTTCCGGAGTCTCGGCCGGCCGAGACCGATGCGCGTCGGCCGACCGATGTCCCGCCGCGGTCCGGTGGGAGATCATTGCGGAACCGGCACCGCCATGTCGGCGTATTCCGGATTCTGTTCGATGAAGTGCTGCACGTACGAACAGACGGGAACAATCCGTTTGCCGGTTCCCCGGATGTCGTCGAGTACGGCCCGTACGAGCCGGCCCGCATACCCGCGGCCCGAATATGCCTCCGGGATCACGGTGTGGGTGAGTACGACCTGATACGGCTCGGACACGTAGTCGACGTAGCCGACCACGATCTCGTCGGCGTCGACGACATCGGTGCTGTCGGTGGTCAGTATTGCTTCGTACCGCTCGAGCGCAGCGGAATGAACGATGCGCAGGTGCCCCGGATCTGCCATGTACCCAATGTAGCGCCGATCACACAACCGCCGCCACGACGATTGTGTTACAGATCATGCTACCGAATCACTTCTGTCCCTGGGCCGCGACGGCCGCCGCGCCGGCGGCAGCGGCCTCCGGGTCGAGGTAGGTGCCGCCGGGGTTGCGCGGTTTGAGGTTGTCGTCGAGGTCATACCGCAGCGGGTTGCCGGTCGGGATGTTGAGTCCGGCGATGTCGGCGTCGGAGATGCCGTCGAGATATTTGACCAGCGCGCGCAGCGAGTTGCCATGCGCGGCGACCAGCACGGTCTTGCCCGCGGCGAGGTCGGCGGCGATCGTCTCGGTGAAGTAAGGGATGAGCCGCTCGACGACGTCCTTGAGGCACTCGGTCAGCGGGACCTCGGCCAGATCGGCGTACCGCGGATCGTGCGTCTGGCTGTAGGGCGCGTCGGGGTCGATCGCCGGCGGCGGGGTGTCGTAGCTACGGCGCCACAACATGAACTGCTCGTTGCCGTACTTCTCGAGGGTGTCGGCCTTGTTGAGGCCTTGCAGCGCGCCGTAATGACGCTCGTTGAGCCGCCAGTCGCGGACCACTGGAATCCACAACCGGTCCGCCTTGTCGAGGGCGATGTGCGCGGTCGAGATGGCCCGGCGCAGCACCGAGGTGTAGACCACGTCGGGCAGCACATCATGCTCGACGAGGAGCTCGCCGCCGCGACGCGCCTCGGTCTCGCCCTTGTCCGTGAGTGCGACGTCGACCCAGCCGGTGAACTGGTTGGACGCGTTCCACTCGCTCTCGCCGTGCCGCATCAGGATGAGGGTGCCGTTGCTCATGGACGATAGTTTGTCACATGCACTGCGCCCGCTCAGCGCACGCTCATTGCGTCGATCGGGCTCGCGCGGTCCGAATGTGCTCACGCGGGCCGCCGACGAACCGCGCGAGCACACTGGGCCCGCGTAAATGCTACTTGCGCAAGTCTTTTCGCAGGATCTTGCCCGACGCCGACTTCGGGATCGCGTCGATGAACTCGACGGCGCGCACCTTCTTGTGCGGGGCGACGCGGGCGGCGACGAACTCCATCACCTCGGCCTCGTCGAGGTCGGCGTCGGCCTGTTTGACGACGAACGCCTTCGGGATCTCCTCGCCGTCGGCGTCGTTGACGCCGATGACCGCGGTGTCGGCGATCTTCGGGTGCGTCAGCAGCAGTGCCTCGAGCTCGGCCGGCGGCACCTGATAGCCCTTGTACTTGATGAGTTCCTTGAGCCGGTCGACGATGTAGACACAGCCGTTCGGGTCGACCTGCGCCATGTCGCCGGTGTGCAGGTAACCGTCGGCGTCGAGGGTGTCGGCGGTGGCCTGCTCGTTGTTCAGGTAACCGAGCATCACGTTGGGGCCCTTGACCCACAGCTCGCCGGGCGCGGAGAGACCCTCCGACGGCAGCTTGATCTCTTCCCCGGTGCCCGGGTCGACGATCTTGTTCTCGGTGTTGGGGATCGCCCATCCGGTCGACGACAGCGGTGGCTCGTCGAAGCCGAGCACCGCCTTGGTGTCGAGCGGGATGAGATGGCTGACCGGGGACAGTTCGCTCATCCCGTAGCCCTGCAGCATGTGCAGGTCGAGGCGTTTGGCGACGGCCTTGCCCAGCTCGTCGTCGAGCGGCGCCGCACCCGACATCATCACCTTCAGCGACGAGAGGTCGTAGTTGTCGACGACGGGGTGCTTGGCCAGCGCCACCGCGACCGGTGGCGCGATGTAGGCGCTGGTCACCTGGTAGTTCTGGATGTTCTCCAGGAATTCGACGAGGTCGAAGCGCGGCATGATGACGAGGCGGCCGCGGTTGTAGAGCGCCGCGTTGAGCAGCACCGTCATGCCGTAGATGTGGAAAAACGGCAGCACCGCGATGACCACGTCGTCGGGCGTCATGCCCTGCAGCGGCTTGATCTGCGCGACGTTGGCGACGAGGTTGCGGTGACTCAGCGCCACGCCCTTGGGGTTGCCGGTGGTGCCCGAGCTGTACGGCAGCGCCGCCACGTGCGTCGCCGGGTCGAAGCTCACTTCGGGTGCGGGCAGACCGGCCGAGAGCAGATCGACCGCATTGGGATGCCCGGAGCGTTCCTGCCCCTCACCGTCGAGGACGATCAGGTTCTCGTCGGCGATGCCCACCTCCTTGGCCGCCTCGGCGGCCTGGGTGAACATCGGCGAGATGGTGATGAGCATCTTGGCGCCGGCGTCCTTGAGTTGCTTGGCGATCTCGGGCGCGGTGAACAGCGCGTTGATCGTCGTCGCGGTGCCGCCGGCACGCAGGATGCCGTGGAAGACGGTGGCGAAGGCGGGGATGTTCGGCGAGAGCACGCCGACCACGTCGCCGACCCCGATTCCGCGCGCCGCGAGCGATCCGGCCGCCGCGTCGATCTGCCCGATCAGCTGCCGGTAGGTGGTCTCGGCACCCGATTTCGGGTCGACGAGGGCCACCCGGTCGAGATCGGCGTCGGCGACCGAGCCGAACAGGAACTCGTAGAGGCTCACGTCGGGGATCTCGACGGCGGGGAAAGGACTGGCGAAGCTCATGGCACCTCCGTTGGCGACAGGATGGTCGGGGCAAGCGTATCAACAGCGATTGCCACGATGTGACGCAAGCCTCTGTCCGTTATGGCCGGTCTCCGGGCTCACCCGCGTCGTCGGCGACCGACGGTTCCGCGCCGGTGACCCCGGGTTCGTATCGGCCCGCCAGGGGCTCCCCCGGCTCGGGCAACGAGTCCTTGTCGATGAGGTGCTCGAAGGCCAGCAGATTGCGCAGGGACTCGCCGCGCGAGACGCGCCACGCCCATTCGCGCCGGATCGAGGTGATGAACCCGATCTCGAGCAACGTGTTGAAGTCACCGTCGGCAGCCTCGAGGACCTGGCCGAGGACGCGATCCACCTCGTCGGCGGTCAGTGCGTCGCCGGAGAGCCGGCCGACGAGGTAGATGTCGCCGATGTTGTCGATGGTGTAGGCCACCCCGTAGAGCCGGCGGTTACGTTTGAGCAGGTACCGGAAGACCTCTTCGTGGTTCTCGTCGGGATGACGGCAGACGAAGGCCTCCAGCCGCACCCCGTAGGTGCCCGCGGTCAGCAGGACCGTCGTCTTGAGTTTGCGTTCGCCGGGCAGCTCGAGCACGATGTGCTCGGCCTGCGCACCGCCGGAACTCTTGCGGCTGAACGTGATATCCCGCTCGGTGAGGACCTTTTCGAGCAGTTCGATGTGGTCGGTGTGACTCATCGTCTTCCCTTCCGATTCGCCGTCGGTGACGAACACGATCGATCAGATGGTCATGCGGGTCCGGCGCCGGCGCCACCGGCGGGTCGCCCGCACCAGCGGCGCCACCCCGACTGCCGGAATGCGCTCGCGCGCAAAGGATTCCATCGCACGCGTATAGCTCGCCAGCAGGGCGTCTGTGGTGTGCTCCCAGGAGAACCGCTCGGCGTGTTCGCGGGCGGCGCGGCCCATCACGGTGAGTTGTTCGGGGCTGCTGAGCATCTTCTCCAGCGCGGTGGTCCAGTCCCCGATGTGGTGCCCGTCGACGAGCATCCCGGTTCGGCCGTCGGCGACAGCGACCCCGAGCCCACCGACATCGGCGGCCAGCACCGGCACGCCGCATGCCTGCGCCTCGATCGCGACGAGCCCGAAACTCTCCGAATAGCTCGGCACCGCAACGAGATCCGACGCCCGATATACCTGCGCCAGCCGCGGCGCGGGCTGGGGCGGCAAGAACGTGACGTCGTCGCCGATACCCAGTTCGGCGGCGAGATCGATGAGCGCGGTAGGGCGGTCGAGTCCGCTGCCGGACGGTCCGCCGACGATCAGCACATGCACCGGGCGGCGCCCGGTGGCGCGGCAGCGTTCGATCAACGGCGCCGCCGCCGCGAGCAGCACGTCGGGGGCCTTGAGGGGCTGGATGCGTCCGACGAAGGTGACGATGTTCGCGTCGTCCGGCAGTCCCAGCTCCGCGCGCGCATCCGCTTGGCGGCCCGGGGTGTAGCAGTCGAGGTCGGCGCCGGGCAGGACGACATCGACGCGGGCGGGGTCGGCGTCGTACATGGTGATCAGTTCGTGGCGTTCGGTCTCGGTGTTGGCGACGAGCCGGTCGGCCTCGGCGATCACCTGCTGCTCGCCGATCACGCGCAGCCGCGGCTCGGCGGCGTCGCCGGCGGCCAGCGCGGCGTTCTTCACCGCGGCCAGGGTGTGCGCGGTGTGCACCAGCGGCACCCCCCAGCGCTCGCGGGCGAGCCAGCCCACCTGTCCGGACAGCCAGTAATGCGAGTGGATCAGGTCGTAATAGCCGGGCCGCTGCATCGCCTCGGCACGCAACACCCCGGCGGTGAACGCGCACAGCTGGGCCGGCAGGTCGCGTTTGTCCAGTCCCTCGAACGGTCCGGCGACGATGTGCCGCACGATGATCCCGTCGGCGGCGTGTACGACGGGCGCATCGGCCGACGACGTCGCGCGGGTGAATATCTCCACCTTGATCCCGCGCCGGGCCAGCCGCCGTGCGGTCTGCCAGACGTAGACGTTCATGCCGCCGGCGTCACCGGTGCCGGGCTGCGCCAGCGGCGAGGTGTGCACCGAGATCAGTGCGATGCGCCGCGGCCGGGACGAGGTCATTGTTTCAGCTTAGAGAAGCCGCGGCAGGCGGTTCGGTTCAGCGCCCCTGGGCGGTCGTCGCCGCACGGACGCAATTGGCGCCCATTGACACTTTGACAAATGTGTCTCACTATCAGAACATGATCGATGTGGCGTCTCATAGTCCGCTTTTCCGGCTTCGTTCGGGGGCGCAGTGGCGTGACCCGTTCGGGATGTATGCCCGATTGCGCACCGAATCGCCGGTGCATCACGTCGTCGACGACGAGTCCGGCTCCGACTTCTGGGTGTTGAGTCGGCACGCGGACGTGATGGCCGCGGCGACCGATCCGGCGACCTTTTCCTCGGCGGCCGGGCTCACCGTCGTCGACGGTGAGATCGAGGCCATCGGGATGGCCGACAATCCGCCGATGGTGATGCAGGATCCGCCCGGCCACACCACTTTTCGGGCCCTGGTGGCCCGCGGCTTCACACCGCGGCAGGTGCGTGCCGTGGAGCCGCGCGTGCGCGAGTTCGTCACCGCCCGGCTCGACGAGATCGCCCACGATGCCGCCGATGATCCGGTCGACATCGCCGAGCGGCTCCTCAAACCGCTGCCGAGCATGCTCGTCGCCCATTATCTCGGTGTGCCCGAACCAGATTGGCCGCGTTTCGACGAGTGGACCGACGCGATCGTCGGCGCGGTGGCCGGCGCCGGTGGCACGGACTCGCCACCCGCCGCAACCGCCGGCGCGGCCACCACAGAGTTGCTGGGCTACTTCGCCGATCTCATCGCCACCCGCCGCCGCGAGGGTGCGCCGGGCCCCGACACCGTCTCGGCGCTCGTCGCCGCCGGGACGGCCGACGACGACGCCGGTCTGGTCTCGATCCTCGCGTTCGTGTTCACGATGATCGCCGGCGGCAACGACACCACGACGGGTCTGCTCGGCGGGTCGCTGGCGTTGCTGGCCCAGCATCCCGAGCAGCGCGCCCGGCTCGTCGCCGACCCCGATCTCATCCCCGACGCCGTCGAGGAACTGTTGCGCCTGACCTCACCGGTACAGGGCCTGTGCCGGCGCACCACCCGCCCGGTCCGTTATGACGACACCCCGGCGGGCCCGGTCGAGATCCCGGCGGGCCGCAAGGTGCTGCTCTGTTATGCCGCGGCCAACCGGGACCCGGCGGTCTTCGGCTCCGACGCCGACACGCTCGACATCTTCCGGGCGCCGCGCGGGATTCTCACGTTCAGCCACGGCGATCACCACTGCCTCGGCGCCGCGGCGGCCCGCATGGCCGCGCACGTCACCATCGCCGAACTCCTCGCCCGCTTCCCCGAGTTCGAAGTCGACGTCGACGGAATCGAATGGGCCGCAGGCAATTACGTGCGACGCCCGACGCATGTCCCGTTCCGGCCCGGACACCTTCCCGTCGACGCGGCCGGCCGATGACCGCGCCCTCGGACTGGCTGGCCGCCGACCGCACCGATCTGGCCACCGGGCGCATCCTCGACACCGCCGAGGCGCTGTTCGTCGCACACGGGGTGTCCGCGGTGACCATGCGTGACGTCGCCGCCGCGGTCGGCTGCTCGCGCGCCACGCTCTACCGCTATTTCCCCGGCCGCGACCGGCTGCTCGCGGCGTATGTCGAGCGCACCGCGCGCAACATCGGGGTCGCCGTCGCCGCGACGCTCACCGACGCCGGCTCGCCCGCCGATCGGTTGGTGCGCGCCGTCGAGACGGCCCTGTCGGGGGTGCGTGGCAGTCCGGCGCTCTCGCAGTGGTTCGACGCCGACATGGCCGGCACGGCGAGCAACCTCGCCCTGCTGTCGCCGGCGATCGATGCGCTGGCCACCGACATCCTGACCCGGCTCGCACCGGCCGGGGACGCCGGGACCGACCCGGCCGGGCCGATCGCCGCGCGCGCGGGCTGGCTGGTGCGGGTGCTGGTGTCGCTGTTGGCCGCGCCGGCGCCCGACACCGCGACCGAACACGATTTGCTGCTGCGCTTCGTCGTGCCGGTGGTACTCCCCGAGCCGATCCGATAACCGGCCGAACGCAGCCGGATCGGCGGCCGCGGCGCCTGCGTCCGGGCCCGATTCGCCGCCGCGCGGCGCCTCCCCTACACTTCAGTCGGTAACGGTTGTCATTTGCGTAAGGGGTTCGAAAAGATGAAGCGTGTGCGTATGAGAAGCGCTGTGGTCGCCACCACCGGTCTGCTGAGCGCGGCGGCCCTGGTGCTGTCCGGTTGCTCGGGTGACACTGGCCCGAACGCCGACGGCAGGCCGACCGTGGTCACCTCGACCAACGTCTGGGGATCGGTGGCGTCGGCGGTCGCAGGCGATGACGCCCAGGTCACCGCACTGTTCACCAACTCCGCGGAGGATCCACACGAATACAATCCGTCGGCCTCCGATACCGCCAAGGTCGCCGACGCCTCGGTCATCGTGATGAACGGCGGCCACTACGACGAGTACATGGAGCGGGCGGCGGGCCAGAGCGCAGGCACCGTCGTCAACGCCTTCGACACCATGACCGGCGGTCACTCCGACTCCGAGCTCAACGAGCACGTCTTCTACAACCTGGCCGTCGTGGGGCAGGTCGCCACCAAGATCGGTGACGCGCTCGCCAAAAAGGATGCCGCACACGCCGACACCTACCGGGCCAATGCGCAGCGCTTCAACACCGAACTCGGTGGCGTGCGCGAGCAGGTCGGTCAGATCAAGACCGCTCACAACGGAACCAAGGTCGCCCAGACCGAACCGCTGGCCGCCTACCTGCTCTCCGACGCCGGACTCGTCGACGTCGCTCCGGCCGGATTCACCGCCGCCGTCGAGGAGGGTCAGTCACCCTCGGCCGCCGACCGCGCCACGCTGCAGGATCTGCTCACCTCCCACACCGCGAAGACCCTGATCTACAACGTCCAGGCGGTCGACCCGGTCACCGAGGCGTTGCTCACCGTTGCCCAACGTGCGAATGTTCCGGTCGTGCGGTTCACCGAAACCCTGCCCGATGGCGTCAGCGACTACGTCGTCTGGCAGCGTGATCAGGTCGCGGCTCTCGCCAAGGCGTTGAACGCAGCCCCGGCCTGAGGCGAATATCCTGATCGTCCGAGACCCCTGACCGCCCGAGACCATGACCGCCCGAGATCACTGAACCGGTGTATCGCCCGACACCGGCACGCCCTGCTGACGAACGAGACTCATCGATGACCCCTACGCCCGTCGCGTCGTTCGACCACGCCACCCTCGCCTTCGGCGAGCGGGTGCTCTGGAATGACCTGGACCTGGCGATCGACTCCGGCGAGTTCGTCGCCGTCCTCGGTCCCAACGGTTCGGGCAAGACCTCGTTCCTGCGGACGCTGCTCGGGCAGTATCGCCTCACCGCGGGCCGGCTGACGGTCACCGACGCCGTCGGCTACATCCCGCAGCAGCACGCCGACGACGCCGACACCATGGCGCTGCGCGGACGCGATCTGGTGGGTTTCGGTGTCGACGGCGCGCGGTGGGGTATCGGACTGCGTGGATATCGCGAACGCCGTCGCAAGGTCGACGCGGCGCTGGCCGAGGTCGGTGCCCGCGCCTATGCCGACGCACCGGTCGGGGTGCTCTCCGGCGGCGAGCAACAGCGGCTGCGGGTGGCCCAAGCACTGACCACCGACCCCGAGTTGTTGCTCTGCGACGAACCGCTGGCCAGCCTCGACCCGGCCAGCCAGGAGCGCGTCGTCGAGCTCATCGATCAGCGGCGCCGCACCGCGGGCACCGCGGTCGTGCTGGTGACGCATGAGATCAACCCGGTGATGCCCTACGTCGACCGCGTGCTGTACCTGGCGGGCGGAAGGTTCCTGGCCGGTCCGCCCGATGAGGTGATGACGACGGCGACACTCTCCGAGCTGTACGGCAGCCACGTGGAGGTGGTGCACGTCAACGGCCGCATCCTGGTTGTCGGCGGCGAAGAGGGCACCGCGCACTGCGATGTGCACCCGGAGATCGAGCGCCGGTGAGCACCACATCGACCGTCCTGGCCGCCAACGTCGACTTACGCGACTTCTGGAACTTCGGCGAGACCGCGCGCCTGCTGCACTACGACTTCGTCTGGCAGGCGCTCATCGCACTAGCCCTGCTCGGCGTGCTGGGCGGAATCCTCGCCCCGCTGATCGTCTCCCGGCAGATGTCGTTCGCGGTGCACGGCGCCAGCGAGCTCTCGGTGACCGGCGCGGCGGCCGCCCTGCTCGCCGGCGTGAGCGTGAACGTGGGTGGTGTGATCGGCGCGGTCATCGCCGCCGCCGTCTTCGGGATCATGGGAAGCCGCGCGCGCGAACGTGATTCGGTCATCGGCGTGGTGATGGCGTTCGGCCTGGGGCTCGGCGTGTTGTTCCTCGCCCTCTATGGCCGGATCGGGGCCGGTTTCGCGTTGCTGACCGGGCAGGTGGTCAGCGTCGGCATCCACGGCCTGACGGCCATCGCGATCACCACCGCGGTCGTCGTGGTGGTGCTCGCCGTGATCTACCGGCCGGTGCTGTTCGCCTCACTCGATCCGCGCGTCGCCCAGGCGCGCGGGGTGCCGATGCGGACGTTGTCGGTGGTGTTCGCGATCCTGGTCGGCCTCGCAGCCGCGCAGGGCGTGCAGATCATCGGGGCGTTGCTGGTGATGTCGCTGATGATCACGCCCGGTGCGGCGGCGGCCCGCCTGAGCTCCAATCCCACTGTCGTCCTTGGACTGTCGGTGCTGTTCGCCGAGATCGCCGCGGTCGGCGGGCTGCTGCTGTCGTTGGCGCCGGAGCTGCCGGTGTCGGTGTTCGTCACCACGATCTCGTTCGTGATCTACGTGGTCTGCCGCATCGTCGGATCACGGCGCAGGCACTCGACCCGAAGCTGACGACGGCAGCAACCGAGCGACTTCGTGATGGCATAGTTCAGTTCTGACTCCGCGAAAATGGTCTTCGGAGTAGCCTGCGAAGTGTGGTGAATGCCCGCACACGCGTACGAACCACGGTGATCAGCATGGTGCTGGCCCTGGTCGTCTGCGGACTCGGCGCTTGCACCCATCTGAACTCGGTTCCCGAATCCGCGCCCGGGAACACCCATTTCGCCGCAAGAGTCGAGACCACGAGCACGGGTCTGAGTCTCAACGGAAACCCTTGGTGGCCTTCCGGATTCAACGCTTATCAGCTCGGCACCGACTGGGCGGTGAACACCGGCTGCGGGGCGGAGGTGGATCTCGACGACTATTTCGCCAAGCTGCCTCCGCGCGCACTCACCCGTTTCAACCTGTATGCGTCATTCGCGGTCAACAAGCACACCGGCGGACTGGATTTCGGGCCCCTCGATGCCGTGTTCGCCGCGGCCAAACGCCACGGCCAGATGGTACTGCCGGTCTTGACCGGCTCATCAGGCGATTGTGAGAACGGCGTGTTCAAGGATCGTTCGTGGTATGCCGGTGGCTGGCTCACCACGCGCGCGATCGGCGGGATGACCTATGCGGACTGGATGTCGATCGCGGTGCGGCGCTGGGCTGCCGAAACCTCGGTCGCCGGTTGGGAACTCGTCGGCGAACCGGAGACCAGCACGTGCAGCGCGAGCGGTTGCGACCTGTCTGGACGCACCTGCGGATCCGGTGCCGCCCAGGTATTGCGCGACTTTCTCGACTCCGCGGGTCGCCGATTGCGCGACATCGATCGGGGCCACCCTGTGTTCGCCGGTTTCACCGGTGGCGACCAATGTGGCACAGCCGGTACCGACATGGATCTCGTCGCGCAGTCCCCACAGATCGACGTGCTCGATTACCACGACTATCGCAACGACGAGGGCGTCCCACCCGCGGGCAGCGACTTGAGTGCGCGAATCGCACTGGCGCACAGACTAGGTAAGCCGATCGTCGTCAACGAACTCGGCATCAGGGCCGGAGCGTGCCGGTCGACGGCGGCCCGTGCCACCGAACTCCGAATCCGGTTCTCCGACATCCGCCGAGCGGGTGTCGCGGGGGCATTGTTATGGGCCTTCGTCCCCGATCCCCGAAATGACCAATGCACCTACGACATCGGGTACGACGATCCCGCGTGGCGGGTCGTCGCCGGAGCGATCGTCTGAGCGCAGGCCCCCCGAGCTGTCGCCTCTCAGCCCGCGCTGCTGCCGGTCACCCGGTATACCCGCCAATCCGGGAGATCAGCACCTTGGTTGCGGACGTCGAGCACCCGAACTGCGACCTGTGCGCCGTTGTCATACAGCGTCGGATACCGCTGGTTGAGTGCGTCGGAGACTCCACGCCCCTCGTCGGGGACTGCCAGCATGTACTGCACTCCCGCCGATTTGGGGCTGTTGAGGATCTCGGTGAAGTCGGGATCCGATGGGATCACGAACTGTTTGGGCCGTACCGATTGCACGACGACCGCGAATCCATAGACGGTGTCGGTGAGCACGCTGCCATCGGGCAGATCGAGCGAGTCCAGGTAGTGCGCGAGGGCGGCTTCGGTGGAGAAGCTACGCACGATCCGCCGCTCGTCGAGGTATCGCTGCGACACCGAGTCCGGGCGCGGCCACACGACCGACGCCAGCGCGTACTCCTGCGGTGCGTACTTCTGCGAGCTCATACCGAAGACCGTGGTGGGCAACGACACCAGCATCACGAGGACGGCGACGGCACCGGACAACACGTATCGTCGGGTCGGCCCGCCGGTCCAGTCGGGCCGAAGGGCCGAGCGCGGCCCCAGCCGCCGAAAGGGCGCCTGCTGTCGCGCCGGGACCGCAAGCAGCGCGACCAGCGCCGCCAGCAGGATCACGGTGATGTAGAACCGCAGGAATCCGAACGTCGAACCCTGTGTGTAGGTGTAGATCTGGAACAGCAGCACGGCGCCGATCACGGCCAGCGGAACCAGCACGGCGTACAGGCGGTGATGTCTGGCACGCAGGACGAGGACGATGACGGCCAGCAGCGGAAGCAACGGTGCGAGGATCGCGAGCTCGGTCATCGAGAACCGCAGCGCCTCGGCCACACCATCGGACCCGCTGCCACCGGACTCTTCGATGATCGAGGCGTTGCCGTACTCGGAGGAGAACTGCGCGAACGCATTTCCGGTGATGAGCCACCCGGCGAATGCCCAGCCGATGAACGCCAGGGCCGACGGCGACTCGACGAGCACCACATCGAGCACGGTACGGCTGAAGCGTTTTTCTCGGTCTGCCCGGCGGAAACTGACCCAGGCCACCACGAGTGCGGCCACCGACGCCGCCGCTCCGCCGTCGTAGCGCGTGAGGTAGCCGAGAGCCAATGCGATTCCGGCAACGGCCAATTCGTGGACGTCGTCGGTGTCGACCCAGCGCATGAGCCGACGCGCCGCCCACGCCAGGAAGAACAGGTACGGTGCCTCACTCATACCGTTGGCGCCGTACAGGATGATCATGGGGTTCAGCGCATAACACGCGGTGACCAACGTGGCGACCACCGGATCGATGCCCCGGTCGCGTGCCACCCCGGACACCTGGACCACCGATCCGGCCATGAACGCCGCCGACATGATCACCGCCGACACCGCGTCGGTGGTCATCTGCGGAATCCACGGGGTCACCGCGGTCAGCGGTAGCTGTGCGATCGCCGTCAACGGCGTGAACACGAATCCGATGGCCGCCAGATGCGGACTGCGACTGAACAACACGGCCTGCGCGGACTGCACCCGCGACAGCGCATCACCGAAGTACAGGTGCACACCGACTGCCAGATACAGCCCCACACCGAGATACGTCGCGAAGACCGCGACGAAAAGCCAGACCACCCGGCTGCGCGTCACGTATCGGGATCTTTGCGCTCGGTGCCGGACCCGACCGAACCGGCGTCGCGGGCGCCACCGGTGTCCGGCGGTCCCCCACCGCCGGTGAGACCGTGCGCGGTCTTCTCCCAGTACGACGGATTGACCAAGATCTGCCACATGCCCTTGATCGCAGCAATGCTCATCAGCATCCAATACATCGGAACCAGCAGCGCGGAGACCACCAGTTCGCTGCGGTCGTCCTCGCGGATCGCCATCAGGTTCATGTACAGCGCCGCGCCGTTGCCGAAGATCAACGACAGCAACGACAGGTAGTAGATCGGCCCCCAGAACAGGTCGGCGACCACGGGCGGTTTGCCGGCGATCCACAGGACCAGGATCAGCCAGAAGACCATGTTCATACACGCGATCAGCGGGGTTCCCGCGATGAGGAACGTGAATCGGACCCACGCGACCGGACCGAGGATGCGCCACAACGCGATCGGGTGCCGCATGTGCACCAGCCACGTCTGCATGTAGCCCTTGTACCACCGTGACCTCTGCCGAACCCAGTTGATGGCATCGACATTGGCCTCTTCGAGGGTGACCGAGTCCAGGACAGCGGTACGGTATCCGCTGTCGGCGATGCGCACCCCGAGGTCGGCGTCCTCGGTGACGTTGAACGGGTCCCACGCCCCGATGTCGTCGAGTACGTCGCGCAGGAAGTGATTGGACGTGCCGCCCAACGGAATCGGGGCACGGCTGACCATCATTCCCGGCAGCAGGAACCCGAACCAGACGCCGTAGTCGGCGGTGAACCAGCGGGTCAACAGGTTGTCGGTGGCGTTGTGAAAGCTGAGTTTGCCCTGCACGCACACCACCGACTCGTCCCCGATGTTCTGGAAAACCCATACCGCCCTGCGCAATTGGAGCTTGTCAGGTTTGTCCTCGGCGTCGAAGATGGTGACGATGTCGCCGGTGGCGAAGTGCAGGCCGTAGTTGCACGCCTTGGGTTTGGTGCGCGGCTGCGCCGGCGGGGTGAGCACCACCGTGACCACCCCGCCTTCGTCCTCCATCGCGCGTGCCGCCCGGATGGTCGGTTCGTCGTCCTCCTCGAGCAACAGCAGCACCTGCAGCTTGTCGGGTGGGTACTCGATCGATTCGACCGCCTTGATCAGGTCGCCGACCACCTCCGGTTCTCCGTAGGCCGGCACCAGGACCGTATAGGGAGGGAGGTCGTCGTCGGCGAGGGCGCGGGCCATCTCGTCGGAGACGGCGATCGCACCGTTGACCAGTCCACGCCGGAAGATGATCAACCGGTCGATCAGGGTGACCACGTAGGCGATCGTCGCAATGCCGACCAGCGTCGCGACGGTGGTCACCGGAAAGAAGGCCAGCGACACGATCACGACGAGGAGCAGGGCGAGCCCACCAAATTTCTGTGGCCGCGAGAACGCGGTCGACGCCGACGCGTCGGCGTCGGCCTCGCGTAGACGTTCCACCGCGTCGTAGAGGGCCTGTTGTCGATAGTCCTCGTCGACGAGCAGGTCGGCAACAGCGCGGGTCGGCCTGGTGCACCGGCTCCGCGGGTCGCGGTCGGCGTCGTCACGCCCGGGCGTGCTGCGCGGCCCGACGTCGTCGATGCTCATCGGCCACCCTCCCGGCCGGCGAGGGCCACTTGGGCGTCGACGAGCCCACCGGCCAAGCCCACCAACAGATCTCGGTCCTTGTAGGTGTGCGTGCTGTCCTGGATCGCCGCATTGCCGCGAAAGAGAACGGTGAACATGGTGTTGAGATTCTGGGTCACCGTGAACGCCGGTTGCGGGAAGTAGGCGTCGGTCTCATGGTTGTCGACCGCCCAGAGCATCACCTGTTGGGTCTTGCTCCCGTTGTCCCACCACCACGACACCACCGTGTAGGTGAGGTAACGCGCGTCGTCGACAACCGTCGTCATCCGCGCGCGCACGCCGTGCGGCATGGGGACCTCCACCGTCGTGGCGAAACGGTAACCGACCATGTTGTAGCGGAAAATATAGAAGTACGTCTGCAGCGAGAGCGGGTGCGCGGAGTCGACGGAGTCGACGGCCACTCGCCGCGGATGCGACTGCTTGTCGAATTGCGGACTGCCCTGCTTCTGCACCACCATCTGCCGGTTCATCACCGATCCGGAGCCGTACAACCGGTCCGCCCAGTCGTAGCTGCTGACCGATTCCTGCCGCCAGTCGTCGGGCAGGACGAGCGGAACCCCGACCGGCATGCCGCCGATGGTGGTACTCGGCTCGTTCGTCCCGGTCACCGGCACCGGGACGAATGCGATGCCGATCGCCGCCAGGACCAGCAACAGTCCGGGCCGACGTACCCGGGCCGATGTGGGTGGTGCCACGTTGCGGCCCAACGGGGACCACCCGAGACGATGTCTCCTGCGATAGTCGAAGTACATCGCACACGACGCCACCAGTGCGGCGGCGATGGCGGGCACGACGACGATCAGGATCTCGTGGTTGCCGCCGCCGACGGCGTCGAACGCGATCAATATCGCAAGGCCGGTGACCGCCGACAGCGTCGCACCGATGATTCCGCGACGTCGGGTGCGACCGACGGCGATCAGCGTCGCACCGGCACCGACGACGACCATCACCGCACCGGCCGCGACCGGGCTGCCCCCGGCCGCGAGGATCGCCACCTGCATCGGAACCGGCCAGATCAGCAACGCCAGCAGCCAGATCCAGCGATATCGCGCCACCGGCCGCAGGCCGAACAGGATGATCGCGCCGCCGAGTACGAACAACCAGAGCGCCAGCAGGTCCACGTGGATCGCGAGGTAGGCCCGCGCATAGCGTGGATCGACCATGGCCTGCATCGACACCGCGAGCAGAAGGATGATCGAGCCCACGATCACATCGGTCTGCCGGTCGTAGATCGGCGGTTCGGAGCTGGGCCGCCACGATTTTCCGATGGCCGCGATGAGGACCAGCACCAGCAGGACCGGGAGGTAGACGATGACCGTCAACGCCTTGATCTCCAGGATCACCGAGTCGATGGTCCGCCGGAAGGCGATCACGGTGAGCGCCGCGAGCACCAGCCACCGCAGTGTGATCACCATCGACGGTGACCGCACCATCTGCACCCAACCGCTGGGTCGTCCCGGCGGTCGGGCCCGCGCGATCGTGGCGTCTCCGGGCGCGAGTGTCATCGACCGTCCCGGTCGTTCTCACCCGGCCTGCGGCGCCGGCGGATCACGAAGATCACCCCACCGGCCACAATCGCCACGGCGGCGACCACGCCGACGATGATCCCGACCGTCGCAGCCGTTCCGGAGTCCGACGACGATGCCTCGGGCTGCGGGGCGTCCGCGGCAGCGTCGACGTAGATCGGCTGCTGGTCACGAACCTTGACCAGGGCATCACCGGTGAGCGACGTCCAGCGGTTGTCGTCGCCGAGCCACCGGAGCAGGTCGTCGAGATCAGACGCGTCGCCGGTGGAGGACGCCACCAAGACGGTGCGGCCACCGGCTTGGGTGGTCTGCAGGGAGCCGTACCGCAGCGCCGGGTTCAGCGTCACCTGAGCCGACGATCCGGATGCCGCACGAACGGTGACAGTGCCGCCCGCGGAGCCCACCGGCAACGACAGAGCCGGCAGGCCCTTTCCGTCAGCGGAGATCAACACGGCGGGCTGATCGGACGACGCAGCGTCGGCCATCGACACCACGTCGAACCCCAGCGGGATCACCGAGAGCCGCTGTAGGCCGGCCGCGATGCCGACGGCGCGAGTGACATCGCCGACATCGCCCTTGGTCCACGCCAGCTTCGTCCACGGCATCAGCGATTCGGGCACCGACCCCAGCCCGGCGGGTTGCGGCGGGTCGGCGACATCGCTGGTGATCTCTCCGGCCGAACTCAGGGACAGACTCGAGCGGTTACCGCTGCCGCAGCCCCCGCTCACCCCGCCACGCTCGAGGGTCAGCGTCAGCTCGGTGTTGCGGGTCACCGCGTCGTCGGGCAGATCGACCCAACTGTTGAAGCTGCCCGAGGAGTCGGTCGGCAGGGTGGCGATCACGCGTTGGCCGATGCGCACAGATATCACCGCGTTGTCGCCCCCGGCGGGAGCATACGACCCGATGAGCTGGACCCGGATGTTCTTGGACGGGCGGCCCAGCCGGGTGTGGTCGATGCCGATCGAGATCGACGGCCAGTCGTTGGAGGTGACCTCCTGATCCCCGATCCCCAGGTCGGCGAGCGTCGTCACGTCCGGGGCGAGTTGGGGTGCGTCGTAGAGCGGGCCGGCGACCGCCGACGAGCTCAAGGCGATCGACGCGAGGTTGCTCGTCAGGAATCGCGCCTGCGCGACAAGCTGATCGGCGGGACCACCGAGAGCGAGGTACGCCGATCCCTGTGACCCGGTCCGCAGGCTGAGGCCGGGCGGCGCCGACGAATCGATCACGATCTGACGTTCGAGAGGACCGGGTGCGCTCGGTGGTGACATGTCCGAACGGGGTCGCCCCAGCGTCGTCACCCCGACCGAGGCTGAACCGTAGTGCGCGGTGACAGCAGCCGCGAGATCGACAGCCGCAGCGCCCTCGGCCTGTTGTACATCGTCCGGGATGACCAGGGTGAGTTGCCGAAGAATCGGTGGCAAGAACTGCGCGACGGTCTGCGGAATCGATTCGCGGCCGGTGAATGTCACCGTCGCATCCCCGATGGTGAATGCGTTGTCGGGATCGAATTGGCAGGTGCCCTGGACGGTCAGGTAGTCACGCAACGTGATGTCCGCGGCATTGCCGTTCGTGGTCACGCCCCGCAGCGGCAGTGCGATAGGGGCATTCGGAATGTTCGGGATCTGCGTTCGCGAAATGAGTCGCGTGCCCTGCAATACGTCGACCGTGCCGCCAGTGACGAAGGACGGCAGCGTCACCACACCGCGCAGGACATCTGGGGACAGGTTGTCGGGCACCGGAATCGACAGCGGCACCTCACCCTGCTGGCCGGGAAACGTGATCGTCGGCGACGCACCGATCTGTTTCAGGGACAACGGGGCCGGCGGATCGCCCGGCGCCGCGTCGGCGATACTCCCGGGCCCGGCCCCGAGCCCGAGGACGAGCAGGCTCACCGCAATGGTGCGGATGGTCACGGCGATACATGTACGCGCGGTCATGAATTCCTTCACGGTCGGCGTTCGTCCCGATGGGCGCGATCGCTCGTCGTTCTCACGATGGTCGATTCTTACGAGAGCCGACACTATCGGCAAATCGTCGGTTGCACGGATTGGGCCCGCGCCTATGCGCACTCACCATCTCGCTCGGTTCCCCGATTACCCTGCGCAACGTCCTGCCGCCAGCGCTTGCGCTATTTCGCCGACAGCGACAGATCTCGCCGCGAGGCGAAACGATTTACCGCCGGCGCGGCTACTCCTCCGGGCCGCCCGGATTGCAGCGCGTGGCCACCATCTCCTGCTGGGACACGACCGGCCGATCGGGCTCGATGTTCCAGCTCGGCTTGTCCGGATCGACGAGGCGTGCGTAGGTCCAATGACAGTCGAATTGCGCTCGCATGCCGGGAGTATCGGCGTTGCGCGCGAACGCCAGCACCTCCGACCATGCGACGTCGGCACCGTCGGTGGAGGTGGTCTTGCGGCCCGAGGGGGTCGGGTAGATCTGCAGACTCGGCCCCACCTGCGTCTGCACCCACTCGACGTGATCGACATACGGCGGCCGGTACACCGGATCGGTCGTGGGGCTGGCCGCACCCGATTCGTCCCCGGACGACGTCGGTGTCGTGTCCACAGATGTGGTGGCGGGGGCCGACGTCGGCGCAGGCGCCGAATCGTCCCCGCAGGCCGACAGTCCCGCGGCCAAGGTGGCCGCCACGGCGACACCGACGACAGCGACGGGCACCCTGTTCCAGGGACGACGATTCATTCTGACGAGCATAGGCGCGGATGCGCGATGCTCGTCTACCAGGAACCTCACGTTCACGCTGGCCCCGCAGCCTTGATCGCAACGATCTGATCAGCCACTTCGGCGCCATTTGCGAGAATGCGATAGTAAGAATCTCAGTCCGACAGCCACCCGCGCGCGACAAAGTTAACCAAACCTCCCGACACCAGAAGCCAGATCTCCTGCCATTCTTGCCGGCGATTGATAGCCAGGCAATCCTGGCTGGCGCCGCCAGTGGAGAGCTCGGCAGTCAGTGTCCATTCACGCTGAAGTGCCACCATCGACGGCACTTCCTCCTCGCAAGCTTTTGCGATTCGCCGACTCGACCAGGTTACGGCCAGACGACACTGATCAGACCATGCCAAGGCCAAACGCACCTGAACCGTCGACATAGCTGCCTGCTATGTTGGATGTCTTGACAGATATGGGGGATTATTTTGCTGGTAGATCCAGACGTCCTGAGGTTGTTCGCGTCTCAAACAGTCAACGCTGCCGCGACGATCAAGTCCAATAGTCCGCGCGGGTCCATCGCTGGTGCGTGCGCTGGCATGCCGGGGTCCTCAGCACTGTGGGCTGCGCGGATGGTCGACCCATTCGCGGGTGACGTGAGTGACCGAATGGCGGGGGATTACAGCACGTTAGCCGACAAAGCACGGGTTCTGCAAACTCGTATCAAGTTGCCGACGACGAGTTCGCCGACGTGCTCAGGAAGACGTTCCCCTCATGATCCCTTCCCGTCCCCGCCTCATGTCATGGAATTTCGACGCGCTCATCACCACGCCAATCGCTCTGCGGATACAGGGTGTGGCAAGTGAGCAGGCTGCGGTCGATATCTCGAAGAATTGCGATGCCCTACCGACTCTGCGGGCGTGGGAGGGCACCGCGCATACGGCCGCCGTCGAAGCATTCGGGCGAGCGAGACGTGAAGGGGCCGAGGTCTGCGACCTCGCAGACGGCCTCGCCGGCGCGTTGGAGACAGGCTATCACGCTCTCACCACCGCTAAACGGAACCTTCTCGACAAAGTCGCCGACATCGAGGCTGGCCAGTTCCACGTAACTGACGGTTGGGTCGTTCTGCTGAATCCGGTGGAGATGTCGTCGGACGAACTCCGCGAAAATATGGAGCTACGCAACGACTTCCAGATTCAACTCAACTCTGACGTCATTACCATGGGCGCGGCGGACCACAGTTTAGCCACCGGCTTGCAGACTGCAGCGAAGAAGGCCGGGTATGTTCAACATGATCCGAACTTGATGGAGCTTGTAACCGGTTCAGCAACACCAGAACCCCAGTCCGACGTCCCGAATCCATTGAGTCTTCCAGGCCAGATGTATCAACAGCATATTCGTGATGAAGATGCGGCAATAACAATCACTGGCACCGAAACGGGCACCAATGCCGAGGGTGAACCTACCAAGACGTTGCACATGCAGGACGGCAGCAAAAAGGTATTCACAGAAACCATAACATATGCCGGCTCAAGCACTAAACGACCGATGTACGTCGAGGAAGATTTCGACCCAAGTGGCAAACTTGTTGCCACAACCAGGGTATACAAAACCGACTTCAATGCCGACGTCACTTCGATTACATACGCGGACGGAACCCTGGTTCAAACAATGAAGTATCCAGATGGAACCCAGTCGGGCATGGTATTCCCGTCGGAAAGGATCCCAAACCCATTCCGGCGGACAGCAATTTCTTCTCGCACCCTGCGTTGACAACTGCGGGCGGAGTAATATCTGGCGTCGAAACAGGAACCGGCGATGCTCTGAAAAAGGGCTTACCTACGCTGACGAAGGCGACCGTCGAAGACCTCCACTATGGCGCGAAGTTCGGTGGTCCCGCTCTTGCGGTCGGGACAGCCCTGTACGACGTGACTGTTGCCGAAACACCCGAAGCAAAATGCCAGGCAGGCATATCCGGGGCCGCTAGCGTCGCGGGCGGCTGGGGGCTCGGCGCACTGGGGGCGATGGTTCCGGTCCCCTATTTGGATGTCGCCACCGCGGCCGGCGGTGCAGCGGTCGGTTCATGGGGCTTCGGCTGGCTAGGATCCGAACTCGGAAAGGCGGTCTGTTACTGATGCAAGAACTCGAACCGATCCCTGAGGGCTGGAATGCGCTCCGGGGTCAGTCGAGAGCCATCGCGGCCTTGGTCGCAGTTTTTGGGACCATTGCTCTGTATTGGACTTATCACGGAATTCGGGCGGTAACAGAAGGGCGATTCCTATACTGTACGTTCTACCTTTGCGCCGCAGCAGCATTCGCATCAGTATCCGCGCTGTCGTTGCTGGTCGTTTTGCAACGTCATCGCACCGATATTCGCGCCGGATCGTTGACTCAGGGACCCACCGGAGCACTCACGATCGGCACGTCGACGAGTTTTCGATCGGGATACATGGCGATAGTCGTTTTCGGTGCATCCAGCTGCGGGGTGTTCGCCTATGGTGTTCCATCGCATGCGCTGTCTTTTCCCATGACCAAGGGTCAAGGTTTGGTGTTCCCCTTTGTGGTCGGCGCGATCGGCCTCTTTCTCCTAGTACTAGGTGCCCTATTTGCGAACCGCAGATTACAATTCCCCCGTATTATCTGCACCCCCAAGCAAATCGGCGTCGTCAGTTTCAAGAACTCTGCTATCGCCTCCTGGGACGACATCGCCTCAATCGAGGCGGTAGCCGGACAGAAGAACGCGGATCTCTCGATCACGTCAACTGGCGCCGCGGAACCACTCCGTGTGAATGCGGACCTGCTGGCTGTCGGCGCTGTTCCCCTGTACTCCATCCTCAGGCACTACCTGCGACATCCGGAAGAGCGGGGTGAACTCGGCGATGGCCGTGCACGGGATCGATTCACCGGCGCGTCCGCCATAGCGGAGTAGTGCGAGAGTCCGGCCTCACGCATCCACGGTCTTCTTGAGAGGCTCCATATCGTTCGGCAACTCGCGCGCCGGACAGTGGTCGGGGGGACGACGCCGGCGAGCGCCATCGGCGCCCATCCGGGCACCGATGCCGTTTTGAATCCCGAACGTTCTCCCTCGGCCGTGGCGATTCTGGAAGCATGGGGCCCATGTCCCCCACGTCCCACCCGCACCACGCCGCGGCATGCCGTCTCCGACCGGTCCGATGACCGCCGCGACGATCCACGCCGGAGATCAGGTCGGGGCCGGGACGTACGTCGACATCGGCGGCGACCTGATCTGGCATTTCGTGGGTGGGGACCCGGCAGGCACACCGACGGTGCTGCTGCACGGCGCATTCGCGTCGGCATCGACGTGGGGTCCGCAGATCGCCGGGTTCATCGACGCCGGGCTGCACGTGTTCGTCCCCGAACGCAGCGGTCACGGCCACAGCCCGGATGTGGCGGGCCCCTGGGCCATCGACGCGATGGCCGCGCAGATCGTCGGCTACCTCGAGACCGTGGTGGGCCAACCCGCCAATCTCGTCGGCTGGGCCGACGGTTCGGTGCTGGCGCTGCTCATCGCGCGCGATCGCCCCGATCTGGTGTCCCGAGTGGTCATGACCTGCAACTACCTCAACGCCGAGGGTCGCGACGCGCCGGAGTTCTTCGCCGCGCTGACCGGACGGGAGGCGGGCCTCGTCGAGTTCCTGCGCGGGGCCTACGACACGGAGAGTCCGGACGGTCCCGAACATTTCGACGCGATCTACGCCAAGACCGAACAGTTCCTGCTGAACGGCCCGGATTTCGCGGTCGCCGAGTTCGCATCGGTGCAGGCGCCGGTTCTCGTCGTCGCCGCCGACCGCGGCGTCGTCCGCCTGGAACAGAGCCTGGCCCTTGCGCGCACCCTGCCGCGGGGCCGGCTGGCGGTGCTGCCGGGCACGCACATCCTGCCGGTCGAGTCGCCGGAGTTGTTCAATCCGCTCGTGTTGTCGTTCCTGATGTCGGACCCGCCGACCCAGTGGGTGCTGTGAGGGGTTGCGAGGCCACTACCCCGCACTGGTGACGAGGATCTGACGGCCGCGGTCCCACGCCTGCCGCCGGTGAGTGTCCGGGTCTTCCTCGACATGGCTGACGCGGTCGAGGACGAGCACCGGGCGGCGATCACCGTCGTAGCGCGGCCAATCGGCCCCGGGTGGCCGACCGCGGGCGAAATCGCCCCAGCGCGACTGCATTTCGTCGACCATCGCGCTCGCGGCACGCCAGTCACCGGCGGCCAGCGCGGCGAACAGCGGCATCCGGTAGGCACCGAACACCGCGAACAGTTCGGTGGCGTGGGTGGCGCCGAGGCCGACGCCGGCCAGCAGCCGGGTGTGGAAGTCGTAGCGGTAGACGTAGGTGGGTGCGACAGCGCGGTGCGCGTCGGCGAAGCCGGTGACCGGTGCCCAGAAGACCCCGTCGGCGGCCAGGCGAACCGTGTCGGCGGCGCCCCCGCTGTACTGGTTCACGATCTCGTCGCGGGCGGCCTCGTCCTCCACGCGCAGCAGCGTGCGTTGCGGGTCGGGTAGGACGTTCCAGAACTTGCGGAAGAGTTCGCCCTCGTCGCGGTTGGTGCCGATGATCAGCGGCACCGGCACCGTGTTGCCGCCGCGGGCCGCGTCCTGCGGGGCCTGCGGCAACAGCTCGCCGCCGTAGACGGGACCGAACGGGATGGGATCAGGGGTGTCGGCGTGGCGGGCGAAGCCCATCAGCCGTTGTCCGGCCCGGTGGATGTCGTCGGGTGAGGCGGCGTCGAGCAGACGGGCCGCCTCGTGCGGGTCGATCGGTTCGCGCGGGCTCGTCGCGTCGGTGTTGCGGCGGGTCGGGTCGGCGAGGATGCGCAGGAACTCGTCGGCGAACAGGGCCGCGCTCTGTTTGCCGACCACGAGGTCGGCGGCCGGGCTCTCGGCGATGGCCCGCACGAACAGATCGCGTGCGGCGGGCGCGGCGAGCAGCAACAGCACCGACGAGCCGCCGGCACTCTCCCCGAAGATCGTGACGTTGGCCGGGTCGCCACCGAAGGCCGCGATGTTGCGCTGCACCCATTGCAGCGCCGCGATGTGGTCCTTGGCGCCCGGGTTCTCGTCGAAGCGCCGCTCGGGGGTGGAGTACGCGCTGAAGTCGAGCATCCCGAACGGCCCGAACCGGTACTGGATGGTGACGACGACGACGTCCTGCGAACGCGCCAGGTGCGCGGCGTCGTAGAGCGGGGTGGCGGCGGTACCGAGGATGTAGGCACCGCCATGGATGAAGACCATGACCGGGCGGGGTGCAGTCGATTCGGTGTCGGGGGCGAAGACGTTGAGGGTGAGGCAGTCCTCGCTCATCGTCTGGAACCGGCCGAGGCCGACGGCGGTGAGCAACTTGTCCTGGACCGCGGCGTGCCCGTAGGCCTCGCAGCGCCGCACCCCCGGCCACGGATGCACCGGTTGCGGGGCGTCGAAGCGTCCGCCGCCGACCGGGGGCGCGGCATACGGGATGCCCAGCCAGCTGACGGTGCCGCGGCGGGCGCGCCGCCCCCGGACTCCCGACACGATCCCCTCGGCGGTCCTCACCCTGGTGTCCATGCGTGTGCCCCGTGATCCCATGACTGACGAATCTACCGCGCGGTCGCGACGTCGCCACCTCCGCGGGATCGGTCAGACTTCACTCACGGTTTCCGGGGAAGATGTCTACCGATCCGGGAAGCGTCGCCGGTCTGCGACTACCCGACGCGGCGCTGGCGGGAGAACTCGGCGAGCACGACGCCCGCCGCCACCGAGGCGTTGAGACTCTCGACGTCGCCGGCCATCGGGATGGACAGGATCGAGTCGCAGTTCTCGCGGACCAGCCGCGAGAGTCCCTTGCCCTCGGAGCCGACGACGATGACGGTGGGCCCGCTGCCGTCATAGTCGTCGAGGGTGACGTCGCCCTCGGCGTCCAGTCCGACCAGCTGCGCGCCGGTGGCGGCCCAATCCTTGAGGGTGCGAGTGAGATTCGGGGCCTGCGCGACCGGCAGCCGGGCCGCCGCACCGGCCGAGGTGCGCCACGCGACGGCGGTGACCGATGCGCTGCGGCGCGCCGGGATGAGCACCCCGTGGCCACCGAAGGCCGCCACCGAGCGGATGACCGCACCGAGGTTGCGCGGGTCGGTGATGTTGTCGAGGGCGACGAGCAACGGTGGGGTGCCGCTGTCGAGGGCATCGCGCATCAGGTCGTCGGGGTGCGCATACCGGTATTCGGGCACCTGCAACGCGATTCCCTGGTGCATGCCGTTCGATGACAACCGGTCCAGCTCGCCCTTGCCCACCTCGAGGATCGAGATGCCGTGGTCGCCGGCCAGCTTGACCGCCTCGGCGACCCGTTCGTCGGGGTCGCTGCCGGTGACGACGTACAACGCGGTCGCCGGGACGTCGGCGCGCAGGCATTCGACGACCGGGTTGCGGCCCAGCACATATTCGGGTCCGTCGTCCTTGGCCCGCGACTTGCCGCGTCCGGTCGACGTCGTCGCGGCCTTGGCCCGCTTGTGGGCGGGATGATACGAACGGTCGACGGCCTTGGGGGTGGCGCCGCGCGCTTCGAGTCCGCGGCGACGCTGCCCACCCGAACCTACGGTCTGCCCCTTCTTGCTGCCGGACTTACGTACGGCGCCTTTGCGTTTCGAGTTTCCGGCCATTATTCCCGACCTTTCAAGCTCCATTGTGCCCCGTCCGGGGTGTCGGTGACCTCGACGCCTGCCTCGGCCAGCCGGTCGCGCACGGCATCGGCGGTCGCCCAGTCCTTCTCGGTGCGGGCCCGGGCCCGGCGGGCCAGTTCGGCACGCACCAGTACATCGAGTGCCGAGGTCACGGCCGAGTCGTCCACCGCATCGGAACGCCAATGCGGGTCAAGGGGATCGACGCCGAGGATCGCAAGCATCGCCCGCACCGACGACGCCGCTTTCAGCGCAGCCGGCCCGTCGCCACCCTCGAGTGCGGTATTGCCGTGACGCACCGTGTTGTGCACGACCGCAAGCGCCGCGGGCACCCCCAGGTCGTCGTCGAGTGCGGCGGCGAATTCCGCAGGCAGCTCCCCGACACCGACCTCGGCGACTCGCGAATGCACCCGCTCCACAAAGGATTCGACGCGGCGATAGCCGGCAGCGGCCTCGGTCAGGGCGCCCTCGGAGTACTCCAGCATCGACCGGTAGTGGGCGCTGCCGAGGTAGTAGCGCAGCTCCACCGGCCGCATCCGGGCGAGCATCGCGGGAATGGACACCACGTTACCCAGCGACTTGCTCATCTTCTCCCCACCCATGGTCACCCAGCCGTTGTGCAGCCAGTACCGGGCGAACCGGTCGCCGGCGCCATGGGCCTGCGCGATCTCGTTCTCATGGTGCGGGAAGATGAGATCCATACCGCCGCAATGGATGTCGAACTCGGCACCGAGTAGCGACGTCGCCATCGCCGAGCATTCCAGGTGCCAGCCGGGGCGGCCGGCGCCCCACGGCGTCGGCCACGACGGTTCGCCGGGTTTGGCCGCCTTCCACAGGGTGAAGTCGCGCGGATCGCGTTTACCGGTGCCCGCACTCTCACCCTGGTGGACGTCGTCGAGCTTGTGCCCGGAGAGCGCACCGTAGTCGGGCTGACTGGCCACGTCGAAGTAGACGTTCCCGTCGGAAGCGTAGGCGTGTCCGCGCTCGACGAGGCGCTCCATGTAGGTGACCATCTGGGTGATGAAGCCGGTGGCGCGCGGCTCCCCCGACGGCGCAAGCACCCCGAGTGCGTCGTAGGCCGCGGAGAACTCACGCTCGTGCGTCGCCGCCCACTCCCACCAGGGCCGGCCGGCCTCGGCGGCCTTGCGCAGGATCTTGTCCTCGATGTCGGTGATGTTGCGGACGAACAGGACGTCGTTGCCGCGGTGGAGCAGCCACCGGCGCAGGATGTCGAAGGCGATGCCGCTGCGCACGTGACCGATGTGCGGAACCCCCTGCACGGTGGCGCCGCAGAGGTAGATCGACACATGCCCATCACGAAGGGGCACGAAGTCGCGCACCTCCCGGGCGGCGGTGTCATATAGGCGCAGGGTCACGACGTGCGATTCTACCCGGCGCCACCGGGGGAATCGTCGCCGACCAACGCCGTCGCCACCGCCGCGATCCCCTCGCCCCGCCCGGTCATGCCCAGCCCGTCGGTCGTTGTCGCCGATACCGACACCGGCGCCCGCAGTGCCGCTGAGAGCACCCGTTGCGCTTCGTCACGCCGCGGCCCGATCTTGGGACGGTTACCGATCACCTGCACCGAGCCGTTGAGGACGCGCAGTCCGGCGTGGCCGACCAGATCGGCGACGTGCGCGAGCATCTGCACGCCGGACACACCCGCCCACTCGGGACGGCCGGTGCCGAACACCGACCCGACGTCGCCGAGCCCGGCCGCCGAGAGCACCGCGTCGCACAGCGCGTGCGCGCCGACGTCGCCGTCGGAATGACCTTCGCAGCCTGCGTCATCGGGAAAGTGCAGGCCGACCATCCAGCACGGCGCGCCGGGCGCGATGCGATGGGCGTCGGAGCCGATACCGACCCTCATGAACCGACCTCTCCGGAGTGCAGGACGCGGCGCAGGACCGAGAGGTCCCACGGGGTGGTGATCTTCATGGCCATCGGATGTCCGGACACCACGTGGACGGGGATACCGACCCGCTCGGCGAGTCCGGCGTCGTCGGTGGCCAGTCCGGCGTCGTCGGCGTGTGCGGCGACGAACGCCTCGCGCGTGAAGCCCTGAGGTGTCTGGATGGCACGGAGTGGTTCGCGGTCGACGGTGCGGGTCACGAGCGCGAGATTGTCACCGATCGGCTCGACGGCCTTGAGCGTGTCGGCCACGGGCAGACCGGGAACGACCGCCCGGTGGCCCGCTCTGATGGCGTCGATGACGCGGTGGAAGACGCTCGCCGGGGTGAGTGGCCGGGCGGCGTCGTGGACGAGGATGATCTGCGCGTCGCCGGCCGCGGCGAGTCCGGCGCGCACCGATTCGGAGCGATGGGCACCGCCGGCCACGACGCGGATCTGCGGTGGCAGCAGCGAGCGTGCCTCGCCGACGAGATCGGCGGGTGCGACGACGACGACGGCCGCGTCGAGTCCGGAGATCTGATCGACGCAGCGTTCGAGAATGGTTCGTCCGTGGAGTTCGACGAACGCCTTGGGCGACTGCTCACCGAGCCGTACTCCCGAGCCTGCGGCCGGAATGATGACACAGACATCCGGCCGCGGCCCGGGAGCAGCGGATTCAGGTGGTTCCGTCACAGGGTGGCGGTGACGTCTCAGGACGCCGCGGCGAGCACCTCGTCGAGAATGATGGAAGCCTTCTCGTCGTCGGTGTTCTGCGCGAGCGAGAGCTCGTCGACGAGGACGCGACGGGCGCGGGTCAGCATGCGCTTCTCACCCGCCGACAGGCCACGGTCCTGCTCGCGACGCCAGAGGTCGCGAACGATTTCGGCGACCTTGATGATGTCGCCGGAGATCAGCTTTTCCTGGTTGGCCTTGAACCGGCGGGCCCAGTTCGTGGGCTCCTCGGTGTGTGGGGCGCGGAGAACCTGGAAAACCTGGTCGAGACCCTCTTGACCCACGACGTCACGAACCCCGACGTACTCGAGCTTGGATGAGGGAATCTGGACGGTCATGTCACCGTCGGCGACTTTGAGAACCAGGTATTCGATCTGTTCGCCCTTGATGGTACGAATCACGATGTCTTCGACCAGAGCAGCACCGTGATGGGGATAGACAACGGTGTCGCCAACTTTGAAATTCAATGTTCCGTGCCCCTTTCGAGTATGGCCAGTCTAACACGGACGCCTCGGACCCCCCAGACAACGGCGCAGGTCAAGGCCATGATGGGCATCGGGGCATGCCGTTTGGGCAGGTGAGAGCGCACCGCCGTGCGGGGGTTAGGAGTCTGCGCAGCAGCGGCATTCGTGTGATGTCCGGGCGCGGCGGGAGGCCGTCACGACAGCCTCGCCGGCCACCCGTCGAGGCGGCCTGCGGGTGTGCGCGTCGACCGGCCGCGACCGGCCCGTGCGACCAATCCGGCACCCCGGCGGGATTTTGTGACCCGCGCCCACTACGCTGCGTAGTGCAGGGCTTGTCCAGTGCGTTCATGGTCCACCGGGTTCATGGTCGGCTGTGTTCATGGTCCGCTGTGTTCATGCGTTCGACTACCTGGGAGGAACGGGTGTCCGTGCCAACTCGACTTCGGCGACGACCTTCGACTGCACGACGGTTGGCGTCGGTGACCGCCATCGCGGCTGCGGGTGTCGCTATCGCCCTGGGCACCACCGGTTGTGGTGCGGGCCAGATCTCGCAGACAGCCAATCAGCTCCCGGCCGTCAACGGCGGCAGCGCGACCGCGACGTGGGACAACGTCGAGGTCCGTAATGTGCAGATCATCTACCCGGCCGATAAGGCCGCCGACGTGTTCAACAACGGCGGACCGTTCGACGTCTCCTTCACGGTCGTCAACAGCAGCGCCACGAAGACCTACAAGCTGACGAAGATCGCCGTCACCCAGCAGGGCGCACCGGCGTCGGCCGCGGTGACGATCGGCCGTCAACCGGTCCTCGCGCCCGGAACCGCGGTGCGCACCGCCAACATCCCCGCGGGCGCGAGCGGCACGAGTGAGACGACGTCGGCCGGTTCCGCCCAGAACGGTTCCACCCAGAACGGTTCCACCCAGAACGGTTCCACACAGAACGGTTCCACCCAGAGCAGCACTGCCGAGGCGAGTGCCGGCGAGACGACGGCCGAGTCGAGCGCCTCGCCGACGACCACCACCGGCGCGACGACGCCGGGCGCCCCGGTGGTCGACGAGTCGGTGATCACCGCCTCGGTCAGCGGTGCCGGCAAGTCGGTGGCCGCCGGACTGACGACCGAGCTCACGTTCTACTTCCAGGTTCAGGACGACAACGGGACGTGGGCCGACGCCGGCACGATCAAGACCGATGCCGCAGTGGCGGCGGGCATGCTCGACCGTCCCGTCGGCGGGGGCCAGGAAGCCGAGGGCCAGGGCGGACACTGAGTCCGTAACCCGAAGAACCACAACAACAGCCGCGGGGCCGTGTCCGATATGGACGCGGCCCCGCGGGCGTTGTGCGGTCGACGGTTCCGGAAGGGTGCGGCCGAGTTTCAGCCGCGCAGGACGCGGCAGTCGTCGTGGACCGGTCGGGGGACGCCTTGACGCTGCCGATGGGCTCGAAGGCCATGTCGGGGAGGTGTTGCTGCACAGCTCAGACGATAGTGCGATGGCCGCCCGTCCGCGGGTGCGAGCGGCTAGACTCGGCCTCGTGCCCTTGCGCCCATTGGAGTGGCCGGTGTTCCGGCAGTTGCGCTCCGGCGACAGATTCGGCCGGGGTCCGGCCGTCGCGTCGCCGCGCACCCGCGGCATCGAAGCCCGGACCACAAGCGCCGACAAAGTGGTGCAGAGCGTGTGCCCGTTCTGTGCGGTCGGGTGCGGGCAGCAGGTCTACGTCAAGGACGATCGGGTCATCGCGATCGAGGGCGATCCCGACTCCCCGATCTCCCGAGGCCGGTTGTGCCCGAAGGGCGCCTCGAGCGCTCAGCTGGTCAACAATCCGGCACGGCAGACCGCCATTCGCTACCGGGCGCCCTACGCCACCGAGTGGACCGATCTCGATCTGGACACCGCGATCGACATGATCGCCGACCGCTTCCTCGAGTCGCGCCGACGCACCTGGCAAGACGTCGACTCGCAGGGCCGGACGTTGCGGCGCACGATGGGCATCGCGTCGCTGGGCGGGGCGACCCTGGACAACGAAGAGAACTATCTGATCAAGAAGCTCTTCACCGCCGCCGGCGCGATCCAGATCGAGAACCAAGCGCGTATATGACACTCCTCCACGGTTCCCAGTCTGGGAACCTCGTTCGGACGCGGCGGCGCGACGCAATCACTTCAGGACATGGCCAACGCCGATTGCATTGTGCTCATGGGCGGCAATATGGCCGAAGCACACCCGGTGGGCTTCCAATGGGTCCTCGAGGCGCGCGCCCGTGGTGCGCGGGTCATCCACGTCGATCCGCGTTTCACCCGGACCTCGGCGAATGCGGACAGGCACATCGCGATCCGCGCCGGCTCCGACGTCGTCCTGCTCGGTGCGCTGATCAATTACGTGCTCACCCATGAGCGGTACTTCCGTGAGTACGTCGTCGCCTACACCAACGCCGCGACGCTGGTCAACGACGACTACCGCGACACCGAGGATCTCGGCGGGCTGTTCTCCGGATTCGATCCGGAGTCCGGGCAGTACGACCCGGCGACGTGGGCCTATGACGACACGACCGGCGGCACGATCGCCGCACCGGCCGGCCACGAACACGGTGCGTCGGCCTCGGCGCGCGCCGCCGGAGACGAACTCGGTTCGGGCGGACCACCACTGGAGCACGCGAAGGTCGTGCGCGACGAGACACTGACCCATCCGCGGTCGGTGTTCCAGATCCTCAAACGCCATTTCGCCCGCTACACACCGGAGATGGTGCGCGACATGTGCGGTATCACCGTCGAGGACTTCACGTATCTGGCCGAGGCGATCGCCGAGAACTCCGGGCGCGAACGCACCACCTGTTTCGGGTATGCGACCGGGTGGACCCAGCACACCCTCGGGGTGCAGTTCATCCGCACCGCGGCGATCCTGCAGCTGTTGACCGGCAACGTCGGCCGGCCCGGCAGCGGAATCATGGCGTTGCGCGGGCACGCCAGCATCCAGGGCTCCACCGACATCCCGACCTTGTTCAACCTGCTGCCCGGTTATCTGCCGATGCCGTCGGTCGGTCGGCATGACACGCTCGCCGATTACCTTGCGGCAGTGGGTTCCCCGAAGCAGAAGGGTTTCTGGGCCTACTCCGACGCGTACACGGTCAGTTTACTCAAGGCGTGGTTCGGCGACGCCGCGACCGCCGAGAACGACTGGGCCTACGACTATCTGCCGCGACTGTCCGGGCCGGCGGGCACCTATCAGACGACCGTCGACATGCTCGCCGACAAGGTCGAGGGCTACTTCGTGCTCGGCCAGAATCCAGCGGTCGGCTCGGCCAACGGCCGTCAGCAGCGGATGGCGATGTCGCACCTGAAGTGGATGGTGGTCCGCGACCTCAACATGATCGAGTCGGCGACGTGGTGGAAGGACGGGCCCGAGATCACCTCGGGTGAACTGCGCACCACCGACATCGCCACCGAGGTGTTCTTCATGCCGGCGGCCACCCATGTCGAGAAGGCCGGATCGTTCACGCAGACACAGCGAATGGTGCAGTGGCGCCATCAGGCGGTACAGCCGCCGGGGCAGGCGCAGAGCGAACTGGACTTCTTCTACGAACTCGGCCGACGCATCCGTGAGCGCCTCGCCGACTCCACCGACGAACGCGACCGGCCGCTGCTCGACCTGACGTGGGACTACCCGCTCGACGAGCACGGCAACCCCGAACCGGAGTCGGTGCTCTCGGAGATCAACGGGTACTTCACCTCCGGTCCCGACGCTGGCACCAACCTGACGTCGTACACGCAGATGAAGGCCGATGGGTCGACCGCAAGCGGATGCTGGATCTACACCGGGGTGTACGCGCACGCGACCAATCAGGCCGCCCGGCGCGTCCCGCAGGGCGGCGACTCGGTGAGTCAGCACGAGTGGGGTTGGGTATGGCCGGCCGACCGGCGCATCCTCTACAACCGGGCCTCCGCCGACCCCGACGGCAAACCGTGGAGCGAGCGCAAACGCTACATCTGGTGGGATGCACAGGCGCGCAAGTGGATCGGCGACGACGTACCCGACTTCCCCGTCGACAAAGCGCCCGACGCACGGCCTGATCCCGATCGCGGCGGTGCCGAGGGATTGGCCGGTGACGACCCGTTCATCATGCAATCCGACGGCAAGGGCTGGCTCTTCGCACCCACGGGACTCGTCGACGGTCCACTGCCCGCGCATTACGAGCCGCATGAGTCGCCGGTGGCCAACGCGCTGTACCCACAGCAGCAGGCGCCGGCGCGGATAACCTTCCCGCGCACCGACAATCTGGGCGCACCGAGCGCCGGCGCCCACGGCGCCGACGTATATCCGTACGTGTTCACCACCTATCGGCTGACCGAACACCACACGGCCGGCGGCATGAGCCGATGGTCATCGGTCCTTGCGGAATTGCAGCCGGAGCTGTTCTGCGAGGTGTCACCGGAATTGGCCACCGCCCGCGGCCTCGTCAACGAGGGCTGGGCGACGATCATCTCGCCGCGCGCCGCGATCGAGACGCGAGTACTGGTGACCGAGCGGATGACTCCGCTGCGCATCAACGGCCGCGAGGTACACCAGGTCGGGCTGCCCTACCACTGGGGCCAGGGCAACGATGCCATCGTCACCGGTGACGCGGTGAACGACCTGCTCGGCGTCGCACTCGATCCCAATGTGCAGATCCAGGAATCCAAGGTGGCCTCCTGTGACGTGGTCGCCGGCCGCCGGCCGCACGGTCAGGAACTGCTCGATCTGGTGGAGCGGTATCGGCAACGCGCCGGAATCACCGTCGAGACCGACAACCGCCACCTCACCGACACCGAGCGCGAGACCATCTATCCCGCACCTGCACAAGAGGATTCCGACGGCGGCCACCACCGTCAGGAAGACCACCACATGGGCGACGACAACCGGGGCGAACAGACAAGGAGATCCGAATAATGGGACAACTGTCCGGCCCGACCGACCCGAGGGCCGACGCGCATTGGGGCCGGCACGAACGGCCACGCAAGGGATTCTTCACCGACACGTCGATCTGCATCGGCTGCAAGGCATGTGAGGTCGCCTGCAAGGAGTGGAACGACAACCCGCGCGACGGCGACCTCGAGCTCACCGGCATGTCCTACGACAACACCGTCGCGCTCGGCGCGAGCACCTGGCGCCACGTCGCCTTCATCGAGCAGAACCGCGAACAGATCGCGGCCGCACGCGAATCCGGGCGCGCGCTGACCGATCTGGGCATGCCGTCGTTGCCGTCGGCGGATGTGGCGGCGGGGCCGGTCGACGTCACGCCGCCCGACACCCCGGAGTTCCGCTGGCTGATGTCCTCGGACGTCTGCAAACACTGCACGCATGCCGGATGTCTGGACGTATGCCCGACGGGGGCCTTGTTCCGCACCGAGTTCGGCACCGTGGTGGTGCAGCACGACGTGTGCAACGGTTGCGGAACATGTGTTGCCGGTTGCCCGTTCGGCGTCGTCGAGCGCCGCTCCGACGGCACCGTCGAACCCACCACCAGGCAGGGCCAGCGCAAGGGTGAACAACCTCCGGTGCCCAAACGCGGTGTGGCACAGAAGTGCACGCTGTGTTATGACCGCCTTCTCGACGACGAGACCCCCGCCTGCGCCAAGACCTGCCCGACGACGTCGATCAAGTTCGGCGACCACGACGACCTCGTCGAGACCGCGCACGAGCGGATCGCGCAACTGCATGCGCAGGGCATGACCGAGGTGCGGCTCTACGGCGCCAACACCGAGGACGGGGTCGGCGGAACCGGGTCGATGTTCCTGCTGCTCGACGAGCCCGAGGTCTACGGACTGCCACCCGACCCGCGGGTGTGTACCGCCGACCTGCCGAGCATGTATCGCCGCGCCGGCGTGGCCGCAGTGGGAATGCTTGCCGCCGCTGCCGTTTCGTTTCTCTCCGGCCGCGGGCGGTGAGCACGCGATGACCTCGGAATACGATTCGCTGCGGCCACCGGAGCCGCGACGGCGTGGCCGTCTCCGCGAACGGGTGGCCCGACGCCGCCACGGGGCCGGCGCCACCGACGGCGACCGCGAAATGTCGATGGTGCCCGACGTCGAGTTCGAAAAGCTCACCGGCGACGGCTATTACGGGCATCCGGTGGTCAAGCCGCCACCGTGGGGTGACGAGATCGCGCTGTATCTGTTTCTCGGCGGCGTCGGCGGCGGGTCGGGCGTACTGGCCGCCGGAGCTCAGCTCACCGGCCGGGAGACATTGCGCCGCAACGCCCGCCTCGGCGGACTGGCCGCGGTCGGGGCGGGCGCGGTGGCACTGGTCGCCGACCTGGGCCGGCCGGACCGGTTCTACAACATGCTGCGCACGTTCAAGGTGACCTCGCCGATGAGTGTCGGGTCGTGGATTCTCACCGTCTTCTCCGGTGGGATCGGCGTGGCCGCGGCCGCCGAGGTGGACCGGATGACGCGGCACCGGCTGCCGCTGGGTCCGCTCCGGCTGGTGCTTCGGTACGGCGAAGCACCCGCCGGACTGGTCGGCGGTGTCTTCGGTCCCCTGCTGGCCGTGTACACCGCGGCCCTGCTCGGCGACACCGCCACCCCGACCTGGAATGCGATGCACCGCGACCTGCCGTTCGTCTTCGTCAGCTCGGCGAGCCTGGCCGCGAGCGGGCTGGCGATGGTGACGACACCGGTGGATCAGGCCGGCCCCGCCCGGGTATTCGCTGCCGTCGGCGTCGTCGGCGATGTCGCGGCGACCCGCATCATGGAGCGCGGGATGGATTCGGTTGTCGCCGAACCGCTTCACCAGGGTGCGCCCGGGAAGGCGATGCGCTGGGCCGAGCGGCTCGCAGTTGCCGGCGGCATCGGCACACTGCTCTCCGGACGGTCACGTGCGGTGTCGGTGGCGTCCGGACTGACGCTGCTCGCGGCGTCGGCGTGCACCCGCTACGGGATCTTGCATGCCGGGATCGAGTCGGCGAAGGACCCGCGCTACACGATCGTCCCGCAGAAGCGCCGCCTCGCCGCCCGTCGCGCGGCGGGGATCACCGACGACTCGATCACCACCGGATACTGATCGGCGCCAACCTGCGCGCACCGGGTCAGCGGATGTGAATGCCTGCACCGCTGACGGTTTCGCCGATCACCGGATAGCCGGGCACCTCCCCGATCAGCAGTAGTCCGCCCGAGGTCTGCGCGTCGGCGAGGAACAACAGGTCGTCGTCGGTGATGGTGGCGGCGGTGTCGAGATGCGGGCGCACCCAGTCGAGGTTGCGGCGGGTGCCCCCGGAGACGTACCCGGCATGCAGCGCGTCGAGTGCGCCGTCGACCGCGGGTACCGCCGACCGGTCGATCACTGCGCCCACCCCGGAGGCGCGGACGAGTTTGTGCAGGTGCCCGAGCAGCCCGAATCCGGTGACGTCGGTGCCGGAGCGGATGCCGGCGGCCAGCGCTGCCTGCGCCGCCTCGCGATTGAGGGTCGTCATCACCTCGACGGCGGCGTCGAAGACCTCGCCGGTCTGCTTGTGCCGGTTGTTGAGGAGACCGACACCGATGGGTTTGGTGAGGGTGATCGGCAGTCCGGCCACGGCGGCATCGTTGCGGATCAGCCGTGCGGGGTCGGCGATCCCGGTGACCGCCATGCCATATTTGGGTTCCGGGTCGTCGATGCTGTGGCCGCCGATGACCGGACAGCCGGCGCGGGCCGCGACGTCGAGCCCACCCCGCAGCACCTCGGTCATCAATTCCATCGGCAGTCTCTCCCGCGGCCAACCGACGAGATTGATCGCGACCACCGGCGTTCCGCCCATCGCGTAGATGTCGGACAACGCGTTCGCCGCGGCGATCGCGCCCCAGGTGAATGCGTCGTCGACGACCGGGGTGAAGAAATCGGCCGTGGCGAGCACCGCCAGGTCGTCGCGGACGCGCACCGCGGCGGCATCGTCCCCGTCGTCGAGGCCGACCAGGATGTCGTCGCCGACCTGCCCGGTCAGCCCGGCCACCGCGGCCTCGAGCTCGCCCGGCGGAATCTTGCAGGCACACCCACCGCCATGTGCGAATCCGGTCAGTCGCACGGCCCCGATGTCGTCCACAGTGCTCATGGCCGGATCGTACTCCCGGCGGATCGGCCGGCGAAGGATCGGGCAGCCGCGCGGATGGCGTCAGCGGAAGGCGAGGATCTCCTCGCCCCAGGTGGTGTGCAGGTGATCGTCGAGCCCGGTGACCACGCGCTCACGTGCACCGATCACCAGTGATCGGCGCTCGGAGCGGGTGAAGGCAGGCCAAGACGGCATCGCCAGCTCGGGGTCGGAAGCGGCATCGGGACCGCAGTCTGCGTCGGGAACACCTTCTCGCACAAAGGCTCCCCACCGTCCGAGCATCCGTCGAGCAACCTTTTCCCCGGTCTTGCGGCCGCCCAGTTTGTAGGTGATGTCCTTGCGGCCGGTGGTGAGATTGCCCCACGTGTAGGCGAGTTCGGTGCCGTGGGTGGCGCCGAGCCGCAGCGCCCGGAACATCGGTGGCGCCCAATCGAATCGGTACAGATGCACCGGAGCAAGGGCGGCGTGGGCGTCGGCCAGCCACAGAGTGGGCATTCGGAAGACCAGGTCGCGGGCGATCCCGAGGCCGGCGGCCTTGGCATTGCGCGGATAGGCAGCGAGGACGGTGCGCTCGTCGGGCAGGCCGAGATCGGGCTGTTCGGCGCGCAACCGCCCGAACATCTCCCGAATCCGTTCGACGTCGATCGGCATCAGTGGCGACTTCATGTATTTGAACAGCGCCGACTCGTCACGATTGCTGCCGATGAGCAGCGGCACCGGATGCGAGTCCCCGGACCGGTAGACGTCGAGCGGGTGACGCGCCACGAGGTCACCGTCCACGGTCACGGTGAATGCCAGTACTCCCGGGTTGTCTTGCGGGACATCGGCAAAGACTGCCATCCCGGCGTCGACGAACTGTTGGGACGCCGCCGCACGCAGATCGCCGGGGATGGCCGCGTCGAGCCGCTCGGCGACCATGGTCAGCCGCTCGGTGGCCACCACCGCGGTCGCCGGTGAACTCTGGGCAATGGCCTGATGGAACAGCCCACGCGCGGCGGGCGTGGTGAGCAGGGTGGTGACGATGCCCCCTCCGGCCGACTCACCGGCCAGGGTCACCCGTGCCGGATCGCCCCCGAACCCGGAGATGTTGTCGCGCACCCACGTCAGGGCGGCGAGCACATCCGAGAGTGCGGCGTTGGTCTCGGCGCCGTCGATCACCGACCCCAGGTCGGCGAACCCGAAGGCGCCGATCCGGTAGTTGATCGTCACCACCACGACACCACTCTCGAGCGCCATCCGCCGCCCGTCGTAGAGCGGCTGACTCCCCGACCCGAACACGTAGGCACCCCCGTGCACCCACACGATCACCGGGCGCGGCCCGTCGGTACGCGCGGACGGAGCCCACACGTTGAGGAACAGGCAGTCCTCGTCCATGACCACCTGCGAGCCGAGCCCGATCGCGGGATTGCGTGCCTGCGGGCACACCGCACCGAAGTGGTCGGCGTCGACGATCCCGGTATGTGCGGTAACCGGACGCGCACGGCGCCAACGGTTCTCACCTATCGGCGGTGCCGCGTACCGCATCCCCTTCCAGACGCCGAGGGACCCGTCGTGCACGCCGCGGTAGGGGCCGGAGGTGGTCTCGACGACCGGCGACGAGCCGGTGACCGATCCGGGACGGCCCGGTGAGCTGCTCATCAGGACTCCCGTTCGATCGGGCAGGACATACAGCGTGGGCCGCCGCGACCCCGCCCGAGTTCCGAACCCGACAGGCCGATGACCTGGATACCGTTGTCGCCCAGGTATTTGTTGGTGGTGACGTTGCGTTCGTACCCGATCACGACGCCCGGCGAGACGGTCAGGAAGTTGTTTCCGTCGTCCCACTGCGCGCGCGCCGCCTCGAGGCGGTCGATGGGCGCCTTGAGCACCCGCAGCCGTTCGATCCCGAGCACCTGCGCGACCACGGCGAACAGATCGGCGTTCTCGTGCACCGTGAAATGACCGTCGGATCCGCGCGGGGTGAGCGTGTAGGACCGCAGGGTATCGGGCAGGTAGGGGTAGACGCTGAAGGCGTCGCGGTCGATCTGGGTCATCGCGGTGTCGAGATGCATGAACGCCCGCTCCCTCGGCAGTTCGACGACGATGACGGCATCGATGGCCCCCGCCGCGAACAGCCTTTCGGCGAGCACCTCGATACCCTGCGGCGCGGTGCGTTCACCCATCCCGATCATCACCGTCCGGTTGCCGATGACAAGGATGTCGCCGCCCTCGATGGTGGCCGGGGTGTGTTGCATCGGGTCGTTGCCGTTGTAGAACGCGAACTGCTCACCGGCGAACATCGGGTGAAAGTTGTAGATCAGGCGCGAGTTGATGGTCTCGCGCCGCCGCGCCGGTCTGGCCATCGGATTGAGGTTGACCCCGGCATAGATCCATGCCGAATTGTCGCGCTGGAACAGGTGATTGGGCAGCGGCGCGAGCAAGAAGTCATCGTCGCCGAGACTGTCGAGCACCAGGCTCGAGACTCCCCTCAGATACGGCGCGGCCTCACGTTTGAGAACTCCGCCGATGAGCAGCTCGGCGAGCTGGGCGGGCGCGCGCTCGTCGAGCAGCGCCCGCAGCGGGCCGTCGAGTTCGGTGCCGAATTGGGTTTCGGTGATCAGCTCGGCCTTCAGCTCGTCACGGGCCCCGTCCGCGGCGAGCGCCGTCGCGAGCAGGTCCTGATAGAGGTGCACCGTCACCCCGAGATCACGCAAGATCTGCTGGAACTGCTCGTGCTCCTCCTGCGCCTTCTCCGCCCACATCACGTCGTCGAAGAGCAGGCTCTCGACGTTGGCCGGCGTGAGGCGCAGCAACTCGATGCCGGGGCGATGCACGATGACCTGCGCGAGCCGGCCCACCTCGGAGTCGACATGAAACGGCATAGGGAAAACTCTAATCGCGCGCACAGACCGGCGCGGCACGATAGACATCAGACGACGATCGACATCACCCGAGCCCCATGTCAGGCGCGCCGGACGGGCTCGTTCCCGGAGCCCCCTGTCAGGATTGAACTGACGACCGCTCGCTTACAAGGCGAGTGCTCTACCACTGAGCTAAGGAGGCATTGCTTGCGCGAGTATATCCGCCGCGCCGCCCGTCGCCTCATCGGCACCAGCCAGGCCACCATCGACACGATCGAACCCGGGAGCATCATGGTGGCGCCCCGGCGCCCGATCGACCGATTCGACGTCGGGGCCATCACCGAGGTGCTCGACCTGGCCACGAAGATCGGTGCGGTGCTGCTCGATTCGGGCACCGGCGCCATCGACACCAGTAGCCAGATCCAGTTCGTCGCAGGCATCTACGGCCTCGAGGACGTCGATGTCGACGTCACCTACAACACCATCGTCGTCAGCGCGCGGCGCGGCGCGACCCTACCGCCGATCACCACGATGGAGACGGTCCACTACCGGTCGATGGACTTCACGCGGCTCGCGGACGTCGACAAGCTCATCCGCCGCATCCGCGACTCGGCGATCACCCCGGCCACCGCACACCGCATGGTCGACGCGATCATCGCGGCCCCACACCCCTACCCGTACAAGGTCGCCACCCTGGCGTGGGCACTGATGGCCGCCGGGATCAGCGTGCTGCTCGGCGGCGGCCCGCTGGTGGCCTTGCTCGCGTTCGTGACCACCGGCGTCACCGTCACGATCAACCGGCTGCTCAACCGCATCGGCACCCCCGGCTTCTTCCAGCAGGTGAGCGGCGGCTTCATCGCGGTGGTGCCGGCCGCACTGGTCTTCGAGGCCGGTGAGAAGGTCGGCATCGAGATCATGCCCTCACAGGTCATCGCGGCCGGGATCGTGGTGCTGCTGTCTGGGCTGTCACTGGTCGGGTCGGTACAGGACGCGATCACCGGCGCCCCCATCACCGGCGTGGCCCGCTTCTTCGAGTTGCTGCTCATGACCGGCGGGATCATCGCCGGGGTCGGTATGGCACTGCGCATGCTCAGTTCCTTCGGTATCTACCTGCCTGCCATCACCACCTCGACGGAGTTCGCGGCGGTCGACGTGCCCGTGCGGGTGGCTGCGGGTGCGATCGCCGCACTGGCGTTCGCGCTGGCCAGTTACGCCGAACGCCGCGCGCTGCCGGTCGCCTTCGTCTCCGGCGTCATCGGTGTCGGGGTGGCCGCGGGCTCCTCGTTCATCCCGGTCGGCGACATCATCGGCTCCGGCCTGGCCGCGGTCTGCGTCGGCATGCTCGGCGGTCTGCTGGCCCGTCGCGCGCTCACCCCGCCGCTGGTGGTGGCCGTCGCAGGCATCACCCCGCTGCTGCCCGGTCTGGCCGTCTACCGCGGCCTGTACGGCATCCTCAACAACCAGACCCTCGACGGACTCACCTGGGCCGGTAGCGCCCTCGGTGTGGGCTGCGCGCTCGCCGCCGGCGTCACACTGGGCGAATTCATCGCCCGCACCCTGCGCCGCCCGCGAATCGTCCGCCCCGAGTGGGCCCAGCGCCGGCGACTGCTCCGACGACGCCACAACCAGTGGTGAGCACAGGCGCCACAGGGTTTGCGGCCCCACGAGACCGGGTACCATCGGAGTTCGCCCACACCACACAGTCGCTCAGGTCAGGCAACCGGTGTGGCACCCACGACATCCGACGACCGCGTCACCCCACACCCGGGGGCGCCGACCGAGGGGACATGATGGCAGCAACCAAGACCACCGACATCGCCGACGAAGAGTTGGAGCCGGTAGCCGACGAGACCGCCAGCTCTGCGCGCCGCGTCGTCGCCGCATACGCAACCGATGCCGACGAGTGCCGGATGCTGTTGGCCATGCTGGGGATCGCACCGGGCGAGAACGCCTGAGTCGTGACCTCGGACAGTCGAGCGGTACCTGAGTCCCAGTCCACTGAGCAGAAGGATCCCGCTCGCTCCGCTCCCGGCGCCGAATCTGAGCGGCCCGCTCGCTCCGCTCCCGGCGCCGAATCTGAGCGGCCCGCTCGCTCCGCTCCCGGCGCCGAGCCCAACCGGCCCGCTCGCTCCGCTCCCGGCGCCGAGCCCAACCGGCCCGCTCGCTCCGCTCCCGGCGCCGAATTCGTCGTGGTGGCCAACCGCCTCCCCGTCGACAAAACCGTCGGCCCCGACGGCGAGACCACCTGGAAACGCAGCCCCGGCGGTCTGGTCACCGCACTCGAACCGATCCTGCGTTCACACACCGGCGCCTGGGTCGGCTGGTCGGGCATCGCCGACTCCGACGAGAATCCCGAGGTCGAAGGAATCGGCATCCAGGCGGTGCCGCTGTCGACCGAGGAGATCGCCGAGTACTACGAGGGATTCTCCAACGCCACCCTGTGGCCGCTCTACCACGACGTCATCGTCAAGCCCGAATACAACCGCGACTGGTGGGACACCTACGTCGAGGTGAACCGGCGCTTCGCCGAGGCCGCGTCGAAGGCCGCCGCACCGGGTGCGGTCGTCTGGGTGCAGGACTACCAGCTGCAGCTCGTCCCCAAGATGCTTCGAATGCTGCGCCCCGACCTGAAAATCGGCTTCTTCCTGCACATCCCGTTCCCGCCGATCGAACTGTTCATGCAGTTGCCGTGGCGCACCGAGATCGTCGAAGGACTACTGGGCGCCGACCTCATCGGCTTCCACCTCCCCGGCGGCGCCCAGAACTTCCTGTACCTGGCGCGCCGGCTGGCCGGGCAGGCAATCAGCAAGGGCACCATCGGCATACGCTCCCGATTCGGGGTGGTGCAGGTCGGATTCCGCACCGTGCGCGTCGGCGCGTTCCCCATCTCGATCGATTCCGGTGACCTCGACACCAAGGCCCGCTCCAAGGAGATCCGCAAACGCGCCACCGAGATCCGCAAAGAACTCGGCAACCCGAAGAAGATCATCCTCGGCGTCGACCGCCTCGACTACACCAAAGGCATCGACGTGCGGCTCCGCGCACTTCTGGAACTGTTGGACGAGAAGCGAATCGACGCCGAGGACACCGTCATGGTGCAGCTGGCGACACCGAGCCGCGAACGCGTCGACAGTTACATCCGGATGCGGGCGGGCATCGAGCAGTTGGTGGGCAACATCAACGGCACCTATGCCCGCGTCGGCCAGCCGATGGTGCAGTACCTGCACCGGCCGGTCCCGCGCGATGACCTGATCGCGTTCTTCGTCGCCGCCGACGTCATGCTCGTCACCCCGCTGCGAGACGGGATGAATCTGGTCGCCAAGGAATATGTGGCCTGCCGCAGCGACCTCGGCGGCGCCTTGGTGCTCAGCGAATTCACTGGTGCCGCAGCCGAATTGCGGTCCGCCTACCAGGCCAACCCGTACGATCTGGACGGCGTCAAGGACGCCATCATGGCGGCCATCGATCAGTCCCCCGAGGACGGGCGCCGACGGATGCGCGCCCTGCGCAGGCAGGTCCTGACCCACGATGTCAGCAAGTGGGCGGCCAGCTTCCTCGGAACCCTGGCGGAGACCACGGAGACCGAAGCCGCAGGAAACCGCGGCGTGGAACTGACCAGTGGCGACGAGGCCACCCCCACCCGCTCACCCGACCCGTCGAGGTCATGAGCACCGAGGGTATCCCCGCCGGGCTGGCCCAGGCATTGCGGCGGGCGAGCGCCGTCGGGCGGCTACTGGTGGCGTCGGATTACGACGGATGCATCGCGCCGATCGTGTCCCGCCCACAGGACGCCGTTCCGCTGCCCGCATCCATCGAGGCGTTGCGCGCCGCGGCCCGACTCGAGAGCACCACGGTGGCGGTGGTGAGCGGCCGGGCGGTGTCGGACCTGGCGCAACGTTCGGGCCTCGGCGCGGATTCGATCACCCTCGTCGGCAGCCACGGCAGCGAGTTCGACACCGGCTTCGCGCAGCCGATCACCCCCGAACAGCAGCAGCTCCTCGCTCGGATCATCGACGAATTCGGCTCCATCGCAGCAGACTTCGACGGGGTGACGGTGGAGACCAAGCCGATCAGCACCACCTTGCACGTGCGCAACGCATCCCCCGCCGACGCCGCCGCCGCGCTGACCCGCGCCCGGGGCGGCCCGGCCACCTGGGACGGTGTGGAAGCCACCGAGGGCAAGGCGGTCATCGAGCTCGCCGTCATCAAGACCAGCAAAGGGCTCGCCCTGGATCTGCTGCGCGAACGCTCCGGTGCCGACGTGGTGATCTACCTCGGCGACGACGTCACCGACGAGAAGGCGTTCGCGCACCTGCGCCACGATCACGACATCAGCATCAAGGTCGGGGCAGGCGACACCGCCGCCCAGTACCGCATCGGCGACCCGGACGACGTCGCCGATGTACTCGAATTCGTTGCCGGAGAGCGCAAAGCGTCCGTCGACTGAACCGTCCTCGGCGGATGTGGGCCGGGCGCGGGGCCGGCAGCTCAGGACGCCGCCGGCGCGCCGGGCACCTCGACAACCATGGGATCGCATGCCGGACTGCGCTTGGCGGACTCGCGGACCACACGGTGGACGAAGCCCAGTTTGCGGACAACCGGTTGCGGGATGTCGAAGGGGTAGAGTCGCGCACTGCCCATCGCCTGGTTCACGCGATTGAACATGGTGGACAACCATTTCCAGTCGTAGAGCAGCTTCTCGACGGGCTGGTCGGCATAGGATTCGAGTGGCACGATGTCACGATCCATCGAGAAGCGCACCTGATCACTCTCGAGCATCAGACCGGATTCACGGGCGGTGTCGATGGTTCCGGTGATGTGCAGGTAGTGCGCGAAGCACTCGGCGAAGTCCTCCCATGGATGCATGGTGGCGTATTCGGAGATGTAGGACTCGCGCCAATTGTCCGGTGGCCCTTGCCGGTAGTGCCGATCGAGTGCGTCGCGGTAGCTCGCGCGTTCGTCGCCGAAGATCTCCCGGCACCTGTCGAGATAACGAGCCGCGCCGTCACCGGTCTCCACCAGAACGTGCTGATAGTAATGACCGGTCTCGTGACGGAAGTGGCCGACCATCGTGCGGTACGGCTCACCGAGTTGCACCCGCAGCCGCTCCCGGTGCGCGTCAAGGGTTTCGGCGAGATCGATGGTGATGACGCCACCCGCATGCCCGATGATGACCTGTTTGCCTGCCGACAGACTGGAGAGCAGATCGAAGGCCAGCCCACCTTCGGTACGCCAGTACGGTTCGATCGGCAGCCCCAGATCGGCGAGCTGATAGGAGCACCATGCGCAGGTCGAGGGTGGTGGGCGCCAGCTTCTCGAGGGCGATGGTGTCGGACATCTCCGGCCGACGGCGCACCAGCGAGTCGCCGAAGCACAGGCCGCGCATCCCGATCTCGTCGTCCCCGAGTTCCGCGGGGGTCATCCAATTGCAGCCCGTCGGTGACGAACTCGAACACCGGACCCACCGGCGTCCGTCGATCTCGACCCCTTCGTCGGAGGCGACGACCAGCGAACGGCTCGGCAGGTGCACCCCGACGGCGGTGCCACATCGTGGACAGTTCTGGTTCTCGAATCCCGACAATGCGTTGCAGATGGGACATGTCAAGGCGCGCACGCGACTCAGCCTATGCTGATGCGTCCGGTGCCGTCGTCGATGGGCAGAGCGCCACGGACGATCGCGGTCACCTGGTAGGCGTCGAGATTGATCGAGCCGCCGTGGTTGTCGAGGAAGGCGGTGTCGGCGGCATCGCGGCCGGTGGCGATCCGCACCAGACCCTGCCGCGGCGCGAGTCGAGTGGCGTCGACCGCGACCCACACCCCATCGACGAGCGCCTCGGCGACGGCATGGAAGTCCATCGGGGTGCAACCGGGCGCGTACACCGCGACCAGCCGCGCCGGGATGTTCAGCGCACGCAGCAACGCCACCACGAGATGGGCGTAGTCGCGGCAGACGCCTGCACCGGCGAGCAGCGTGTCGGCGGCGCCGTCGATGGGGTCGCTCGCACCGGGGATGTAGTCGAGCCGGTCCTCGACGTAGGCGGTCACCTCATCGAGCAGTTCACCGGCCGGACGGGACGCGTCGAATTGTCCGGCGGCAAACCCGTAGAACTTGTCGGCCTCGGCATATCGGCTGGGCCGCAAGTAGATCGACCGGTCGGTGACCGCAACGCGGACCGGATCGGCGGGCGTGGTCACCGACGCCCGATAGTCGACGTTGATCTGTCCGGACGCGACCGCGAGCCGGTGGATGCGGCCGCCGTGGTCGTCGACGATCTCCTCGACGGCCACCGGGGCCCCGTCGACGGTGACCTCGAGCGTCTCCTCGAGCCAGAGCCCGGGTATGCGGGCCACGGCGATCTGCATCTCGAGCTCGGTGGGGGCGGTGACCGCGATGGACATGGTTGCGGCCACATCGCGAGGGGGGATCGTCATAGGTGCCACGGTAGGGCACCGGGCTCACCTATGCGTCGGGGCCCACAGAGGCATCGGGGCTCGCACCTGCTTCGACGGTCCCACGGCTCGGCCGCCCGATCCGGAGCGCCTACGCCCGGGCGCGGCAGTACGTCATCGCGATGACGGGTTCGGAGTAGATCACGCTGAGCGCCACCACTATTGCCGCACTCTCCTGAACCGAGACGCCGAAACGCGATGCCGTCAGTTCCAACGGCCAGCCCACCTTGGACGCGGCGTCGAAGGCCGCCTGCACCGGCGCGAGGCCTTGCGGGTGCGCGGCAAAGGCATCGCCGGCCACGACGACGGAGTCCGGGTTCACCGCATCACGGAACACCGCGACCACCTCACCGAGAATGCGGGCGCGTTCGTCGGCGATCACCGACGCGTCCGGCGATACTCCCAGCCGCTGCGCGGCGCGCCGTGCGACGTCGACACCGATCACGTCCTGCAGCGTCGCCCCGCCACCACACAGGATCGGCGCGTCGACCCGGGTATGGGCAATGGTGCCGGCCCCGCGGCCGGGCACCAGCACGCGGCCGTCGACCGTGACGGCCATGCCGGTGGTTTCGCGCGCGTAGAAGAAAAGTCCCGAGTCCTCGTCACTGCGAGGCGAACTCAGCAACAACTCGGCGGCCGCCATGGCCTGCACGTGCTCGCACACCGACACCGGTACGCCGAGCGCATCGGCGAGCTGCCGGCCCACCGGCACGTTGCGCCAGCCGAGCACCGGGTGATCGACGACCCCGGTGGCGGCGTCGACCCGACCACCGAGGGCGACCCCGCCCCACAGCAGCCTGCGCCCGGCGAAGCGGTCGGCGAGTTCGCGCAGTTGTCGGCACAGGGCCGCCGACGAGGTGTGCGGATCGTCGCGCGGGGTGCGCACGGCGTGACTGTAAAGTGTGCGTCCGCCCAGGTCGGCGATGACGAGCAGGGTGCGGCGCGCACCGATGTGCATGCCCGCCACGCACAGCTTGTCGCGGTCGAGGACGAGCGGGTGTTTGGGCCGCCCGATACCGCCGGCATGCCCGAGGTCGCGGCGTTCGACGACGAAGCCGAGCTCACCGAGCGCAGTGACCTGCCGATTGATCGTCGCCGGCGACAAGCCGGTCTCGCCGGCGAGGGTGTCGCGGGCGATGGGCGCGCCGAGCCGGATCGCCTGCAGGACCAGCGCTGCCGGGGTCGTCCCGACTCGGAGCGTCGCCGGGATGACCGTCTGCATGACTGCTGAATCTAGCATCGCCGGTATCGGCGGCTTCCGCCCGTGGCGCCTCGGCCGAGTCGCGAGCGGCGCCCGGGCCTGCGACACGTAAGCTGACGGCCATGAGTGAGTCCACCTCGTCCACCGAATCGCGCGTCGCCGTCGTCACCGGCGCCAGCTCCGGGATCGGTGCGGCCACTGCCCGCGCGCTGGCCGCGCAGGGGTACCACGTCATCCTCGGTGCCCGCCGGGTCGGCCGCGTCGAAGCCCTTGCCGCCGAGATCGGCGGCACCGGAAGGCAACTCGACGTCACCGACGACGAGTCGGTGGCCCGCTTCGTCGCCGGCCTCGATGCCGTGCACGTCCTGGTCAACAATGCCGGCGGCGCCAAGGGACTCGATCCGGTGGCCGACGCCGATCTCGACGACTGGCGCTGGATGTGGGAGACCAATGTGCTCGGCACGCTGCGCATGATCAAGTCGCTGCTGCCGGCTCTCGAGGCGTCCGGCGACGGGCTGATCGTCACCATCACCTCCACCGCCGCCCTCGAGCCGTATGACAACGGCGCCGGCTACACCTCGGCGAAACACGCTCAGGCAGTGCTACACCGGACGCTGCGTTTCGAGTTGCTGGGCAAGCCGATCCGGCTCACCGAGATCGCCCCGGGCATGGTCGAGACCGACTTCTCACTGGTGCGTTTCGACGGCGACCAGGACCGCGCCGATGCGGTCTATGCGGATCTGACGCCGCTGACCGCCGAGGACGTCGCCGAGGTGATCGGCTTCGTCGCATCCCGGCCGCCGCACGTGAACCTCGACCAGATCGTGCTCAAGCCACGGGATCAGGCGTCGGCGCGGCGCAACATCCGGACCGGATAGCCGGCAGAAGTCAGTTGGGGGCGCCGACCGAGGACGGTGCCCCTTGCGGGGTCGCCGGAACCGACGACGACTGCGGAGTGCCCTTGATCGCCGACATGGATTTCCAGCTGTCCCAGTCGTAGGCCCAGTCGTAGATGTCACCGTCGGCCTCCGACAGGTCGATCCGGGTGCCGCTCACCTCGACGGGGTCTCCGTAGACTGCGGTGGCGAAGTACTGCTGCGCGTTGTCCAGCGACAGGTTGATGCACCCGTTGGTCACATTCGACGATCCTTGTACGCCAACGGTTTCCGGGTTGGCGTGAATGAATTCGCCGTTGTTGGAGATACGTACGGCGAAGCGTTCGTGGACGTTGAAGTATCCCGCCGCCGGATTGGACATGTAGAAGTCCTCGTACTTTTCGCTCACCACGTGGATGCCCGAACGGGTGACGTTGCGGTCGACGTCGCCCTCGCCGTAGCTGCACGGCAGCGTCATCAGCGTCGCGCCATCGCGTTCCACGACGATCTGATGGCTCGGCGCAACGGCCTTGACGATCTGCGCGCGGCCGATGACGTAGTCGCTGGTGACGTCGGCAGCACCGTAGGCGCCGCCGCCGTGGTCGAGCCCGTAGAGCTTGGCACTCATGTGGATCTTGGTGCCCGGCCGGAAGTACTCCTTCGGGCGCCAATGCGCTCGCGACCCATTGTCCTCACCGAGCCAGGCCCAGCTGCCCTCGGTCGGCGGCGTGGTCGTCAGCGCGAGGGCACGCTCGACGGCCTCCTTGTTGTCGACGGTCCCGTCGAATTTCAGGATGAGCGGTGCGGCGATACCGACCTCTTGGCCGTCGGCGACGTTGACGACGACGTTGAGTTGCTGTTTGGGATTGAGCGTGGTGAACGAGCCCTTGACCGGCACCGACAAGCGGTCCTGGCCGACGGCGCTGCCCTGCCACGTATACGTCGAGTCGTACCCCAGCGCCTCGGAGATCGTGAACGTCGTGCGATCCTCCGACAGCGTCCCGGCCACCGCGCGACCACTCGGATTGACCAGTTTGACGTCCGGGTTGAGCGTGCCACCCGACGCCTTGACCTCGACCTTCGCGATCGGATTGGGGGCGGCGTCGTCGTCGAGCGCCGGCGTGTAGGTGACCTTGACGGTCGGCTGCTTCGACTTCTGGGCGGACGGGGTATCGGTCGACTGCCCGCAGGCTGCGGCGATGAGACCTGCGGTGGCGATACCGGCTGCCGCCAGGACGGTGCGGCGACTGGGGATGGGCTGCGTGTTCATGTCGGGACCAGGATACCGAGACGAACCGGCCCCGGACGCCGCGCCCTGCCTCGATTCGGTCACGCGAAGGACGCCGCCGACGCCGGTGAGCCGCGCAGATGTGCGCGTTCGCCGTCGTGGTCGAAGATCGACAGGACTTCGGCGGGACCGTCCTGTGGGGCGAGGACATGCGGCACCGTACATGCGAATTCGGCGGCGTGGCCTGCGGGAATGATGATCGTGCGCGCGCCGAGCTGCAGCCGGATGGTCCCCGACAGCACCGTGAACCACTCGTGCCCCGGATGCACACGCAACTCGTCGGCGGCGTCGCGCACCGACTCTTCGAGCCGCATCTTTGCCACGACCACTCCCGACGGCGTGCTGTCCCGTGACAAGGGCCACACGGTGAGGCCCTCGGTGGTGTGCGGTTCGGGACGGATCACGACGTCGGCGTCGCCGACGGGTTCGACGAGCACATCGAGCGAGGTTCCCAGCGCCCGCGCGATCGGCACCAGCTGATCGAGCGCGACCCGCCGGTGACCGGTCTCGATGCGGCTCAGTGTCGACGGACTCAGGTGGCACCGGTGGGCCAGTGAGTCGAGTGTCCAGCCCTTGGCGACTCGCAGCGCGCGGATGCGCTGACGGACGACGGCATCAAGTTCTTGCTCCATGGGCAAGATTGTATGCAGTCTGCGCATCGCGCCGTTACCGTGAAGATATGACCAGCTCACCACCCGGAAGCCACCGACACCAGGCGCACGGCGGCAGCCCGCGCGAACTGCTCGAGCTCGACGCCGCGGTGACCGGCGCCTACCTCGACGAGGCCATCACGCTGATCCGGGCCGCGGCGTCGGGCCCGCCGGCGACCATCGTCGATGTGGGCGCCGGCACCGGCGTCGGCACCCGCGCCCTGGCCGCGGCGTTTCCCGACGCGGAGATCATCGCGATCGACGGATCGGCGGACATGACCGCCGGCATCGCCGGTGCCGGCACCGGGCACCTGCGCGCCGTCACCGCCGATCTCGACGACGGGTGGCCGCAGGTCGGTGCTGCCGACGTGGTGTGGGCGTCGGGGTCGCTGCATCACCTCGCCGACCCGCTCGCCTTCCTGCACACCGCTCGCGCGCATCTGCGCGGCGGCGGGGTGCTCGCGATCATCGAGATGGCGCACCAGCCGCGGTTTTTGCAGAGCGGGCTCGACGACCGGATCGAGGCGATCATGCGGGCGAAGGGGGCCAATGCGTTCCCGGACTGGACCGACACCATCATTGCGGCCGGCTTCGAGATGCGCGGGCGGCACTCGGTGCCGATCGTCGTTGCCCACCCCACCCCGACCAGCCGCGCGTATGCGCAGGCGTGGCTGACCCGGGTGCGTTCCGGATTGGCCGACGATCTCGGCGCCGACGATCTCGCCACCATCGATGCGCTGCTCGGCGACTCCGCCGACTCGCTGCGCCACCGACCCGACCTGCAGGTGCAATCCACCCGCCTCATCTGGATCGCGACCGCGGAGCGATGACACACACCCGCCGGGTGGATCGGAGCGAATACAGAATGCAGCTATAGCGACAACCACGACAATAATCGGCTCGACCGTCGCCATAGCCGCACACCATATTCCCCCGACACCATCCGGGTCAGTTGAGAACCACCACCGCCCGCCTTCCACCCGCGGCTACCGCCGGATAGGCTGGACCGAATACAGAATGCAGCTATAGCGACAACCACGACAATAATCGGCTCGACCGTCGCCATAGCCGCACACCATATTCCCC